>NZ_AP024849.1:4066250-4397500 GCF_019977655.1 Clostridium gelidum
TACAAATACAACTCCCATATAACTAACAAAAAAAGTTCTAACCTCAGCTTTCATATGCTCATGACCCATTAAACTATTGCTTTTAACAGCAATAATGCTGATTGTTTTATCATTATTTATAAAAGAATTTTTGACTAAAGAAATCGAATTAATTTCAAGTACTATTGAATCTGATGAAGATACCATATCACTTTGGATTCTTGAAATAGAATTTTTATCTTCCTCAGTTAAATTTGAAAAGATAGTTTCGTTATCACTAGTAATTATTAAATTATATCCTACATCTTTAAGAATTTTTTTAATTTTTTCATCTTCTTCATTTTCTTTATTATTTTTTTTTAAATCTTTACTATAAGAATTTAAAACTTTCTGTACATAATAAGTTCCATTATTATCATCTAAGCCCTTTATCTTTTTACCATATATCTCTATAAAGCCCTCAAGCACTCCTCCAGCAATAGCTACTATTAATATTGCTGGAACTACTAACATAAGAATATTAGAAATAGTAAGACGCTTTTTTATCATCATAATAAGGTATTCCCCCTAATTTATATGTTAACTAGGAGGTGCCTCCTAGTTGTTTTAATATTCTTTCTTCTCAAACAATGCATACGCTCCTGAAAAAAATATTAATGAATATCCCAAAAGCAATCCTATAATTGTTAAAATTGATTTGATTGGCATTTGAGCTCCAATAAAGAGTTTATACCAATTTGTATATGAAATAAATATCATTGAGGATACTTTCGGAACAATTATTCCGCTTAACATAATTATAATATAAATTAGCACTGAAAACATTACTGAAGAAGAGCTATTTTTTGATAATTGTGATATTAGTATGGAAAGGAGAATTGTTGGTATTATAGGTAATATTGATACAACATATGCCATAAAAATCTCTGGAATACTTATGATTTGTGTTCTTCCAAAGAATATTTCCATAACTAAACCTATTATAAATGTGATTATTAAAATGCTTGCTACATAAATTAAAATAGCTATCATCTTAGAAATAAGAATTTCATTTCTACTTATAGGCCTTGTTATCACAGCTTTAATTGTTCCATTTTCTTGTTCTGCTGCAAAAAGATCAGCAACTACCATAAAAATAATTAATGGAATAAGAACATTCGTCAATATTGATAATATGTTTAATGGAAGATTAGATAATGAAACATTAATTAATCCTCCTGTATAATTGCTTATTAAGCCTAAGGCTATACTTAATATTCCAATACAAATTAATAATACTTTGTACTTACTTCTTTTAAATATTTTTGTACTTTCATTAATTATTCCGATTCTTATTGTATTCATATCTCTTCCTCCTTTCTCCCAACATGGCTAAGAAAATACTTTTCTAGAGTTTCGCATTCATCTAGTGCATTTTTCATTGATGTTACATTTAATAATTTTCCATCCTTCATAATACCAACTTTATTACACATAAGTTCTATTTCATGAGAAATATGACTTGAAACAAGAAATGTTATACCAAGTTTTGCTTGTTTCATTATGATTTCTCTAATATCTACAGTTCCTTCTATATCTAATCCATTCGTAGGTTCATCTAAAATCACTAATTTAGGTTTAGATATTAATGCTAAAGCAAGCCCCAAACGTTGCTTCATTCCAAGGGAAAAGTTTTTGGCCTTCTCATTGGCATATTTTGTTAATCCTGTTTGTTGCAGCATATCATCTATTCTTGGTGTTTTGATTTCTGCATAATAATTTGCTGCAAGTTTTAGATTTTCTCTAGCTGTAAGATACTCATAAATTGCTGGTGATTCAATAAGGCATCCGATTTCTTTAAATGCCTTTGAACTTTCTTCTAAGGAATCACTTCCAAGTATTTGAACACTTCCTTTGTCTGCATATGACAAACCAGTGATAATTTTCATAGTAGTAGTTTTTCCAGAACCATTTGGACCAAGTAAACCCAAAATATCTCCTTTTTCAATTTCAAAGGATATATCCATTATTCCACGACCATTTTTATATGTCTTTGTTAATTCATTCACTTTAAGTACAGGTGCCATAGTAATTCCTCCTCTTCCGTTAAAAATAAGTGTCTCAAAATTTTAAAATGAAAAATCTATTTTTTTTTCAAATTAAATTTTGAGACAGTTCTTATACTTAACTACATTTGTATCAAATTTCTAGGAATACATACATAATCCTAGTTTCCACTGTAGTGATCTATATATTAATATTTATTATTTTGAGTGTTGTTTATTGTTCATTTTATCTTGCATAGTTTGTACTTGCTTACCTGTTGTATCAATTGAATCTGCTTTTGTTGAATTCACACCACTAATAGTAGTATCTGCTGATACTTCAAATTCATGCGAAACACCACTTTCATCTTCGCCAGTAATTACAATTTTAAAGGCATTATCAGTCAATGTACTTCCATTTACTTTGGCAGTCATACTCAAAGATTTAACATCTACATTTTTTAAATTTGTTATACTTTTCAATGCATCTTTTAATCCATCTTTTGAATCTTCACCTTTATTAAAATCTTTTTTATTATTTGCCTCTTCAACAGCTGCTGAAATAGCTAATTTTGCAAGTTCAGGAATTTGTGCACCCTCAAGATTTACGCTAATTGTATCTCCGTCTACAACAAATTGATTTTTAACATCTCCAACTAGAGTATCTAAAACCATTTCTCCTAGTTTTGATTTACTTGATGAAGCATCAAATTTTCTCTCAACTTTCCCATTTTTCGTTTTACCATTACTATCACTAGAATAATAATTTTCTCCATCCTTTACAATAGATTTACCATCTATTCTACTTGTCTCAGTTTCTTTTGTAACATCTTCAATTTTTATATTTGTAATTGAAGAATTATTAGCACCTTCAAGCTTTTCTACACTAGTTCCTGAAATGTCAGTATTTCCATTATCTTTTACTTCAAATGATGTTTGGAATGTAGCATTGCTAGTAACTGCTAAATTTTTTGCTGCACTTTTATATGTTTCATATCCTGAAGCTCCACTTGCTGATGCGACTGCAGTAACTGATAATAACATACACCCAGTTAATGCCGTAACCATTATTGTCTTAATTTTTTTACTTTTCATAGTTTACATCTCCTTTTATTTTTTATCTATTAACCTGTAAATTTGTAATTTTTAAATTTATGCATTAATAGCTTAATTTAATTATAAAAGTCATGTGTAATCTTTTTATAAATGATATATAAATAATATATAAACAGATGATCTATATATCATAATTAACTCTAATATAATATATCATTCTTTAAAACTATGGTTTTTATTGATATAATGCTCTATATATAAAAACGAAAATAATAATAGCCTTAAAGTGACCCCCATCACTTCAAAGCTATTATCTTTTATTCCATACCGACAAACTCAACTTTCTCCACATTATGAATGTTAAGCAATCCATCAGTTAATGTTTTTATATCTCCATCCACAGTTGATAGATCTATTGTTATACTTAAATTAGCATATCCATTTAGAGGTATACCTTGATTTATTGTCAATATATCTCCTCCTTGCTCTGCTATATAATTACTAATATTAGATAAAACCCCTTTTTCATTTTTCAATATAATGTTAAAAGTTATTTTTCTGCCTTCTGAAGTTTCTGAAAACTCAAATACAAAGTCTTTATATTTGTAATATACACTTCTGCTTATGCCTGCTATCTTTACAGCTTCTGTTATTTCTTTTACCTTTCCATCTTTTAAAAGTTTTTTTGCATAAAGAACTTTTTCATAAACGTCAGGTAAAACCCTTTTATCTATAACTAAGTAATCTCCACTCATTAGTTTGTACCTTCTATAATGGTTGCCCCCGCATCATCAATAGATAACTCTAATATATCCCATTCCAATTCTTTTATTTTTAAAAATTCTTTAAGCTCATTGCTAAAGCGCTTATCTTCTTCGTTAATAATTGCCATGATTGTTGGACCTGCTCCACTTAAGTAACACCCTAATGCTCCTAATTCATAGCTCTTATTATATACCTCTTCAAAACCAGGAATTAACTTACTTCTGTAGTTTTGGTGAAAGGCATCTTTACATGCATATTTTATCAATTCATATTTACCACTTGAAAAACATGCTACCATAAGAGCTGCTCTTGAAACGTTATAAACACCATCTTTTAAGCTTATCTCTTTTGGAATTACACTTCTTGCTTTTTTTGTAGATAATCTAAAATTAGGGATTATTGAAACAAACTTAATTCCCTTCTTTACATCTACTTTATCGTAAAAAGTCTTATTTTCATCAACTATCGCAACAACCATACCCCCAAGTAGTGCTGGCGCAACATTATCTGGATGACCTTCAATTTCTACTGCCATCTCTAATAATTCATTATCAGTAAACTTCTTGCCTAAGATTTCATTAGCTCCTACTAGTCCCCCAACTATACATGTAGAGCTACTTCCAAGGCCTCTAGCTACTGGTACATCTTGCTTGATTTCACTTATTTCTAATCCTTTTATTTTATAGCCCGCTTTATCAAAACAAAGTTTCATTGCTTGATAAATTATATTTCTTTCATTACAGAATTCTTCTGGCATTCCCTTGAATTTTAAACCCTCTTCTAATTCTCTGAATTCAAAATCATTATATAGATTTAACGCTATTCCAAGCGAATCAAATCCTGGGCCCATATTTGCTGATGTAGCTGGTACTCTAACTTTAATCATACGCATCTCTTCCCCTATGAATTTAAGTAAGAAAGTAGAGCATCTCTCATTTCTGACTTATCCCAAACTTCATCATGTAATACTTTAGCTGTTTCCAAAGTGCTCAAGCTATTTGGTATTTTATTATTTGTTTTATTTGATAACTCTTCCAACACTTTAAAATCATTTATTCCCTCAATATCAATATTAAGAGCATTACAAATGCTTGCTGGGAATTTGAATGGACTTGCTGTTGAAAGTATTAAAGCTGGTTTATCATCTTTAGTTTCTTCTACATATTTATTTTTAACTACATATGCTACTGCAGTATGTGTGTCCATTAAGTAATTGTCTTTTTCATAAACTTCTTTTATTGCTGCATATACTTCTTCAGTATTTGCAAAGTTTCCATAGAATTCTTTTATAAAGTTTTTGATTTTTTCATTTACTTCATAAACACCTTTAGTATTTAAATCTTTCATCAATTGACTAACAACTTCAGTGTCTCTTCCGCTTGCTTCATATAATAATCTTTCAAGATTTGATGAAACAAGTATGTCCATTGATGGTGATTCTGTTAAAACAAGTTCTCTCTTCTTATCATATACCCCTGTTTCAAAGAAGTCTGTTAAAACTTTGTTTTCATTTGATGCACAAATAAATTTATCTATTGGTAATCCCATTTGTTTAGCATAATATCCTGCTAAAATATTTCCAAAGTTACCTGTTGGAACCACTACATTTATAGCATCATCTTTTTTTATTACCCCTTGATTTACTAAATTAAAATATCCATAAAAATAATACACTATTTGAGGTACAAGTCTTCCAATGTTAATTGAGTTTGCAGATGATAAAATAAATCCTTTTTGAGCTAACCCTGCTCTAAAATCATCATCTCCAAATATTTCTTTTACTCCAGTTTGAGCGTCATCAAAGTTTCCCTTTATTCCAACGACCTTAACATTGTTTCCTTCTTGACTTGACATTTGTCTCTCTTGAATTGCACTAACCCCATTTTTAGGATAATAAACTACAACTTTAAAGCCTTCAACATTTGCAAAACCCTCAAGTGCAGCTTTTCCAGTATCTCCTGATGTTGCAGTAAGAATTGTTATATCTTCTTTAACATCACAGATTTTCTTAGCTCTTTTCATAACTTGTGGTAAAAATAATAATGCTGCATCTTTAAATGCACAAGTTGGTCCATGATATAATTCTAAAAAGTTATTTTTAACTTCTACATTAAATCTATCATTATATGCATCATTAATTGCCCCCATTAATTCTGCATCATCAATGTCTGTGAAATATTCATTAATAATCTTAAATGCTAAATCTTCATATTTGATTTTTGTGTCTTTTTTTAATTCATCATATACCTTAGGAAATTCATCTGGTACATATAGCCCTCCATCTTTTGAAAGTCCATTAATTATGGCCTCAGCAGATGTCATATCTTTTTCTAATCCTCTAGTACTTCTAAACTTCATTCTAATCTCACCTCAAAATTGTATTCTTAGCGATTCAAAAATAATAACAAGTCATATGTTGGTATATTTTAACTTGCTATTTTCTTTAATCTGCCATAAATATGAATATATATCCTTTTTCATCAACAAATTTTATTATATATAAACATATTTCACTTGTAATATATATTATCATGTATTCAATAGATACACAAGTGTTTTTGTGTAAAATACATAATAATTGTTTATGAAACTATTTACATATAAATATTCAAAGGCATTATTTGAATTGCACATTCATTTATTCTTAAATTTGGACATTCTGGCACTAAAATATCATTTTTCTTTAAGCATTCTAAAAGTGGTGTGCATTTTTTTAAAAAGTTTTCATAAAACTCTTCCTGACCTGTTTTTCTAAGTAAACTTATGGAATCACATTCATCACTACAAGTTTTTATTACCTTTCCTACAACCTTGCAATGACAATTGATATTATCAAATACACTACATCTGTTATTCATAAAATTATCTTTATTTACAGTTAAAATTGCAACTCCATTTCCACTTTTCATTATTAAATCTTGAGTATTATTATAAGTTAAAATACTTTTTATATATGTTAACATCTTTAAAAAAATCGAAAAATCAATATTTTCTTTGCAGTCTTTTGATAATGTATTTAAATAATCAGTCCCAAATATCGTTATTAAATTTATCAATGTATCAATATATGACAAAACACCTTTGTTGGTTATTATTCCTTCAATTTCAATTAAATCACCACTAGCTATATTATTATTTTCTATATCCATCTCGTTCTTATGTTGCAATTGATCATTTTCATTAAGATAGTCAATTAAATTGCCATTTAACACAAACGTTGTATAGGTAGTTTTAACTTCTTTTTCTTCTCTTATACATTGTCTTGAATCTATATCTTTCTCCATATGATGGTGTTCAAAATCAGTATTAGCTTCTAATTTATTTTTATCTTTAAAACCTTCTCTCTCATTTTTTGTAACACTTCCTTGGTTAGAGCTTTCAATCCTGTCTCCTTGGTGAAATCCTGCAGATATTGTTCTATCAAAAGCTTGAGTTTTTGTTATTGTTTCTATAAATCCTGTTAATACTAGTGACGATAAATTTCTGACTAAATTTTCATCTAAATAAACAAGTACATCAAAAGGATTACTCATGTCTACTCCTTTCAAAAGGATTGATAATTTTATACTTATATATTATTAATATTCATATTAATGCAAAATATTATTTATGATTTTATTTTTACTTTATGCAAATAAAAATCTACTATATTCAAGAAAATTACAAATTTCTTAATTTATGAATTATTTTCACTTCTTATGTTATAATTTATAAAGCACATGAAAATAAATAACAAGTCCAAAGTTGCCATGAATATTTTTCATCAGGCAAGGAGACGAATTGCCCTCATAGCAGGCCTATTAGGTCAATTTGCCAACGCAGCATGATGGAAAATAGGCTGGCAAATGGACTTGTTATTTTTTGATTGTGCCTAATATAAGTTTTAAGAAAGGATAGTCCTAATTTAATTCGATTTATATCTAATTTGTTTTATAATTAGGCGAATTTTTATTATGAAAAAATTTTTGAAAATATTTTTTTTAATTTTATTTATTTCAATTATTATTTTCACTATAGTATTTCAAAAAAGAATAATGTTATGTTATGGCATTGGTGAAAAGTATATTTCTTTAAAGGATGATATATGGACAACCAAAGAACTTGATATTACAACTTTTTCAAATTCTATGAATTATAGTGATGTTGTTTATAAAAACACTAATGGTGTTTCTTTAACACTAGATATTTATGGTCCAATTAAGCAAGTTTATAAATCTTCACCTGTACTCTTATATGTTCATGGTGGAAGCTTTGCTTATGGTGATAAAAGTATTCCTGTTGCGTTAAGTCCGGTACTTGATACATTTCGCGAACAAGGTTATACAATCATAAGCACATCTTATGAACTTATGAAAAACACAGAAAACTTTAACAAACAAATTTCAGATGTGAAAGATACCATAAGGTGGATATATAAAAACAAATCTGTTTATAATATTGATACAGAAGAAATCGGAGTTATTGGTGTTTCCTCTGGCGCTTATCTTTCCCTTATGGCAAGTTATAGTAATGATGAAGACTTTGTAGGTGATACACAGTTAAGCAATTATCCATCAAAAGTCAAGTATTTGATCGATTTTTCTGGTCCTACTGATTTAAGCCTTTTAAATACTACAGATTTAAACTTTGATTTGTCAAAGATCTTTTCATCAATTACAAATAAAGATAATATAATTAAGAAATTTAACCCTATGACTTATGTTACTTCTACAATTCCGAACACCTTAATAATTCATAGTAATTTAGATACCATGGTTCCTTACGAAAGTTCAAAAAAACTTTATGATAAATGTATTGAATCAAATGCTAAAGCAGAACTAATTACTTTAAATAGCACTGCTCATGATTTATCAACGATTTCAACTGATGACATTGTTTCTATATCAGAAGGACTATTAAAGTTTGTAATATTTAATTCTCCTTTATAGCAAAAATTTGTTTTAGGCACAATCAAAAAACTATAAATGCCATACAAAATCTGTACACAGATTTTGTATGGCATTTATTAATTTCTAATATTCATAACTTTTTATATTTTCACATAATACTATTTGTATTTTATTATCTTCAATAACTTTTTTATATGAGCATAAGAATTCATTTAGCTCATTATCATTTAAATCTATATTCTTTTCGCTTATTAGTATTACATCTTCTTTTTCTAGCAGTACTTTAAGATCATTTTTTTCATTCTTTATAAAATATTCAGACATTGCTTTAGTAGATATTCTACTTTTATATTTTTCTTGAAAGCTAATAGTCTTTTTCATAGTTTCATAATTTAATCCTGAGCTATTCATATTAAATCCTGGAATCTTAAATTGCTCATCTATAGAAGACGAATCAAATCCATATCTCTCTAAGATTTTTTTTTGTATATTAAGTAACTTATCTTGGGATATATCATTATCTTGCATATATGACATTATATTTTTAGAGAAATCTGCCATATTCATCTTGCCTTCAGCAAGGTTATAGTACATAGAATATATGTAATCTTCGAACTTATCTATGTCCTTATCCTTTGCTTTATTTTTTAATTCATTAAAGTCTATAATTTTATCAGACATATTAATCCTATCCTTTCTACATTATAATATTCTAATCTAAATATACCATGTTTTTATAGTCTGTATACAATATTTAAAATTTAATTTATAATTTAGTTGAATTCATTCTTTCATTTTGAGAAAATACACATCCACAATAATCTTGCCTATATAGGTTATATTCAGCAGAAAGTTCTATAGAACGTTTATATCCTTCTTTCTTTTTAAAATCTGAATATAAATATTTTATGTTATATTCCTCTGATAATTCTTCACCAATTTCATTTAATTTTTGTGCATTTTTGTAAGGACTTATAGATAAAGTAGTTGTAAGGTAATCATAACCTTCTTCTTTAGCTATAATTGCTGCCTCTTTAAGTCTTAACTCATAACACCTAAAGCACCGACTCCCACCTTCTTTTTCTTCTTCTAATCCTTTTGATATCTTATAGAAATTTTCTGTATCATATCTGCCTTCAATAAATCTTATTTCATGCTTAACCTTAAGCGCTGAAATAAGTCCTTTTTGTTCGGCTACTCTTCTTGAGTATTCCTCTAAAGGGTATATATTAGGATTATAAAAGAAAATACTTATTTTAAAGTATTGTGATAGATATTCAAGTACATAACTACTACAGGGTGCACAACAGCTATGCAAAAGTAATGTTGGGACTTTTTTATCTTTTACTAAATTTTCTATTAAACAATCTAATTCTTTTTGATAATTAATTTTATTCATATTTAGGTCATCCTTTTGTGAGTATTATTATAAACTATTTAAGATAAGTTCCTTAAAGCTTCAGCTGCTGCAAATTTTTCAAAAGTTTTCAAGAAAATATTAATATGATTTTCTTCATGCTTTACACTTAAAAATACAGCTTCGAATTGTGATGGAGCTATATTTATTCCACTCTTTATCATATGCTCAAAATATCTATTAAATCTATCTACATTACATTTCTTAACATCATCATAGGTTCTAACTTCTTTTAGTTCAGTAAAGAATATTGTCATCATTCCTCCAACTCTATTCATTACTATTGGAAGGTTATATTTTTTTGATATACTTAATATTCCTTCTTGAAGTTTGATACCTATATTTTCAATATGGTCATAATAACTCAAATTATTTTTAAGCTTTGTTAATGTTGCAAGTCCTGCTGCCATTACAATTGGATTCCCTGACATAGTTCCTGCTTGATATACCCCGCCTAGAGGTGATAAGTTTTCCATTATTTCTTTTCTTCCACCATATGCTCCACATGGAAGTCCACCCCCCATTATTTTAGCATAAGCAACTAAATCAGGTTTAACATTAAATAAAGATTGAGCCCCTTTAAATGCTACTCTAAATCCATTCATTACCTCATCAAAAATCAGTAATGCACCATAGGTATCACAAAGTTCTCTTAAAGTTTCCATAAAATCTTCTTCTGCCTTTATTACTCCCATATTACCAGCTACAGGCTCAATAATAACTCCAGCAATTTCATTTCCATATTCTTTAAAAAGCTCTCTTATTTGATTTTCATCATTATATATACCTATTAAAGTATTTTCTATGCTTTCATTCGGTACTCCAAGGGAGCCTGGAATTCCCCCTGTCATAACACCAGATCCAGCTTCTATTAAGAATCCATCAAAATGTCCATGATAACATCCAGCAAATTTAACTATTCTTTTTCGATTTGTGTATCCTCTTGCAAGCTTTACTGCACTCATAGTAGCTTCCGTACCTGAATTAACCATCCTAATCATTTCAACATTATCAACACTCGTGCAAATAAACTTTGCTAAATCTAATTCCAATTTTGTTGGTGCTCCAAATGCTATTGATTTTGAACTTGTTTCTTGAATAGCACATACAACATCCTCATCACAATGTCCAAGAATTAATGGTCCCCATGCTAATACAAAATCAATATATTCATTATCATCTTCATCTTTAATTATAACACCTTTTCCCGATTTTATAACAGGAGGATTTAAATTCACTCCTCTAAAAGCTCTAACTGGACTATTAACCCCACCTGGCATATACTTTTCTGATTCTTCAAATATTTCAAGGTTTTTCATTACAATTCCTCCTCAGTGCGCATAATATCTATCAAGTGAAACTTGATTCAGGTGGGGTTTGCTCCCCATCTGAATCTTAGTTGAACTTATACCCCCAAGGGGTACCTCGTCTAGGGTCGTGCCGCTGTTATCTCCCACTTATAGAAGTGGGAGTGTTACAGCGGCTGGACATCAGATAAATTTTAAGTACTTATCTTTTTAAAACTTTTGCTGCTTCTAGCGCATGATATGTAATAATCGTATCTGCCCCAGCTCTTTTAATAGAAGTTAATGTTTCCATCATTACTCTTTCCTCATCAATAAGTCCAAGCTTCCCTGCTGCTTTAACCATAGCGTATTCTCCACTTACATTATAAGCTACAAGTGGCATATTAAAGTTTTCTTTGCAATCCCTAATTATATCTAAATATGCAAGAGCAGGTTTCACCATTATAAAATCTGCACCCTCTTCTATGTCCATTTGTGTTTCACGAAGTGCTTCCATTCTATTTGCTGGGTCCATTTGATATGTTTTTCTATCTCCAAATTGAGGTGTAGAATTTGCTGCATCTCTAAATGGTCCATAAAATGCTGAACAATATTTTGCAGAATAACTCATTATGCTAATATTTTTAAATCCATTTTCATCTAGTGCATTTCTTATAGCTCCAATTCTTCCATCCATCATATCAGAAGGTGCAATTATATCTGCACCAGCTTTTGCATGGGATACAGAAATTTTACACAAGTATTCAAGAGTTTCATCATTATCTACATATTCATCATGGACTATTCCACAATGGCCATGAGATGTATATTCGCACATGCAAACATCTGTTATAACAAGTAAATTTTTATCTATTTTTTTTATTTCTCTTATTGCTTGTTGAACAATTCCATTATCATTATAACTTTCAGAACCACATTCATCCTTATGCTCTGGTATTCCAAAAATCAAAACCCCTGCAATATCAGCTTCTTGAATTTCCTTAATTACCTCATGTAATCTATCAATCGAAAAATGATAATTTCCTTCCAATGAAGAAATCTCATTTTTTATATTTTGTCCTTCAACAACAAAAATAGGATAAATAAAATCCTTTGAACTTAAAGTTATTTCTCTAACCATATCACGAATAGCTGAATTAGCTCTAAGTCTTCGCCCTCTTTTAATCATAATTTGTCTTTAGTGAGTGCAGTATAATAACACAAATCCCACAGCCACTAAAGTACTCACTTCCTTTCTTTTTATACTTTTTAATGTATATATTATAATAATTCGCCTTATAAGAATGTTGTGCAGTATTTTTCTATTTAACTCCAATCCTCATACGGTAACAGAAATCTATTTTAAATTCAACAGCACCAAAAATATCAATAATTTTCTCTTTAAAAGTCAATATAAATGGATTTATTTCATCTTTATTAGATTTTATGATAGATTGCAGTCCTCCTTGACTCAAAGCAATTTCAATAAACCTTTGTGCATTACAAATTTCAGTATTTGAAAAAACAATTTCTCTTACATATCGAAAATTCAAACTATTTTCAATATTAGAAAGATGATTTTCTTTGTCCCATTTTATAAAACTGTCTTTAACATTCGGATATGTGGATTCAATTTCCGTAACTTTCTCAAAAAGTTTTTTATATTCAAATTCTGCTTCCCAATTGCATACAGGTGGCCAATCACAATCATAAACTGCAAAAACACCACCTTTCTTTAATATTCTTGACGCTTCATTCAATGTGGTTTCTGGATTCATCCAGTGAAATGATTGAGAACATGTAATAATATCTACAGAACTATTTTCTAATCCAGTGTTATCTGAAAATCCAGAAACAAAATTAACATTCTCTAAGTCAGAAGCCTTTTCTATCGCTAATTTAATCATATCTTTACTTGGTTCTATACCAATGATTTTATTGCTTACTTCACTCCAAATTGTTGTGGAAAGGCCAGTACCACATCCCAAGTCTACAACAACAGATGGACTTTTTCCTAAATATTTAAGTAATATCTCTTTAACTTTTTCAGGACATTTTGGTCGTGCATTATCATAAACATTAGCAAAGCCCAAAAATCTATTTGCATTTATATGTAAGTTATTTTCCACAAATTCATCATCCTTTCAATGTTTATATATAAATTTTCTTCACCATAATCTCCTGTTGTGTAACATTTTATAGTTATATCCAAATTAAATATCCTTAAATTTTCTAATTACCCTTTGAGTCTTTTCTATATTAATTCTTTAATAAATTCATTATTTCCTTTAAAAATCCATCCTCCGAATGCTCTTTACATACTGTTGCTTCTATTCCAAATTCCTTTAATGATTCATTAGTCTTTGGTCCTATAGATATAACTTGTTTCTTTTTAATTTCTTCTAAGCCTACCATATCCACCATATTTTTAACTGTTGATGGGCTTGTAAAAAATACTATATCTACTTCATCAAAAGATTTTTTATTTGCTACAGTTCCGCAAACTGTATCATATAAATATACTTTATCTACTTCTACACCAGTTTTTGTAAGTTCCTCATATATATATTGTCTACTCTTAGCTGAGCATGGCAAAAGTAATTTTTCGTTTTCTTTCAAATGTGGTTTCAATATGCTTATTAAACCTTCTGAAGCAAATTCCTTAGCTTTTGCAAAACATATAATTCCTCTTTTATTTAAAGCTTTTGCTGTTGCATGCCCAATAGCAGAAATTTTTGCTTTAATTCCTCTTATATCATAATCTTTTTCAATTAGATAATCAAAAAATATATCTACACTATTTACAGACGTAAATACCATATGATCATAGTCTCCTAATTTATTTATATAACTGTATAAATTATTTGTACTACCTTTTATTTCTATTGAATTAAAGCTTGTAACCTCTGCTCCTAATTCAACTAATCTATTTTTTAAATTCTCAGATTGTTTTTTAGATCTTGTAATACATATATTTTTTCCAAATAACGGCTTACTTTCATACCAGTTTAAGCTTTCACTTAAGCTTACAACTTCTCCAACCACAATTATACACGGTGATTTTAGTTTTGCATCCATTACTTTTTGTGAAATATTATCTAAAGTTCCTATAACCTTTTTTTGTTTGGCTGAGGTTCCCCTCATTACAACACCACATGGCGTAGATGAATCTTTTCCATTATCTATAAGCTCTCTAACTATATTATCTAAATTACTTAAACCCATCATAAAAACTAAAGTTCCTTCTTCAGCAGCTAAAGCTTTAAAATTCACATTCAAATCTTGTGCAGATTTACCTGTTACAACATGAAAACTTTGTGCTATGCCTCTATGAGTTATTGGAATTCCAGCATAATTTAAAACTGCTATTGGAGATGTTACTCCCGGAATTACCTCAAAAGATATGTTTTCCTTAGCTAAAGCAAGTACTTCTTCTCCGCCTCTTCCAAACACATAAGGATCTCCACCTTTAATTCTTCCAACTATATGACCTTTTTTTGCGAGACTAACTATAAGTTCATTAATTTCCTCTTGTGTTTTAGAATGAGCCCCCGGCTCTTTACCACAATAATAAATTTCACAATTTTCATTCAAATAATTTAATACATTATTTGAAACTAATCTATCATATAATACCGCTGTGCATTCTTTTAAAACCCTAACAGCCTTTAATGTCAATAATTCTTCATCTCCTGGACCTGTTCCTATTATATATACCTTACTCATATTATAATTCTCCTATTCCAACAATTTGATATTTTTCACTATATATATTAATATTCTCCTTAGTTTTTAATAACCTTAATTCATATTATTAACTCAATATAGATACCCAACTCCTAAATTATACTTATACTATCAAAATATACCCAACTAGAAACCGGAACAAAATCATGCTCCTTATTTCGGCTGATTATCCACATAAGTACGATTTCCACCTTGAGTATCTATATATCTAATATCTTTTGTGCCAATCTTCTCCCAACCTCAATATGTTCATCTATGCTTCCTAAAATATCCTTCTTAACTATTTTACCACCCACATCATATATTCCAATCATATATAAATCATTTCCTTGAATTTCTGAATATGATCCAATTAAACTATGGCAGTCACCATTTAATTTTCTCATAAAACTTCTTTCAGCTTCTACAGTTAATTTTGCATTTAAATCTTCTAATTGTTTAAAATACTCTTTAGCTTCGCTTAACTTTAAACATTCTATACCAAGTGCCCCTTGAGCAACTGCTGGCAAAAATTCTTTTGGATCAAAATATTCAGTTATTAAGTTTTCTTCATTTAACCTTTTTAATCCTGCCGCAGCTAATATTATTCCATCTAAATTTTGCTCTTTCATTTTTTTCAATCTAGTTTGTACATTCCCTCTAATTGAAACTATTTCTAAATCGTCTCTAAGTAATTTAAGCTCACAAGCTCGCCTTATACTACTCGTTCCAATTGTTGCTCCCCGTCGTAGTTCTTTGAAAGGTATATTATCCTTTGAAATAAGAACATCTCTAACATCTTCTCTTCCAGTAATAGATGCAATTTCAAACTCATCATTTAATTCATAAGGAACATCTTTCATGCTATGAACTGCTCCGTCTGCTCTTTTATCCAAAAGTGCAATTTCTATATCTTTAACAAACAGTCCTTTTCCTCCAATTTTAGCTAAAGAAACGTCTAAATTTCTATCCCCTTCTGTAACTATAAGTAATTTTTCACTATTTATATTAAATTTATCTTTTAAACTTTTCATTATTATTTCTGTTTGTGTTTGAGCCAACTTACTTTTTCTTGTTGCTATGATTAATTTATTCATTATCCAATATTCCTCCATACCTATTTCTTTAAAATTGTCTTTAGGGATGTGAAAGAAAATAACAGGTCAAATATGCGATGTATATTTTGCGTCAGACAAGGAGCTAAGACTTGCTCATAGCAAGCTATTAGTGAGACTTAGCGACGCAGTATGATGCAAAACAGACTAGCATACTGACTTGTTATTTCTTTGAACATCCCTTATTATTTAAGCAAATAATCTACAATTTCTTTTGGAAAATTAATTTTTAATACACTTTCGCATTTACCTTCATCAAAAATTATTTTGAAATCATCAGTCCCAATAAATCTACTTATCTCATTTTTATATTGCGGAAATTCTTTTGCCCTATTTCTTATTTTGCCTATAAACTCAATAAAGTCATCATATGATTCTAACAATTCTTCCACTTTATTAGAAACTAAAACTGCACCTTTTGGATTACCATACTTGGTATTCAATGCAAAAGTTATATTTTCTGTATTCCTTTGAATCGGAACGACTCCCATTCCATCTGTAAAATTAGAGGAATCTATATATATTTTGCAATTCTCATCACAATATTTCTTTATTTTATCTTTTAAACTTTTATCATTTAAAGCAATAATTATAAGATGTTTATCCTTTAAAAACCCATAACTAAATTCTTCATTTATAAGTTTCAGTCGTCCCATTGAAGCTTTTGAAATCTCAATTATTTCTTCACTAAAAGTCTGTGACAATACATAAACATTACATTTATTATTCACAAAATGCTTAGTTTTTATTGCACCAGCTTTTCCTCCACCAATTATTCCAACTCTAAGTTTATTAGATATTAATGAAATATACGAATAGTCTATTTCTTCATTGTAAATATCTTTTCTATTATTTTCATACATTCTTCACCACATCCTTTTAGAGTTTCTTCTTTAATAACATCAATGGCTCTATTTATGTAAAAATCTGATGTACTTTTAATTAACTTATTAGCTAACATTATGTCTTTTTCATTATCACTTTTATGTGCAAAAGTTTTAATTCTTTTTTCTGAAATTTCAGTTCCAAAAGCTTTTAATCTTTTAATTTTAGGTGAAATGCTTCTGAGTTTAAGCCAATCTTCATATTCTTTCAGATACTTAGTCATAATAAATTTATGTTTTTCCATCTTTTCTTTTCGTAATTTTTTATTTTTGTCATTTATATAACTTATAGTATCAATATTATACACTTCTGTTCTCTCTAACAAAGCAACTTCTTTTTCCACATCTCTTGGAACAGATAAATCATATATTATAAGTTTATTTCCCTGTTCATTAATATCTGATTTTCTCACCACTGGATGAGGTGCTGATGTACAACCTATAAGGCATTCAACTTCATCTATATATTTATTCTTTTCTTCAAACCTAATTATATTAATTCTTTCATCATGTATTTCATCTTTAATTTTATTATTTCTAACGACTAAATAAACTAGCTTTGCCCCATGGGAAAGCAAATACTTCATAGTAAGCTGTCCAACTTCTCCATATCCAAATATCATGAATTTAGTGCACCCATGATTAACAGCTTCATTTACAACTATTGAAGCTGATGATACTGGTATCTCAAATAATTTAGATTCCTTTCTAAATCTTTTCCCACAGGTTATAGCTTCTTGAAACAACCTATGTAATTCTAAAGAAACTGCTTTTATATCTAAAGCTTCTTCATAAGCCTCCTTGACTTGACCTAAAATTTGATCCTCTCCTAATATTTTAGAATGAAAGCCACAACAAACTTCAAATAAATGCCTATAAACGTCTTGATATGTAGTTATAAAAATATATTGTTCATATTCACAATCCCAATTAAAAATCTCAAAAATCTTTTTTAATAATTCTTCGTCATTTAAAGAAGCATTAAAATAAATTTCTGTTCTATTGCAAGTGGCTAAAAGAACTATTTCTTTCATTTCCTTACGTAACTCTTGCATATATTCTTTGTGTTTTTTAGGTTTTATTATAAACTTTTCTCTAATTTCTAGTGGAGTATTTTTTCTAATACCTATTAATCCTATCACGCATTGTCACCTCACATACTTTTCAATTCTAAACATTTTTCCTACTAATACTTTATTCAATATTATTATCACACAAAAAACATATATTTCAAAATTATTTATTTACTATTTCTTTCCTATAACAATCTTCTACTCATTAACATAGCTAAATTTACCAAATCACATTTTTTTAATATTATATATACAAAAATAAGTTCACTTATACATTTTAATAAATTTATCACACATATTCAAATATTTTTTTACATATATAATAAATATTTATATATAATATGTTTGTATTTATTTTATGTAATCCTTTTTTACTTTGACAATAATACTTAACTTAATTATAATTAAAAAAATATACACAGTTAAAAAAAGTGCGCAGCACAACCAAGATCATTTCACCGATAAAAAAAGAACGAAGTTCAATCAAAATCATTTCACCAGAAAAAACATAAGTTAATATTAATTATTGAATATAATAATTATAACTTTAAAACAAGGAGGCACTTATTTTGAATAAACAAACACTAGTAAATCACATTAAGGCTTCAAGCGGAAGTATAAAATGTGACTTAGTGATTAAAAATATAACTATAATTGATGTTTTTAATAAAGATAGATTTGTAGATAACGTTGGTATTAAAGATGGTTATATTGTAGGCATTGGTGAGTATGAGGGTGAGAAAAATATAGATGGTACTAACAAATATATCTGTCCTGGTCTTATTGACTCCCATTGCCATATAGAATCAAGTTTAGTTACACCTGCTGAATACTATAAAGTAGCTTTAATAAACGGCATTACATCTGTAATTGCAGATCCTCATGAAATATCAAATGTAATGGGTACTGATGGTCTAAATTTTATGCTTGATGCATCAGAGGAAATTCCTTTTGATGTATACTTTATGCTTCCATCTTGTGTTCCCGGAACTAGCTTTGAAAGTTCTGGTGCAACTTTACTTGCTAAAGACTTAAAGAACTTTTATAAAAATCATAAAGTTTTAGGATTGGCTGAAGTTATGGATTACCCCGCTGTATCAAATTGCGAAGAAAATATGATTGATAAAATCTATGATGCTATGACTTTCAACAAAGTAATTGATGGGCACGGAGCAGGTTTAACGCCTATGATGACAAATACTTATAGAAGCGCTAATATCTTGACAGATCACGAATGTAATAATGCAAAAGAAGCTCTTGAAAAAGTCAGACGTGGTATGTACATTTTAATTAGAGAAGGTAGTGTTGCTAAGAATTTAAAAGAATTATTGCCAGCAGTTAATGAAAACAATAGCAATAGATTTTGTATTTGTACTGATGATAAACATATAGATGATATTGAACTTAACGGCTCAATTAATAGTTCAATTACTTATGCTATAAAGACTGGATTAAGACCTGAAACAGCTATCCAAATGGCAACTATTAACCCTTCTAATTTATACAAGTTAAATAACAAAGGCGCAATTGCTCCTGGCTATATTGCTGACTTTGTTTTATTAGATAATTTAGAAGAATTTAAAATATCTCAGGTTTATAAAGAAGGAATACTTGTTGTAAATGATGGTGAAATTATCAATTGTAAAGATGATTTAACTAATCACTCATGCATAAATCATACATGCGATAACTATGTAAATCTTCCAACATTAAGTGAATATAACTTTAAAATTAATATTCCAAATAATAAATCCAACAAATTAAATGTAATTTCAATAATCCCAAACAAGCTAGAAAGCATTCACTTAAAGTTAAATATTTCTGATATTGCTTCAATGAAAGATACTAACTGTGAATTCTTTAAGTTTTCACCCATAGATGACTTAATAAAAATTTGTGTTATAGAACGACATAAGGCCTCTGGAAATATAGGTCTTGGAATATTAAAGGGTCTCGGAATTAAAGAAGGTGCAATTGGAACTACCATTGCTCATGATTCACACAACCTAATTCTTGCTGGAACAAATGATAAAGATATGTTATTTGCAGCTAAAGAATTAGAAAAAATGCACGGTGGTATAATAGTTGTTAAAGATGAGACTGTTCTAGCACATATTAAGCTTGAAATTGGTGGGCTTATGACGAGTAGAAAATATACTGAAATTGAATCTGATTTAAAAAATCTTCATTCTGCAATTAAAATAATAGCTCCAAGTATTAATTTCAATCCTTTTTTGACGCTTTCCTTCTTATCTTTGCCAGTAATACCAGAGTTAAAAATTACAGATAAAGGTTTATTTGATGTTGTTAACTTTAAATTTATAGACATCTGTGAATAACATAAATACCCAAAGCGAACAATGCGCTTTGGGTATTTATAATTTTCTAAAATTATTATATTTCATATTTTACTCTACTAATAACTATAGAGATTTCTTTAATTAAATCAATCTTAATACCTATATTACTTACTCTTGGGCCATCTATTATCTTTACTGTTGGCCTTAAAGGAAACCCTGGAGTTGTTTCTTCAACTATAGCTATTTCTCCAGTACTAATTTCCACAATAGTTCCTTTTGGATATGGAATTACTATTCTGCAAAAAGTATTAACTATATTATAATCAAACTTTGTTCCTGCATATGACATTAAATATTCTAAAACATCACTTGGAAACATTGCTCTTTTTCCTGGCACGTCTGTTGATAAATTATCATAAGCATTTGCAACACTTACAATATGACTTAAATCAATAATATTATCTTGACTTATTCCATCTGGATATCCTTTTCCATCCGGTCTCTCATGATGTTGAAGAACAATTAGTTTACTTAAACTATTTATATTATATGTACTTGATAAATATTTATATCCAAGTCTTGGATGCTGCTTCATTATTTCTTTTTCATCTTCAGTTAATTGATCCTGTTTATCTGAAACCTCTTTCGGAAGTAATGATTTGCCAATATCATGAATTAAAGCTCCGATGCAAAGAGCTTCTAATTTCTTTTTTGGCAATTTAAATGCCATACCTATTGTAAGGGCTATTACTGAAACATTTACGCTGTGAGAATACATATAATTATCCATACTTCTTATATCAACTAGTGCAAGCATTACATCTTTATGATTTAATATATCATCTATCAAATTCACTGCCATTTTACCTATATTGTAGAAATAACTTTGTTCTTGCCATGTATAATCATTTTCACCATTCTTCTCTGGCTTAGTTTTATTAAGTCGTCCTATATTAGAAAAGGCTTCTTTTATAGTTATAATTGCCTTTTGCCTTAATTCTGGTTTAATAATATCTTCAACTTCTTCATCGCTATATTTATCAACTATATATATTGATAAAATATTTATTTGTTTTATTTTTGCAATTGTATTTTCTCTTAAAACCACTCCAGCTCTTAGCAAAATTCTACCATCAATATCATATAATGATTTTCCAAGTACTGTATTAGGCCTCACATTTTCAATTGGAACTAGTCTCATAGCTTATCCCCCTAAAATGGCTATCATTTCCCCCATAATTCTAAATATGGATTATCATTCATAATCTACTTTTAGAATTATTGTTGTTGCGTTCTGAATCCATAGATGTACAATTTTTGCATACCTATCTATTATATTCGTATTCTTTACATTAATCTATATAGCTTGTAGCTGTTTTTCAAAATTTAGGGATGATATATATAATTTTATTTTAGCTATGATTTCTAATATATTCTCCTATATTCCCATTAAAAGTAGCTTTAAAAATAAATATTTCTATATAGAATCATTTAAAATGAATTTTTCTATTACCTTTGCTATTCCATCTTCATCATTTGATGTAGTAATAAATTCAGCTACTTCTTTAACTTCTGCAATTGCATTTCCCATAGCAACTCCAAGTCCAGCATACTTAACCATAGAAAAATCATTGCCCGCATCTCCACAAGCAATTATTTCTTCTCTCTTTATACCAAGAAATTCACTAAGCTTTTTTAATCCAAGCCCCTTATCTACTTCTTTATGAGTAAATTCTAAGAAAAATGGTGAACTTTTAAATACGCTATACATTTTATAAATCTCACTTGGTAGTTTTTCTATAGCTGGATCTAATATGTCTTGTGGATCTATCATCATAACCTTTATGATATCTTCCTCATCATCAACTTCATTAAAATCCTTTATATTCAAATCAATTCCATTCATTGTTGCTTCATATTCTGTATACTTACTAGTCTTAGGTGCTATTAATCCATCTTTTGCAGAAAAAGCATGAATATTAATATTAAGTTCTTTACTTATTTTATATATGTATTTCAAATCTGAACCTTTTAGAGAAACCTTCGATACAATTTCTCCAGTCTTAGTATTTTGAACTAATCCTCCATTAAAGCTAAGTACGTAATCTTCACCTTTTAGCAAATCTAGTTCCTCTAAATATCTATTTAATCCAGTCAAGGGTCTTCCAGAAGCCAATACTATTTTAACGCCCTTAGCTTCTGCTGCTTTTATAGCTGCTTCAGTCTTCTCTGAAACTTTCTTATCCGTAGTAAGTAATGTTCCATCCATATCTAATGCAATTAGTTTGTACATGTTCTTTCCTCCATTTGTGTAATAATATTTTCTTATACTTGTATATATATTACTGCATTCTCATTTGCTTTTATTTTACATACAAATATTATGTAATTTGATCTTTCTTAAATTATAACATAGAATACTTATTTTAAATCTGTTGTATATACTAGTCCTATTTAATATTACTATAAAGCTTCTAATTTTATAACTAAAAAACCTCTAATTTTGTAACTAAAAGTAGTATTTTTTCATAATATAAATTGTATCTAGAAACTTATGAGGTAATATTTATGCTTGAGTCCTTATTATTAGTGTCCTCTTTATGTATAGATTCTTTTGTTGCAAGCATTGCTTATGGTACTTCTAAAATTCGTATACCACCTTTATCTGCAATAATAATAAATTTAATATGTACTCTTACGCTTGCTTGCTCTTTATTGATTGGATCTATATTCAAAAGCTTTCTTCCTGGCAATCTCCCTACAATTTTAGGATTTTTACTTTTAATGGCTATTGGAATATATCGATTATTTGAGTATATTTTTAAAGCATATATATCAAAATGTTCTAAATCTTCGTCTCCACTAACCTTCAAAATTTTTGATTTTCAATTTATTTTGCAGGTTTATGCAGACGAAATTAAAGCTGACTTTGATAACTCTAAATGTTTAAATGTTAAAGAATCATTTTATTTAGCTTTAGCCTTATCCTTAGACAGTCTTGCAGTTGGATTTGGTTCTAGCTTATGCAATATCAATTATATGGAAGTTCTAATGTTATGCTTTGTTATAGGAATGCTTTGTGTATCCCTAGGCGTATATCTTGGACGAAAATTTTCTCAAAAGGTACATCTTGAATTATCTTGGCTTTCAGGAGTACTACTTATACTATTGGCAATAATTAGGGTTTTAAAATAAATTAATTTATTCATTTTTATATTACTTAATTATGCTGGCTTATGTTATTTAAAATGTTAAAATCAATAATTTCTTTATAGTTTTTATATGAAGAATTTATTGATTTTATTGTATTACTTTACATTAGGCATAATTAAAAAAATAACGAGTCCATTTGCCAGCCTATTTTCCATCATAAATGAAGCTCGACTCGCTACACTCTTCTTGAGTAAGCGATTCACACAAAATCATTTTTTAATGAAAAATATTCATGGCAACTTTGGACTTGTTATTTATTTTCATGTGCCTTAAATTAAAGTGCATATCTTTCTGCTTGTTTGTCTAATTCATCCATATTGTCATCTAGAAATTTATAAAAAGTATTTATATTTACTTTAAATGCAAATTCTTGAGCTGTTAAAGAATCCATGTATCTCATAAGTGTAGAAGGTATATCTTCCTCTGCTACATTATAAACATCTTTAAGAACATCTATAATAGTACCCTCCTTAAATTTTCTAAATCTAAGCTCTGCTTCTTTCTTTATAGCAGATAATTTATGTCCTCCAAACAATTCCATTTGTTCTTTTAAAGAGGCATATCCATCTCCTAACATATTCATATATTCCTCTATAACTGCCTCTTTAGTATTTTTAATGTTTTTTCTAGACATTATATCTTTTAGTATTTCATATGCTGTATCTTCAGATACTAAAAATGCTTCTTTTAATATATCTGTGTTTCTAAAAAACTTTTTATCCTTAACATTATATTTTGCACGTCTTTCTATATACTTAAATAATTCTTGATTTCCAACTATCATAATTAATTACCCTCCTAATTTATATACAATCAATGGTATTAAAATCTTTCTTCATAAGTTAACAAATCTATCAAATTGTTTATCTAATTCTTCCATATCTGATTCTAAAAACTTATGGAAAGTCTCTTTTTCTAATCTAAAAACAAATGATGGTGAATTTAAAAATTCTAAATACTTTTCTGTAATCTCCATTATTTCTTCATCTGAAATCTTATAAATATCCCTAAGAACATCAAAAAATGTTCCACCCTCATAGTTTTTTAATCTTCTTTCTGCAGTATATATTATACTTGATACTTTGTCTCCTCCAAATACATCAACTTGTTCTTGAATCGATCCATATCCCTTTTTCAACATATCAATATATTCATTTATAATTTCATTTTTGGAATTCCCTACATTTTTTCTTGAAATTATATTTTTTAAAACCTCATATGACTTTTCTTCAGATATCCAAAATGCATGTTCTAATATGTCTGTCATCTTATAAAAAGCTTTTCCCTTAACATTTTCCCTGGCACGAGTTTCTATATAATTTAATAATCTCTCTTCAGTAGCTGTTAGCATTCAGCTCCACCCCTAATTTTTCAATTTTATTATTTCCTTAATTTTAGATATATCAACATTTTCTTCAAAAAGCCTTGATAATTTATCATATTCCTTGTCTTTATACTCAGTTACCTTTTCTATAATTGCTTCTTCTGATATTATTATGTCATTACTTTCTTTAAGAGATTTTATAAATAAATTTATAAAATTTTCTGTGTCAAATATACCATGAAGATAAGTTCCTGCAACCACTTTTTCCGCATCGCATACCCCTATAATATTTCCGTCAAAATCCTTTATAAACGGAATTGCTTTTTTTCCTATTTTACTTATTCCGTTATGAATTTCATAACCACTTATTGTATTTCCAGTTATGGATCTTACTAATTTAAGATCGCATAAAATCTCACCTTTTGTTTGCTTTGTAATTTTTGTTTCATTAAATCTTGTTTTTATATCAAGGAAACCAAATCCATCTTCTTGTGAAATATTCCCCTCTACACCTAGTTTGTCTAGAACAAAACTCCCAAGCATCTGATAACCACCACATATTCCAAATATAGGTGTCCCACTTTCTTTTAATTCTTTTATTTTATCAAATAACTTATTTTCTTTTATATATCTTAAATCATCTATTGTATTCTTTGTTCCAGGAATTATAATTAAATTTGGATTTTTTAATTCATTAGGATTTGTAACATATCTAACTGTTACTCCTTGCATTCTTTCAATCATATTAAAGTCAGTAAAGTTTGACATATGTAAAAGCCTAATAACAGCAATATCTAGAGTTCCATCTACCTCTTTATTCCTAATTCTTTCAGTTACACTATCTTCATCTTCAATATCGAATTTTTCATAAGGCATAACTCCAAGAACAGGAATTTTTATAATATCTTCTAATTGCTTCATGGCAGGTTTAAATAAATCTATATTACCTCTAAATTTATTTATTATTACACCTTTTACCCTATTTCTTTCTTCCTCTGATAATAACATAATTGTTCCAACAATTGATGCAAAAACTCCACCTCTATCAATATCTGAAACTAAAATTACTGGTGCATTTGCAACTTCTGCCATAGCCATATTAGAAATATCACTATCTTTTAAATTTATTTCTGCACAACTCCCAGACCCTTCTAGGACAATAATATCATGTTTTTTACTTAATTTATCATAAGATTTCTTTACTTTTATTTTTAATTCCTTATTAAGTTCTTTATATTTATATGGATCAATATTGCAATAAACTTTTCCATTTACTATTATTTGTGTATAATCACCACTAGGCTTTACTAAAACTGGATTCATTAAAGACTCTGGTTCTATCCTGCAAGCTTCTGCTTGAACTACTTGAGCTCTTCCCATCTCTAATCCATCTTTTGTAACATAAGAATTTAATGAAATATTTAAAGCCTTAAAAGGAGCTACATTTAAGCCCTGATTTTTTAAGTATCTACATAACGCTGTTACTAAAGTACTTTTCCCAACAGAGGATGCTGTCCCCAAAAACATTATACTTGTCTTATTCATTTATATCCCCCTTGTAAAATTAAAATTTTCAATTGCCAATGTCCAAATTCTTAATATTAAATTATTTAGATTAGATTTTTAATACTTGTTTATACATTATCAATTGTTAAATATCCAAATTCTTCTGTTATCTCTTTATTAACTTTATTAAATTTAACCCTTTGTTTAAATATCGGGCCATCAAATACTAATGTATGATATTCTCCATTTTCACCACTTGGATCGCAGCCTAATTTTTTAACTTCATTGACAACATCTTTATTTAATTCTTTACCGAGAAATTCTTGGCCGAGTGTCTTTAAATTTATCTTTTTAATTACAGCCTTAAAACCATAATCTATGAATTCATTAGTTAATTTTTCTCGATTCTCTTGCCATAAAGGAAACATTCCTTTAATTCCTGCTACATCACATCTATCTAAGCACCATTTTTTATGAGCTTCTATATCTATATCTCCAAACACACAAATTTCTGCGCCCTTATCTTTTGAAATTTTTAATGCATCTTCAAATTCTTCTTCATAAACTTTCCCACCACTGCAATCTACTTCAATTAGTGGAATTTCTAATTGTTTTGATACTTCTTTTAAAATATTTTTTGGTATTCTATGAAAACATGAATTATTTTGCTCATCAAATGTAACTAAAAGTCCAATTACTTCATAACCTTCTTTAATCATTCTATATAAAGATAACGTACTATCCTTACCTCCACTAAATGAAATTACAACTTTTTCTTTATTCATATTATTTCACCTCACAGTTTTACTTTCTTAATTAATTTCAACTGATGCTATCCATAGACCACTTGATTTTGCATTTAATATATTTTTATATTACTATTCATTTTTATATATTTCAATTATATTTCTTATATCCGTTACTAATTTTGTATTTTCTTCATGAGTTCTTACTGCAATCCTATAATAACTATTATCTAATCCTTCATAATTACTACAACTTCGTATTAAGATGTTCTTCTTTAAAAGCTCTTCTTTAAGATCTAGTTTTATATGAATCTTTAATAAAATAAAATTTACGCTTGGCTCATATACTTTTAGCTGGTTTATTTCTTTTAATTTATTATATAAATACTCTTTTTCAGCTCTTATATATTTTATAGATTTCTTAATGTAATTTTCGTCTAAAGTTCCAGTTTTTGTAGCTATTTCTGCAAAAATATTTATATTCCAGGCTGGAGATATTTTTTCTATTTTTTCTTTTAATAATATATTACCACATATTCCATATCCAATCCTTATACCTGGAAGTGCAAAAAATTTAGTTAATGATTTTATTATAATTAAATTTTCATATTCATTTATGTAAGAAATCATGGATAAATTTCCTTCTATAAAATCTAAGAAAGATTCATCTATTACCACTATAACATTATTTTTATTTGATTTAATCAAAATCTTTACTAGCAAATCCTTTGAAGTTATAACTCCAGTTGGATTATTAGGATTACATATAAATATTAAATCTAACTCACTATTTATATTATCTAAAATATCTTCTTGTATATAAAAGTTATTTTCTTCTTTTAATTTATAATAAATAATATTCCCATTTACAGCTTTTGTTGCTTCTTCATATTCTGAAAAAGTGGGTGCTAAAATAAGTGTATTCTTTGGATTAATTCCTCTAACTACATTAAATAAAACTTCAGCGGCTCCATTTCCTAATATTAAATTTTCTTTATTTATGTTTTCAAATTCTCCTATTGCACCTTTAAGTTCAAAATAAGTTATATCAGGATATTTCTGAGCTTCATCTAAACCTTCTATAATTGCCTTCTTTACACTAAGCGGCATTCCAAGTGGATTTATATTAGCTGAAAAATCAAGTATTTTATCATAATCTATTTTATTTGATCTGCTTATTTCTTTAGCATTACCACCATGACCAAAACTTGCCATAATCGCCCTCCTTTGTTCCTTGTACAATTAATTTATATTTAGGGATGTTCAAATAAATAACAATTCAGTATTCTAGTCTATTTTGCGTCTTTGACTTGTTATTTTCTTTCACATCCCTTAAATTATACAACCATTTTATCTACCCACACAATATTACTATTATTTCTCTAAGTGCTAAAGCAAGTACAAATGCCATTACTGAAGATAAGTAAAGAACCTTAGCCGTTTTATGAATATCTTTAATATCAATTTCCTTAAGATTATCACCTATTGTAGGCTTTTCTACAAGTTTTCCAAAATAGTAATTTGATCCTCCAAGTTGTACTCTTAGTGCTCCAGCCATTGCTGCTTCTGGATGAGCACTATTGGGGCTTGTATGATTATATCTGTCTCTTTTATAAATCTTAAAACTATTTTTATATTCATATCTTAATATTGCAGAGGCTAGTACTATTAACAAACCAGTTATCCTAGCTGGAATATAATTAAAAACATCATCTAATTTAGCTGGAAAATATCCAAAATCCATATATTTATCATTTTTATATCCAAACATTGAATCTAAAGTATTAACTGCTTTATATACAAAAGCTAATGGTGCACCAAAAATTCCTGCATAAAATAAAGGTGCTATAATACCATCTGCCATATTTTCAGCTATGGTTTCAACAACTGCTTTTATTATGCCCTGTTTACTTAGATTTGCAGTATCACGTCCTACAATAAACGATAGTTGTTTTCTTGCGCCATCTAAATCATCATGTATTAAAAATTTTATTACCTTATACCCTTCAACCACAAGTCCTTTTGATGCTATACAAAAATATATTAAAATCCCTTCTAAAATAATACCAAAATAAATATTAAATTTCTTAGCTACATTTACAATTCCAAATGTAATTACAAATGTTATTGCAACTGTGAATATCCAAGTCATAAGTCCCGCAAATTTTAAATACTTTTTTAAAATCCTTCTAAATATCATTTCAAATTTGCTTGCAACATATGCAATTCCTCTGACAGGATGAAATGGATTGTTAGGATCTCCAATTATTAAATCTAAAATAAATCCTATGCTTAATTCAATCATATAGGTCTCCTTATAATTTCTTTAGTATCTGAAATAAAATAACTAGTGCTATGGTTTCTTATTTTATTTGAGATACTTTATCTATTTTAAATTCTGCATTTTCAGATACAATTATAGTTAATTCATATCCTTCACCATTTTTAGGTTGCCACTCATAAAATTTCTTTTTATCATCATATAGCATTTCTAATATCATGCCTATACTTCCACCATGAGTTACTCCTAATGCTGTTTTTATATTTTCTTTTACAACATATTCTATGAGTTCTGTAAATCCTTCTTTAATTCTTTTTCTAAACTCACATCTACTTTCTCCATTTGGACATTTTATATTTCCTTCCTTATCATCTATCCAACCTATGTATTCTTTTAATAATTTTATATCTTCATATGACTTTAATTCAAAATCCCCAAAATCATATTCAAAAAATTTTTCTAATATACTATAATTATTTTTAGGATAAAGAATTTCTAGAGTTTGATTTGCTCTTTTTGCTCCACTTGTAAAATAAAAATCACATTTTGGATATTTAATCTTTTTTGCATTTTCTATTAAGTCACGAATTCCATTTTTACTTAAATCAACATCACTTTTTCCGCAATATAAATTTTTTTCATTACAATCTGTTATTCCATGCCTAATTAAATATAATTTAATTTCATTCATAAATTATTACCTACTTTCTCGACTCACTACCTTCTCTGAGTAAGTTCTTCTTGCAGTCCAAAGAATATTCTATATACTGAAGAAGAATGTTTTGTTAGAAACTGTAATGCGCGACCTGTTTCTTCTCTCCAAACTCTATCTAACTTATCCATTGGAACAATTCCTGAATTTATTTCATCGCAAATTATTATCTTATCTTTTAGGAAATTTATATTATCTTCTAAAATTTCTAGTGAATTAATATTTCTTAAAACACAAGCTCTTGTGAAAATATGTAATCCACATAAAACCTTTTTATCAAACTTTAAATGTTCATCAGTGCAGAAAAATACACCTTCATTATCTATATCATACTTTTCCTTTGCAAATTCTAATTTTCCATTATAAGCTCCACCAAAAATTAGTATCATTAATCCTCACCTCAAAAACTATAACATTATTCCCAAAGTTAATATTCCTATTACCTCACCTACAACTAAAGCAAATCCAGCTACATCACCTGATATCCCACCAAATTCCTTTTTGCATTTTTCTACTGCCCATGTAATACCCAGTGTTATTAATAAAACTAACACTATCCCATAAAATCGTAACAAAATAAAGGAAATTATAATCATTACTATTATTGAAACTATCATAATTATTTTATCTTGAATATTAGTTCCTTTTTTAAAATAAGTTCCAAGAGTGCTTTCTTTTATTGTTGTTCTACTTAATAGAAAATATGCTACAACACTTCTACTTACTATTGGAATTAATATAATTATATAAAATGGAATATTTTTTTCTAAAACAGAATACATCCCTCCAAATTGCAAAAAAAATAAAATTAATAATGATACTACTGCAAATGCTCCTATTGTAGAATCTTTTAATATTCTAAGTTTTTCTTCTTTATCTCTTCTTGAGAGAATTGCATCACAAACATCCATAAAACCATCTAAATGTAGCATTCCTGTAATACAAAATGGTACTATCATAATTATTACACTTTTTAAAACAATTGAAACATTTAAAATATTAATTAAATAATATATTACACTCCATATAATCCCAACTATCAGCCCTATGGTGGGATAAAATTTCATCATATTTTTAACACCATCATCATCCCATTCAATATATGGTGTTGGAAGTACTGTAAACATACTTAGTGCCATTATAAATCCTTTGTATAGTTTCTTCATAAAATAGTTTTCTCCTCATATTTAATATATCTTATGTTACTAAAGCTACATTCTATAACATTATCACAACTCTTTGCTAATTCTTTATTTATAATAGCTAATTCCTTTTTAAAAGTTTCAGATACTTCATCATATTTTATAGCATCATTGAATATATAGTCACTTACAATAACAGTATTTTTAGCTTTCAACATAATTTGTTTTAGTCCATTCAATATATTTACCGAAGGATTCTTTATAATCCCATTTCCTATAAACATTTCATTTGTCAAAAGTGATGTAATACTATCTATTAATATTGTATCATTATAATTAATACTATTTACTATTTCATGCAGATTTCTTTGTACTTCTAACGTTATAAAATTTAAGTCCACTCTATTTTGTATGTGTTTTTTTATTCTTTCTTCATCTTCTTTATCATAAGGTTTCATAGTTGCAATATATATGACCTTATCTTGATTTAAAGTTAATGCTATTTTCTCTGCCGCTTCAGATTTACCACTTTTAGAGCCTCCAATTATTAAATACTTCATTGCATATCCCTTACTTTTCTACACCTATTCTTGAATTTATGCCTTTTTCATATGGATGTTTCACAGCCCTAATTTCAGAAACATAATCTGCAATTTCAACTAACTTTTCATGAGGATTTCTTCCTGTTAAAACTACTTCTAGCCCCTTTGGTCTATTTTGAAGAAACACTATTACTTTATTTAAAGGCACTAACTCCAAATTAATTGATGCAATTATTTCATCTAATATAAGCAAATCAACATTTTCATCTATAGCTTTTTCAGTAACTTTACTAAATCTCTCTTCATGTTCTTTTTTAATTTCCATTTGTTCTTCTGGGCTCATAAATTTAAAAAACTTCATTACTGGAGTTCCTTTAAAAACTTCAAAGTTTACTCCAAGTTTTTCAATAGAATTTAATTCACCAGTTTCATTATCCTTTAAAAATTGAGTTAATAAAACTTTCTTACCTCTACCTGCTGCTCTCATTCCAAGTCCCATAGCCGCTGTAGTTTTTCCCTTTCCATCCCCACAATATATATGAATAAGTCCTAGTTCCATAAAAATTCCCTTCTTTCTAAATATTTAATTATTGTATAATAACTTTGTATTGTTTCGAAAAAATACCGCAAATTCATCTCTGAATAATACGGTATTCACAATACTTATCAACTCATTGACTGTTAATCATTTTTGCCAATACATTGGCTTAGTAAGCTTCTTTGGTAGTTTTGTATTAATATCACCCTTAGCTGTATTAATTTGACCTTGAGTTAGAAAAATACTATTGGTTAGATTTGCTCCGCTTAAATTTGCATCTCGCAAATCAGCCCCGATAAAATCTGCAAAGCTCAAATCAACACCCCTTAAGTCAGCTGCAATAAGATAGGCTCCGCTCAAATTTGCACCTCTAAGATCTTTTTTTCTAAGATCTGAACCCATAAGATCCAATCCGCTACCAAGAGTCTTCTTACCCTTTAAAGAATTCATCTGATTACTTTTAACTTTTTTTCGCACAAGTTCACTAGTATGTAAAAGTAAAGTATTAACACCTACTCGCCTTGCTCCCAAATCTAATTCTATAAGGGAATCTGCACTTAAAAGTGTTAGGTGCTCTATCTCATTTATCATAACATTTAGCTTATCTTTCATATTATGTTCAGATTTTAGTGTAAGTGCTTCTTCCAAATACCAAAGCATTTCATGGAGTTGCCTCATAATAATGAACACATCAAACATTTGCTTTGCAGATTCTGGATTTTGCTTCCAATCATGTCCACCATAAGTAACTTGAGAAACCCTTTGCCCTGCACCAATGCAGTCATAAGCAATGCAACCCTTTAGCCCTTTCTTCTTAAGGTTATTATGAACACTACAGCGAAAATCATCTTGTAGATTAATGCAAGGCTTCCCAGCATCTTTATTAACCGGAAATCCTTCCGTAGCTGAAAAGTACAGGGCAACACAACACAATCCAAAACATTTTTCGCAATCAGCTTGTAGATTACAGTAACTCATTTTCATTCATCTCACATTCTTAAAAAAAATATTATTCGTTTAATTATATCATGGATACTATATTATTCAATTTTCAAAGAGCAATTTTTTATTGATTACTACTCCGAATCTATAAATTATCCATTCTTTAAAGGCACTTTATATTACTTACCTCTATAGCTTATCCATTTCTTTTAATTCATCTAAATAACTATCATTAATTTCAGCTTCTTCAAAGGTTGCCATGTTATTCATAATAGCGCAAGCTGAATCAATTATTGAAAAAGCTAATGGACATCCACTTCCTTCTCCAAGGGCCATATCCAAATTTAATATTGGACTTAAGCCAAGTTCTTCCATTGCCACATTAAATCCTAATTCTCTTGAACCATGAGACGTAAACATATAATCTCTAGTTTTGGGATTTAATCTAAAAGCTATAAGTGCAGCAACTACTGATATAAATCCATCTATAACAACTGGAATTTTAAAATACGCTGCCCCTAAAAATATTCCTGCCATAGCTGCAATATCAAATCCTCCAACTTTAGAAACTACATCTATTGGATTATCTTTAATTGGTTTATTTATTTCTAAGGCTTTCTTAACAACCTCTTTTTTCCATTCAAACATTTCATCTGTAATTCCGCCGCCTCGTCCTACTACATCTTCCACTTTAATATCTGTTAAAGCTGACAAAACTGCACTACTTGTTGAAGTATTTCCTATACCCATTTCTCCAACACCAAGAATTTCATATCCTGAATCTTTTGCATTTTTGACGCATTCAATTCCAATTAACATTGCACGCACAGCTTCTTCATAACTCATAGAAGGTCCTTTAGCCATATTACAAGTAGATTTTCTTATCTTCTTGTTTATTACATCTGGATGATTAAAATCACAGTTAATTCCTACATCAACAACCATAAGCTCTGTATTATTTGCTTTTGCAAGAACTGCAACACCGGTTAGCCCTTTAGTAAAATTTATAGTTTGAGCTACTGTTACAGATTGTGGTGCTGATGCAACGCCTTCTTCAACAACCCCATTATCTGAAGACATTATTATAACCATTCTCTTATTAATCTTGTTCTTTACCTTACCTGTAATCCCAGAAAGTTTTATAGCCATTTCTTCTAATTTACCTAAACTCTTTAATGGTTTTGCAAGGGAAGTCATTCTTTTATCTGCTTCTATTATTATTTCTTTATTTACCTCTTCAATTGCATTTATAATACCATTTAATTCCTTCAAATCAGTATTCATTTTATGTATCCCCCAATATTTTTCATTTTCTTTTGTATATATTTTAACACTTTTTAAGTACTAATTTAAATATACTAAAAAGTAATTACTAACTTTAATGTAGAACAAGTAAAAAAATTAAGAGAAGCCTCCCTTCATCTACAGGACAAGCTTCTCTTCTTCATTACATTTTATATTTTCCAACTTATTTTTCAAGAGAAATTTTAGCCAAAAAATTATTTTGCTGGCTCCCATTTAAAACGAACTGGTGACACAATAGCACTTTCTTTTTTTAATTCTTTAAACGCATTATCAACTTCCTTACGTTCTAAGCCAGATAACTTTTCAACTTCACCAGCACTTACAGGCTTCCCTGCTTCTTTCATAACTTCCAATACTTTTTCTTTAGCACTCATTTATTCCATCTCCCTTTGAATAATATTCGATTTACTTACTTCTAATTATATTTCAATAATCTTATTTTATCAATTTCATTTTACCCATAAAATCTATTACTAATTCTAAATATTCTTTTTTATGAGCACAAAATTCTTCTGATTTTAGAATAAATTTAGCTTTACTGTCCATTGAGAAAGCCACTATATTTTCTGAGCCTTCTATTATCCATTTTTTAAATTCACCAAATGATATCTTTACCATTTTTTCTACTTCATGACCAAGCTCAAATTTAGGATTTTCCATAGGATACAAATATACTTCACATATTTCATTATTATCAAAATTATCTAAATACATCTTTTCTCTAATACTGCCTACAAATCTTAGTTTTTTTGAATCAATTTCTATACCTATTTCTTCTTTAGTTTCTCTTATAACTGCTACTTCCGCCTCTTCTCCTACATCTACATGACCAGCTGCTGCTATATCATATAGTCCCGGAAAATCTTTTTTGTCATAAGATCTCTGCTGAAAGTAAATCCACTTTTCATTACATTCTTCAGCTATTATCCAACAATGCACCACTTTATGAAGAAAGCCTTTAGAATGGATTTCTGAGCGCAAGGTTATGCCCAGTTCATTTAATTCATCATCATAAAATGATAACATTTCATCCTTATTCATAAATATCTACTCCTTAGAATATCTAATAATCTTAAATATTAAATTATAAAAAATGTATTACACCTATTTGCTCGATTTAAAGTAATTTATCTCACACTCATAATCTAAAAGCTGAAGATTTTGCTCTTGAATAATCTCAATTAATAAGTCAGAATAAATTTCTTCTCCTTTTTCATTTTCTACAGTACTATACCCTGCTTTTTCAAGTGCCATTGCTTGATCTAAATAATGCACAGCTTGAAATACTCCACTTTGTTTATATCTCTTATTATTTTTAAGAAATTCTCCATAATCCTTTACAGATTCTTTATTACTATTATATACCCTGAAGTTATCTACAATTTTTTTATTATAGTATTCCGAGGTATTCATATTAATTTTTTTACCCTTCCAACTAGTATCTGCTTTTATTCCAAATAAATTCTTTGCTTTTGTGCTTAAATCGGATTTACCCCATCCACTTTCTAATATAGCTTGAGAAATAGTTATAGACGGAAGAACTCCATACTTATCATAAACGTCAGCAGCTTCAGTATATAAGTCTTGAATAAATTGCTGTTTTGAAGGATCATTTAAACTAATTTTCGTAAACCCTGTATATTTTAAATTTTCTATGTAATTATTAACTTTTTCTTTTTGCTTTTCATCAAAATCTAATTTATTTAACACCACATCTAAATCTACAAGCTTATATGGATTGTTTTTAATTTTAGTGCTTGTACTATTTTTTTCTAAAAACATCGTAGCCAAGTCATTCACACTTCTATCAGTAACCTTAGAAAAATCATTCTTATATCTGACCCCATCAATTGCAGCCATGTACTGCCAATTAACTTGAAGTTTTCCAGTGCTTTCTTTATCTGCAGCTTGTATATAAATCTTTGTATCTAATTCTTTCATATTGATATTTTTATATTTTTCTGTATAACTTATGTAAAATCCTAATCCAATAAACAAAGCAAAGCATAAAGCTATAATCTTTATAATAGTTTTCATAAAATTCTTTTTTCTTTTTCTTTTGGCCATCTTATAACCCCTCTGCATTTGATATAAAAATATTCCGCCAATTTATCATCTGAAAAATCAAGTTGTCCTTTTATTTTGTAATTTAACTTACAAAACACATTCCTATTATATCATGTATTATTAAAGCATATTTCATTCCATGCACAAAAAAGTCGGATTACAATTAAAATATACATCATTAAATATGTTAAACATTATCTATCTTTTTCATTAACCAAGCTATATTTTGTCCTAAATTCCTCATATTTTCCATTCCTTCTTCATCCCGAGTAACATCCCCTATATTTTTTCCATAAACCATATTCCAATAAGTTGATCCAACTAAAAAAACTTCTTTATTAAGTAGAAAATGATTAAGCGTATCAACGGCAGTCATTCCCCCTCCACGACGTACAGCTACAACAGAAGTTCCCACTTTATGCTTTAACATTCCAGGGTTAGTAGCAACAATAACACCAGCACGTTCAAGAAAAGCTTTCATCTTAGATGATATATCTGCTGAGTAAACTGGAGACCCAAGAATAATCCCATCTGCATTAACCATCTTATTAAAACATTCATCGAAAAAATCATCTTTAATAATACACTGTTTTTTCTGTCCACAGCCAAAGCAACCCATGCATCCTTTTATTTCTTTATCACATAATTGTACTAATTCTGTTTCAATTCCTTCCTTCTCCAATTCCTCAAATACAGTTTTAATAAGAATAGCTGTATTTCCATCTTTGCGCGCACTACCATTAATCCCTATAACTTTTAATTTTCTCATTAAAATCAACCTTTCACTTTTTTACCTTTTGAATATTATTTGGTTTTTCTTAATTATACTATATATTTTACAATTATCCCATTACGAACCAAATCAACATTTAGTTTTTAAAATATGAACATTTCTCATCTCCAACTTATGATATAATTACCATCGGAGGGATCAATTATGAAATATAACTGTTTAATTATAGATGATGAAATTTCCATAGCCGAAACCACCTGTGATTATTTTAATATGTTTGATATAAAATCTGCATATGCAACAAGCTATGAAGAAGGTATTAAATTCTTAAGTGAAAATGATGTATCTTTACTTTTATTAGATATTAATCTTGGAGAGTCTTCTGGCTTTGAATTATGTAAAAAGGTACGCGAAACTTCCAATATGCCTATTTTATTTATTAGTGCTAGAACCAGTGATGATGATGTATTAACAGCCTTAAATATAGGTGGAGATGATTATATAAAGAAACCTTATAGCTTAAATATTCTGCTCGCAAAAGTAAAAGCTATTTTAAAGAGATATACATCAGATTCTAACTTAGTCACGTGTAGTACAAATTTAAAATTACAGAACTTAGAACTTGATTACAATTATCATCAAGTTCTCGTTAACTCGAAGCCTATAAAACTAAAAGAAATGGAGTTTCGTTTATTAAGTTATTTAATTGAAAATAAAAATAGAGTACTTTCTAAAGATGAATTATTTGAAAATGTGTGGAAAGATACTTTCATTAGTGATGGAACTTTAAATGTACATATAAGGCGCCTTAGAGAAAAAATTGAAGCTAATGCTAATAGCCCTACATATATAAAAACAGTATGGGGAATTGGATATGTTTTCGAGGTAAAAGAATGAAAAATTTTAAAGGTATCTTACTATTAATAGTATTTGTGTTTTTAGTTGGTTTTGCATCTGCTACCGTCATAATAAAAAATTATTTTATTAGTGATATCGATACTGTTCAAATTAATAAAATAGTAAAGGAATCTTGTAATTCTTGGGACAACCTTAATGAATTAGATAAAACTTCATTTACTTATGATTTTATAATTATAGATAATAATGAAAACATACTTTATTCTAAAGGCAATAACACTTTTAATTCAATAGAATCCACTATAAAAAAGCACGATACATATATAGATATAATTAAAGATAATAAACAAATTGGTACTGCAATAATCTTTACTAATTTAGAAAATGATATTTTTAATTTAAAAAATGAAATATCAAAAGTAATTTTATTTTCTTATGGAATACTAAGTGTTTTATTAATTTTATGTTTTTATTATTTATATAAAAATATACTTCATCCTTTCAAAAAATTAGAAAGTTTTGCACACCAAATAGCTAATGGTAATTTAGATGCTCCTATTCTAATGGACAAAAATAATGTATTTGGAGCCTTTACAGAGAGCTTTGATATTATGAGAGAAGAACTTAGTAAATCTAAAAAAAATGAATACCTTGCTAATAAGAGTAAAAAAGAATTAGTTGCTTCACTAAGTCATGATATAAAAACACCAGTAACGTCTATAAAACTTATTAGTGAATTATTACTAGTAATGATTACAGAGGACAAAATAAAAAATAAAATTTCTTCTATATATAATAAAGCAGATCAAATAGACTATCTTGTAACAGATATGTTTAATGTTACTCTTGAAGAATTGAACCAATTAAAGGTTACTGTTACTGATAAATATTCTACTGATTTAAAAGATTTATTTCTTAATGCTGATTATTATAATAAAATTACATTATCAGGAATACCAGCTTGTGCTATAAAAGTAGATATTCTAAGACTTCAACAAGTCATTAATAATATAATCAATAATTCTTATAAATATGCAAATACTAAACTAGATGTGGACTTTAATTTAGATCATTCATTTTTTCAAATTAATATTAAAGATTACGGACAAGGTGTTTCAGCAGATGAACTCCCACTACTTTTTAATAAATTTTATAGAGGGAAAAATCCTGATGTACAAAAACAAGATGGCTCAGGTCTTGGACTTTACATATCAAAGTACCTTATGAATGAAATGGACGGTGACATTTACTGCTTTAATGAAAATGATGGCTTTAAAGTAGAACTGTTAATTCCACTGTTATAAAACAATGATCAATACCCATTTCCGTAATGAGTATTGATCATTAACATTAATTAAATTTAAACTCTGTCCCTTCTTCTCCTACAAAAGCAATCTTTCCCTGATTTGGCAACAGAATTTTATTATCTTTATTTTTAATCGATGAAGTATCAACACAGTTATCATACTTGTCATATACAGAATAAGAACCCTTACCTATAATTTCAATATTTATTAGTTTTCCTTCATCATCTTTGCTTATGTCAAACCATTTTGCATTGCTCTTATCCATTTCTATTTTCTCATCTAATAAATTTAATTCTTCTATAGCATCTTCACAAATAAATTGTTGCATTGTTGTTGGTAATTTTAGATATTCAATATTATCTTTTTTATAGAAAGAAAAATCATTTGTATCTCTTCCTATCATTCCTGGTATTTTAATAAAATCTTCACAATAATTTTCATTTATAATCTTATTGTTTCTAAATGATCCATAGTTTTTTAAGTAACCATTCATTGTATCACTTAAATTTATCTTTATACCTATTCTGTCTTTTATTAAGTAATATGTTGAAGTATATTTTTCACTAATTAAATAATATTTCTTATTATTTCTCTTTTTCCATACATCTAATACTTCTTTAGAAACAGGATTTTCTTCTATCTTTTGAACATATGGGATAGCCATTGCTGTATGACTTAAACCTGGATAACTCTCATAACTTTGAATGAATATATATGTCTTTCCATTAGATTCTTTACTAAAATAAAGTTTAGTACTTCCTATAGATCCATTTTGAGCTGATACTAATCCAGTTTCTGATATATAATTTCCATTAGTAGATATGAAATAACCTTCATCTGTATATACATATTCATGAGTAACATTTATTTCATCATCAACTGTTGAAATAATCAACTTATTATCATCATTAAATGTTACCTTTAGCATCTTATTGCCACTATAGACTCCAGCATTTTCTTTAATTTCTTCTGGAATATTTTTGTTTACATGACCATATACAGGCGCGTACTCAGAAGTTTCATTTATTACGCCTTTTGCTTCTAATGCAGCCTCTAGAAGTTCTTGAGCTACAAGTTTATCAAATGAGCTTGATCCACCTGATGAAAGTACAGCTGCACTCATATTATTATCTGGCAGAACTGTTAAATTACCATGAAAGTAATTAGTGTCTCCCCCTTTTGAAATGGCTTTAATATTATACTTATTAAATGGATACGTATTAACACTATCCCAGCCAAGTCCATATTTAAAAGCACCATCTCCATTTATCACTCCATATACATTTTTATCAGACTCAGGATTTCCCATTGCATTTATCGATGTTGTACTTAAAAATCCATTATTTGAATTCATTAATATTTTAGAGAAATTGCACATATCTTCTGCAGTAGAATATATTCCACCACTCCCAATAACATTTGCACAATCATATGGTAATTCTAAAGAACTTTTATTAAAATATATTTTTTCTAACCTATCTTTATCAATATTACTTTGAGGAGTCTTTGTATTACTTAGTCCAAGTGGTATTGAAATTTCTTTTTCAAGGTACTCTGTAAAAGACATACCACTTACTCTTTCAACTACTATTTCTGCAAGAGTAAAACCATCATTACAATAAACAGAATATTCACCTGGGGCTGCCTTTAACTTTTGGTCTTTTAAATTTGCTAAAAGATTATCATGATTATAGGTACTATTATCACCTAAAAGCATTGCATTACATAAAGTTCCACCATTAATTCCAGATGAATGATTTAATAACATTCTTATAGTAATATCTTTATATCTCTCATCGGCCATTTTAAATTCTGGTATATATTTGAGTACACGATCATCTAACTTTATTTTCCCCTCATCTACTAGCTTCATAACAGCTACTGTTGTATATACTTTACTTACAGATCCTATTCCGTATAACTTTTTCTCATAATTACTCCCATTATTTTTATCATTATAACTCGCGTTGTTTTCATCATTATTACTATTATTGTTATTATTTATTATTCCTACTTCACTTTGTCCATTAACAGCACTCACTCTTTTCAAGGACAAATTTGAAAAGAATATAATACTTGAAGCAACAGTTGAAAGTATTATACATGTTAATATTATTTTCTTATATTTCATAATTCACTTCCCCCTTCTACTATTCTGTTAATAATTCATATACAGAAATCTTTTTAACTTTATATGCTTCAACCATTGCAACTAAAAATGTAAAACCAATAATTAAAATAATTACGCCTATTAATGCCATAACATTAATCGTTGTTTCAAATTGTGATATACCTATTGAGTGCAGTGCAATTGTAAGAAGAGGATTGACCGCTAAATATCCGACTATGGTTCCAATTATTGTTCCAAGTATTGCTGTTGGCATAAAACTTAGAGCAATTTGTATCATAAGCTCTTTTGTTGTGTATCCAATAGCTTTAAAGGTCCCAAACTCAACTTTACGTTTTATTATCATAGCTTTTATCATAAAAGATAATATTAATGCAATAATAACCATTGTTGCTACTGCAATTATTTTTGATAAGCTTGAAATAGTAGTTGACATTGAGCCTAATTGATTCCCTAATTGTGTCTTCATATTTGTTATTTTTTCTATTTTATAAATATTGCTATTTCCAGATACAACTATTTTACCATCTACCATAAGAGCATAATCTACACTATCTACATTATATAATTTAAGTAAATTAGCTACCTTTTCTTCTGCTATTTTTTTTACTTTGGAATATTCATCATCTCCGCTTACTTGTGAGCCTAAAGCAGCCTCGCTTGTTGATTTTCCATATTTTTTATTTACTTCTTTTATAAAACTTTGTTCATCTACACCTTCATTTAAATATACATTTATTGTTCTTTTAGAATAACCTGGCATAATGCGCTTAATACCCTCATTATTAATTAAAGATATTTTCCCAAAGCCTGAAGTTGTTTGCATAAATCCTGTGATAATATATTTGCCACCATATCCACCACTTCTTACTGTAACAGTATCTCCAATCTTTTTATTTAAATTTTCTGCCAGTAATCCTGTAATTACAATTTCATTTTCATATTCTGGGAATTTTCCTTCATAAACATTTATATATTCCATTTTGCTAAAATCATCTGAAATTTGCGTATCAATTTCTATATCATCTACATTTATCTTCATAGAATCAAGAAAACTTGTTTTTCTTACGTCTTTCATTGTTTCAATTTCTTTAGCAAATTTTTCAGTGCTAGTATTTTTTGTAGTTTTAATTTGAATATTTGAAAGTTCATATCCAGACATCTTTGCTATTGCTGTATAATCTTGTCCAAAGTTTAAATATAATACTGTGCAAAAAACTGTTGCAAATGTAACACCTAATATAATAGTTCCTGTTATTATATTTTGATGCACACATGACATAAATCCTTTTAATGAAAGTTTAATATGAATATTTCCAATACCTTTTTCTAATGGAAAATAATTTTTCCTGAAATTATGTGCTTTAATTCCTCCATGAAAAGCAATAATAGGAGGATATTTTTTTATTGCTCTTGCAGCAAAATAACTAATTATAAAAACTAATAGTAATATACTGAATATAGTTTTAATATCAATAATAAGATGCACTGTATTTCTCCATAATGCTCCAACCAAATATGTTAAACTTTTGCTTAAAACAGGCATTATAGCATATGAACATACTATGCCAACTAAAACACCAACTAAAGATATTAATACAAATTCCAAAATGTATATGGTTAATATTTGTCTGCTTGTATATCCTAAAGCACCTAGGGTACCAATATTGTGCATGTTTTCTTCAATGTCATTTCGTATTCTAAATCTAACGACAAGCACTGAAATAACAACTATTATTATTGAAAATATCACTAGAATTTTAGACATCATTTGTGCCATTAATGTATTTCCCATTTTAGTCTCTTCATAATTGCTTTCAAAAATAGTTTGCTTTGAATCTGTACTTGTAATCATTTCTTTCGTAGCTTTGTCAAAATCTTTTGCTACAAGACTTGACATATCACTAGTTTTCATTCGTGCAGATATAATCTTTGCTCCGCCAATTTTTTGATACAAATTTTCATAGGCTTCATCTTTTAAATATGCTTTAAATGCCCCAAAGTTTATTGTCCCGAAAACTGTTGTTTCATAAAAACCCGCAATTGTATAAGTATATTCTTTATTTTTGCATTCTATCTTTAATTTATCACCTAAGCTATAATTTGAGCCTTTAAAATAAATTGGCAGATATATTGCCTCATTATCTGAAACCTCTATTTGTTCTATTAATTTATATCCACCTAATTTATTTTGTCTATCCATATTTTGAATGATTGTCCTAAATGGTATTTTATCATCTTTATTATTACTATTAGTCCATTCTGTTTCTTCCATGTAAATAACTTCTTCAGTTTCACTTTCTACTACTCTCTCATCATTTTTTAAAAAATCCAAATATGCTGGATTATAATTATTATTTTCAAATAATGCAATATAATGTGGCCCATGTAATTCTTCTACTTTGTTATTATAAAAACTAGATATGTTACTAGAAATATTCAATCCAATATTTAAAAATAAACTTGCAAGTAATATAAGTATAGTTAAGGATATAGTCGAACTTTTCTTCTTTTTTATATTGAAAATTGCTATACGAAGTAAATTCATACTACCACCCCATTTCATCTAAAAATCTTTGAACTTTTTCTCTTCTAGCTTCCATATTTTCATCTTTATAAAATGAAAGCTTAAGTTCACCACATGCAGCACCATCTCTAATATATATAATACGATTTCCTCTACATGCTGTTTTTACATCATGGGTTACTGCAACAATACTTTGCTTATTTTCATTTATTTTTGTTAATGTATTCAATACTTCTGTACTTGCTGATGAATTTAATGCTCCTGTTGGTTCATCTGCAAAAATTATTGTCGGCTCATTTATAAGGGCACGAGCTATGCCTGCACGCTGTGCTTCTCCTCCAGATATTTGATTAGGAAACTTATCCCATATTTCTGTTTTTAAACCAACTTGTTGCAATAGTTCCTTTGCTTTTGAAATTATTTTTCGTTTATCTTTACTAACAAGAAGTCCACTTGTTAACACGTTATCTAAAACACTCATATTATCTAATAAATAAATACTTTGAAATACAAAACCGCAGTTTTTTCTTCTAAATACGGCCAATTTATCATTATTTAACTTTGAAATATCAGTTTCTTTAAATAAAACCTTACCTAAAGTTGGCTTGTCCATTCCAGAAAGTGCATAAAGCAATGTTGATTTTCCAGAACCCGAACTCCCCATTATAATAGTGAAATCCCCTTCTATAATCTCTATATCTAGATTTTTTAATACGTGTATTTGATTACCTCCATTAGAAAAGCTCTTACATAATTTATCTGTTTTAAGAATTACATTGTTCATAAACAACTATTCTCCTTTCATTTCACTCAATTTTAGACATATGCAAAAAAATAATAAATCCATATGTTATGTATACTTTCTCTTAATATGACTTATATTTCTATTATATTAAGCTTTTAGCTTTAAGTCTTTAATTGAATGTAACTAAATCCTTAACAAATTCTTAAATGATTTATTTAAAAATAAATTAGTTAAGATAATAAAATAACACCATAAATAAGGAAGAAAACCATAGAGTTTTTTAATTCTCTATGGTTTTCTTCCTTATTTATGTAATATTTCTTTAATTGCTACGCACTCCATTTTCATCTACTTTATAACCGTCAGGTGTTGTAGAACTTACATATAATTGCCCTTCTTCATTAAATCCATAATATGATCCATCTATAGTAAGCCATAGAGGTTTATCTTTTGCTCCTTTGACTCTCATACAGTTTGAGTCTAAATAATATTTATGTCCATTAGTTGAATCAGCATACCATGTACTTTTAAGCGCATATCCAGCCTCATTAAAAATATACCATTGTCCATCAATATTTTTCCATCCATTATTTGATGTATAATAATATCCATTACTGGCATCTGTGCAATACCACCAGCCTTCACTGTTTTGATTCCATCCTGATTCCCACTTGTGTAAACAATGTACTATTCCATTATTTAATCCTTGTGCTAGCTTGTTCTCATAACTATCATCATTTAATAATCTATCTTCATCTGGATTAGACATAAATCCCATTTCTACTAATACTACTGGAACCTTAGACCAGTTAAATCCTGTCATGTCATTTCTTTCTACTACCCCTCTGTTATTCATTCCTGCAGTTGCAACTAAATCATCTAGTATAGTTTGTCCATATTGACCACTTATACTACTTATATCTTTTGCATATCCTATTGGTGCCGGAACAAGCATTGAAGCTCCAGTTATACTTTGATTATCTAATCCATCGCAGTGTATTCTAATAACTAAATCTGCATTATTATTATTCCCAACTTCTGCTCTTTCAATATTTCCAGGAGCTTCAGAAGCTTGAGTTTTTGTCATTATAACTGTGTAGTTATTCTGCTCCAATAAAGTTTTCAATTTTTCTGAAACCTTCAATGTAACAGCATACTCTGGAACACCAGTTGCAATCCCTTCTGTTCCCCCACCATCTTTTATTTTGGTAATGCTTGAATCTGGTGACTGAAGTTCATATCCCTTGTTACCGCCAGCTCCATGTCCTGGATCAATAACAATCACCTTTTTGCTTGATGCAAATGCTACCTGGTTATTTGGAATAAATACTATAGATGTAGCCATAACAGCTACAGTTAAAAAACATGTTAAAAATCTTTTCATTTTTTTCTCCCATCTAATAATTCAAAATTATTTGCAAAGTTGTTTATAAATTATCTTTAAAACTTATCTTTTTATTCAAACCGTGGATAATTAGCAGAATACCTAATTACTTAAAAATATATTTGATTTTCTTTAAAATACTTATATCTAATTACATTATAACAAAATTTTAAGTTTTATACATTATTATTCTATATTTATACTCCATTACATTTCAAAGGAAAATATATTACTATTTCAGAGAGTTCACAAAACATAATATTTTATAATTATCTGAATTCTTTCAAATATTATAATTCCTAATAAATCCATTATGTTATAATATTTGATATAATGGTTAATAGATAAAGTGAATTTGAAAATAGTAATTTAAAATTATTTTATGTGGAGGAATATGAATGTTTAATTTTGATTTTAACAAAACCTTTTGGATTTATGAGCCTAAAAAATATGAATTTAAAAATAATATAATTAAAATTGCCACAGAACCAAACACAGATTTTTGGCAAAGAACTTATTATGGATTTAGAAATGATAATGCTCCTGCATTACTATTTAAAACTGACGAAAAATATTTTTCATTTACTATTAAAACTGATTTTAACAGTAAAAATCAATTTGACCAATGCGGAGTTATAATTTATCAAAATAGTGACAATTGGTTTAAAGCTTCTATTGAATATGAAAATGAAGAATATCAAAGACTAGGCAGTGTTGTAACTAATAATGGCTTTTCAGATTGGGCTACTACTGATATAGCTGGTAATATTAAATCCATGTATTATAGATTAAGTCGTAGAGAAAGTGATTTTTGCATTGAAAATTCATTGGATGGTAAAAGCTTTAAGCAAATGAGAATTTTTCATTTATTTGAAGGTGACAAAGAAGTGAATTTTGGTGTATACGCTTGTAGTCCTTCTGATTCTTCATTTAATGCAATATTTTCTGAAATAAGTGTATCTGAATGCTTATGGGTAGAGCATAAAAATTCTTAACTATAGATTCATTTTTTACAGTATTTATATATAAAGGAGAATAAAATGATAGATTTATTTAAAGCATTTACTACAAAGGAAGATTTTTTTTATGATGGTGCATTTATTGCTAAAGTAAAATACCAACGGTTTCAATCAAAATTAGATAAAGAAACTTATAAAAATGAAGTTGTAAAAAGTAATAGACGACTTTGTGTAATCAATTGTAATGGATATGTTAATAATGAAATTGCAGAAACATTAACAGTTTATTTAATGATGAATGTAGCAGTTAAAGAACCTAGTCAACCAGAAACTTTTAAAGCTAATGGGACTTTATGGCACAATTTCTCAAAAGAAGAAATCGCAGATTTTAGTCATCTTACAGGAGATACAAATTCTATTCATCTTACTGAAAATCCAGTTGTACAAGGATTATTTATTCTGAAAGAGCTTTGTGATACAACTAAAACTAATGAAATAGAAGTAAAATATATTCATCCTGTTTATGGATGTAATCCAGTTTATATAAACTATGAAGAAAATCTTATCACGGGTTTTAGTAATGGTATATTATGCTTTCAAGCAACTTTGTTGTAAAATATTATTTATTAATATAGCCTAAAAATAAAGCTAGAACATCTAATTTCTAGCTCTATTTTTTATTATTATTTTAAGTTAGAAATAACGCCTAATATTACTCCTTACTTTTTTGTAACTGTAAATGCATCATCCTCAAGTAAATAATTAGTTGCCCCATCATAAAATTCCATTTCTATATCTTTAGCATTGCCAATTTTATAAATCCTATCTGTTTCATATTTTTCAAACAAATCACTATCTGTTTCCTTTTCTACTGAAGTTCCGTCTACTTTTATATCGAAACCTTTTACCTTATTAGACACCCCGATTTTGTTACCTAAATATTTATAATTATAATTGACTATTAAGTTCCCCTTATCAACTGTAAGATTCTCCATGTATATTGACAACTTATCAGTTAACTTGACTTCAAAAGGAGAAAAGTTTTCTAAATTAATTCTTTTGCTATCTCTTTCTTTCTCGATATAATTTTCATTATAATATTCTGGAATTAGCTTTAGTGAACTTACATTTGCATTATTAATATAATTCATGCTAAATTTAATTTTGCCCTTTTCTTTTTTATCACTACTTTCTCCATTTACAAACTTAACTTGATTATCGTCTTGATCAAGAATTAAAAAATTCATCCAAAGACTTTCATCATTTTTAGCATAATATTTAATATTAGTTGTTAATGGAGATATACTTATTTCCTCTAAACCAAAATCTATATTATTAGCCTTAAATTTATTGCTCAACTTCTCTACATAAGTATTCTTTTTAATGTCTTTTGTATTCATTGTAAATTTAACTCCCCAATCTCCTTTTTTATCAAACATCTCAGGAATGTCTATATTTACATTTAAATAATTAGGAATATTATTCTCTTCCAAATTTACTATTCTTAAATACTTTATTGTATTCTTATCAACAACTTCACATTGATAACCTCCGTCCATCATATTTATATTTTTAGCATTAATATTTAAGAACATTGTCATATTGGCTAATAACTCTGCATATTGGATTGAAGCATTATTATTTTTAACTATAAAGCTAAAGATAAACGTATTCTTATCTGCAACAGCATTTTCAAAGGTTACATCTATACCATCTTGAGATTTAGTTTGTCCTATTGTATTCATGTAATCACTATATTTCCCATTTTGATTTATTAAACTATTTTGCATTAAGTGTCCTATTATTGGTATATTTTGAGCCCAAGTAGGTTTTGCTACAGTTATTGATACTATACTAATTATTGCTATTGATGCTACTGCTACAGATATTTTTTTCTTATTGTTTTTCCTTTTTTTCAAAGAGCCCATTAATTTTCTTTTTCCTCTTTCTCTTTCAATTTCACTTACTTCGACTTCTTCAATATCACTAGAATCAAGATTTACTTCATTTAATAATCCATATATATCTTTCATAACTACACAACCTCCAATTTAAATTCAATAGCCTTTTCTTTAAGCTTCTTTTTATTTCTATAAATTCTACTATCAATTGAAGATTTGCTTAAATTAAGTCTTTTCCCAATTTCCTCTGCTTTTAATCCTAAAAAATACTTCATAATAAATATCTCTTTATCAACGCTTTCAAGCTCATCTAATAGATTCATAACATCTTTTTTATTTTCAGTTATCAAAATTTCTTCCTCAAGTGTATTTTTTTCTTGCAAATCAATACAATCTAAAATAACTTCAGACTTCTTTATTAAGTTTCTATAATAATCAATTGCCTTAAACCTTGCTATAGAGCATATCCAATTTTTAAAGTTATTTTCATCACCTGTGAATTTATCACAATTATTCCAGACCGATAGAAATATATCATTTATACATTCCTCTATAATTCCGCTATCATTAAATCTTAAAAGAACTTTAGAAACAATGCCTTTAATTAAAGAGATATATTTATCATAAGTCCACTCTAGGGCATCTTCTTTTCCTTTTTGTAACCTTTTTATAAAATTCTTCTCATTAACCTTCATATTTTCCCCACTCATTTCTATATTTGTAAAAGCTCTTACACTATATATAACGGTACTGAATTAAAAAATCAGCGGTCTTTTGAATTTTTATTATATATTATTTACTTTATCAAAATATTTGCATAAAAAAATAGTAGCTCAAATTGATATGCTACTATTTTTAACAATAAATATAAAGAAGTCCAAGTTTAATTATGTTCATATAAAAGGATTATAAAATCTACTTCCATTTTTTAATGTAATTACAACAGATATAATAAACAACACTAATAACACTAATATTGCTACATAATCTCTTTTCTCAAAGTTTCTTGCACTATACCATGTACGTTTCTTCTTATTACCAAATGCTCTAAGCTCCATGGCACAACTTATTGTTTCTATCCTAGCTAAACTAGAAAATATAAGTGGCATTAATATAGACGTTGAATTTTTAATTCTATCTGATATCTTTGCTTTTTTAGACATATCTATTCCTCTAGCTTGCTGAGCAAACGAGATATCTCTATATTCATGTTGAATATCTGGTATATATCTAAGAGCTATTGCTACTGAATATGCTATCTTATAGCTTAAACCAATTTTATTTAATGATGATGCAAACTCACTAGGATTTGTAGCTACCATAAATAATAATGCTATAGGTATTATAGAAAAATACTTTAATGTAATATTCAAATGGTAAAAAAGACCTTCAATTGTTAATGTATATGATCCTATTATGTAAAATAAATCAGTTCTTGTCTTATATATCTCAACACCTTGATATGGAGAAAATATAAAAATAGCTATGTTATTAATAATTAAAAATACTAATATAAAATAAAACACAAATGATATTTGTTTAAACTTAACTTTAGATATTTTAAATATTATTATACTAAATATAACCATAAACCCTAAAATAAAAGTATTATAAGTTAACATAGATATTATTGACCATAATATTAAACATATAAGTTTTGTTGCTCCTGTAAGTTTATGAATAGGTGAATCTATTTCTAAATATTCAAGCATTGCTTCATTCATATTGTTCTAATCCTCCTATCATAATCAATAAATCTTTTTACAAATTCTCTAGGATTCTTTAAATTAGCCCTAACTGCTAATTGATATAATGATGTTTCTTTAAGATTTGCTGCCTTAATTATCTTCTCATCAGTAAGAACATTTGCTGCACTGTCATCCATAAGTTTTACCCCTTCTGAAAGTACAATAGCTCTATTAGTATATTCAAGCATTAAGTGCATATCATGAGTAATCATTATTATAGTTACGCCTTGTTTATTTATCTCACAAAGAAATTCCATAATTTCAGTATAATGTTTAAAGTCTTGTCCTGCTGTTGGCTCGTCTAATAATATAACTTCTGGATTAATAACTAATATAGAAGCTATAGTTACTCTTTTCTTTTGTCCAAAACTTAAGGCTGAAATTGGCCAATTACGCATTTCATATAATCCACATATTTTTAAAGTTTTAAAAACTCTTTCTTTTATTTCTTCTTCTGGCATTCCCCTAACTTTTAGTCCAAGTGCTACTTCATCAAAAATCATAGTCTTAGATATCATCTGATTTGGATTCTGCATAACCATTCCTATTTTTTCTGCACGTTCTTTTATAGTATCTTTTGCTATGTTTCTTCCTTTAAATAATATCTCACCACAAGATGGTGGATAGAATCCACAAATCAACTTAGATATGGTTGATTTACCTGCACCATTTCTACCAATAATACTTACCATTTCACCTTTATGTATTTTAAAAGACACATCATTTAAAGTATCTTTTTTATTATTATATTTAAATTTAATATTCTTTAGTTCAAGGATGATCTCATTTTTTCCTTTAGTTTCTTCTTCTTTGGTACTTTCAAACCATTCATTAAGCTTATTCTTACATTTATCTATATCTAAAGAATAAATATGTTCTGGTTTTAGTTCTGGTTTAATTTCACAACCTGCATATTTTAAAGCTGTTATATACAATGGCTCTCTTATTCCTGTTTCCTTTAATATATTAGAGCATAACAATTGATTTGGACTAGCATCTTCAATAATTCTGCCATCCTCAACAACTATAATTCTGTCTACATCACAGTAAAGAACCTCTTCTAATCGATGCTCTACAATAATAACTGTTTTATTACTGGTGTTCTTTATCTTATCAATAAGCTCTATTGCAGTTTTTCCAGTTGCAGGGTCTAAGCTAGCTAATGGTTCATCGAATAATAGTATATTAGCATCTGAAACCATAACTCCTGCAAGAGATACTCTTTGTTTTTGTCCTCCTGAAAGTCTATGTGGAGATGAATCAAGTCTAGTATCTATATCCACAATTTTAGCAGCTTCTTTAACAATTTCTTTCATTTTTTCTTGCTCTACACAATCATTTTCTAATTTAAAAGCTATATCTTCTCCAACTGTAAGTCCAATAAACTGACCATCAGGATCTTGAAGAACAGTTCCAACCATATTAGAAAGTTCAAATATGCTAAGCTTTTTTGTTTCTTTCCCATTAATTTTTAAACTTCCACTTATATCACCATTATATTTAAAAGGTATTAGCCCATTAATAGCATTAGAAATAGTACTCTTGCCAGAACCTGATGGACCCACAATAAGTACCTTTTCACCTTCATATATAGTTAAATTTATATTATTTAATGTGGATTTTGCTTGGGCTCTATACTTAAAACTAAAATCCACAAACTCTATTACTGGTTTTCTCATTTTAATCTTCCTTTTCTCAAATGTAAAAATATATCTAAACAATATAATAAACTATTTTCTATTATATGTATATGTTATACTACAAACTTTACCATAAAATCTAACCTATTCTAGCGAAAAATGAAGATTTTAAAGTTTTTACTCAGTTAAATTAATCATAAAAAATAGAGAATGAATTTTTAGTTCACATTCTCTATTTTATCTTTAATTTAAATTTAGAATTACTCTTTATCTAAACTTCCTTGTTTTACTATAGTCTTAGAATATAAGACTAATAAAATTGTTCCAAGAACTCCAACTGCAATAATATTACTAAATCCAGCTATAGCTCCTTGTAAATAAACTTTATTTGCTGGCTCTGCATAGATTAATATATCTAAGCTTGGAGCAACTACAAACCATGCAATTACATTAGCAATTACTTGACATACATTAAATCCAATTATTTTTTTCTTCCCAAACTCACCCTCGTTTATGTCAAATTTCTTCCATGCAAGTCCAATTATTATCCCAACTACTGCTGAAGCAATTATCCAACTAAACCATGGTGTACCGTAAGCTGTTAAGTCCTTTAAGGTATTTCCAATAAATCCTATAGACAATCCTGCGATTGGTCCATAAATTACTGCCATTAATGCTAAAAAAGCATATGCTGTTTGGATTTCTGTGTTAGGAATCCCCGTTGGGATTGATGCAAAACGTCCTAAAATCATAAATACAGCTGATCCGATACCGATAGCAACAATCGTTTTAATACTAAAAATTTCTTTTTTCATTATTTATGCCCCCTTTTTAATTTAAAACTAATTCTACTTTTATTTTTTATATGTTTCAAATTTATAATTTCGGTATTATAAAGTTTAATGTTGAGTAGATTAGTATAATATAAAACCATTATAGAACATAAATAATACATAATCAATACATTTTCTCATTTATTCTACATATAACCTTCAAATTTGATTTAATATTTATAAACATATTAGGCTTAATCAAAATTATATGAAAATAGAAAATAAGTGGTGATATAATAGCATTTTCATCCTTTACTTCTCTATATAATGTTTCATCCTTATTGATACATCTTCACACCTTACAATACCTATCTACTAAAAACTCTATTAATTTTTCTTCATCATTAAATTCCAAATCATATGTAACCTTCGAATTTTCTATTACTATTAATTTAATATTACATTCACGCACTGCTTTGAGTTTTTCTAATACTCCACCTTGAGTTCCACTATCTTTAGTTAAAATTCCTTTAACATCATATTGCTTTATAAAAGCTTTTTCAAGTTCATAAGATATTGGACCCTGAAGTGCAATAATATCTTTAATACTAATCCCTGCGTCTACTATCTTTGTTAAAACTTTAGGTGATGGTAAAATTCTATGTATAATTCTATATTTAAAATCCAAATTCAAAAATTTAGAAACATTATTTCCGCCTGTTGTATTTAAAATGTTTCCGTCTATTTCTTTTATAATCTCAATTACTTCCTCATAGTTTTTAACTCTTATTATATCTTCACCACTAACATTTTCTAATGCTCCTTGTCTTTCATATCTCACATATTGAATTTCAAGTTCATTTGCACATTCTAAAGCAGTTTTAGTTACTTCCTGTGCATAAGGATGAGAAGCATCAACTAAAACATCAATTTTACTTGTGCTTATCCAATTTAACATTTCTTCCTTATTTAAAGGTTTTGTGTTTAAAACTTTAATATTAAATTCTTTAAGTAATTCACCACCATAAGTTGTAGCTGTTGAAACTGCAATATCATTTGTATATTTATTTATTAATGATAATATTTTTCTTCCTTCTGAAGTTCCTAAAATAAATCCAATCATATTTACCTCTTATTCTCATAACCTCTAGGTGTTATGAATTTTCCATCTTTATAATAACTCTTTGAGTTTCCTACTATTACAATTGACATCATATCTACTATTTCAGTATCAAAATCTTTAATTGTAAACAACTTATAACTTTGACCTTCTCTAAGGGCATGTCTTACCACTGCTATTGGAGTAGAATCTACTCTAAATTCCTTTATTATATTAATACATTCTCTTAAGTATTCAGGTCTCCCTTTGCTCTTAGGATTATATAAAGATATTATAAAATCTCCTTCTGCTGCGAGTTTCACTCTCTTTTTTATGTCTTCGTAAGGTGTCATAAGATCACTTAAGCTAATATTACAGTTATCATGCATAAGTGGTGCTCCAATTACAGATCCTGCTGCACTACTTGCAGTTATTCCCGGAATTATTTCAACATCTTCATTTTCTCTAAGTTCAAGAATTAATCCAGCCATTCCATAAATCCCAGCATCTCCAGTACTTATTAATGCTACATTTTTTTCTTTACATAAACTTAAAGCTTCTCTGCATCTAGCTTCTTCACCCATCATTCCTGTCGAATATAATTCTTTATCTTTAACTAAATCCTTAATCATATCTATATACTTATTGTATCCCACAATAACATCACTATCTTCAATTGCTTTTAAAGCTCTTAAACTCATATTTTCAATACTTCCAGGACCTATTCCTATAACTCTTAATTTTCCCATTTTAAATTCACCTTTCTCTTTATAGTTTATCTTTTGAATATTGTTCAACAGTATAATATCTAGTTTTATATTATACCATTTTGCTACATAATAAATATATAATTTAAAATAGCACTTACATAGATAGCTATAATTAGTATTTTTTTATCTGGTTCATTTCAATTTCACTCAACATTTTTATTTCCCTTTCATTAGTTAATTTTATTGGAAATTTTCTTTATAATTAATAAATGCTCTTACACCACTTATACTTGAATCATTAGAATTATGTACAAATACAAGTTGGAACTTATCTATTTCATTCTTTTAATTGTTTCATCTAATGAAATACATTCTGCATATCTGCCATTCCACATAAATTCATTGTAATATTGATAGCTTTGCTTAGCTGACATAAATTTATTATTAACTGTTGTATTTGCATATGCTGGAACTATAATATTAAATCCATGTTCAAATCCACATTTTATAGTAGCATCAAAACAATAATCTGTTTGAAGCCCTACAATGATTATATCTTTTTCTCCCTTATCTATTAAATATTCTAATAATCCTGTCTCTTTAAAAGCACTATTAACCTTTTTATCAAATATTTTTTCATCATTCATCGGTTGAAACTTTTCATATATTTCAAAACCATCAGTTCCTTTTGTTAATTCATTTCCTATTCCATCATCATGACGTACATATATTACTTCAATATTATTTGCCCTAGCCTCATGTATTATTTCTTTAACATTAGATACAAACATATCAAATTTATATAATTTTTCATTGGTTATTAACTTTTGTGTATCAATTACTAATAAAACCATTTTAATCTCCTTTTCAAATTACTATTTATAATGCTCAACCTTAAATTGGAATTTGATACTATAATGATTTTTCAAAACATTTTAAATTTTCCCATATTGCATTTTGAAAATGAAACTTTGTCGTACCTACATAAATATATCCAATCTTAGGATATAGCGTTCCAGCTGGAATATTACCCTCGTAAGTGTCAAGATGGATAACTTTATATCCTCGCTCTTTGGCATATTTCTCACTAAATTCCATCATTATTCTTGCTTTACCTTTACCACTTGCGGAAGGTCGAATACATAAAGTGTGAATGACCATAACTTCACTTGGTTTTGCATTTGTAATCCAGGAAATGTTATCATATTCTTTAGGTTGAATACTATTAAGCACTACACAGCCATATATTCCTTTTTCATTTTCTCCAACAAACATTGTACTATTATCAATAGCATTTTTAGCATAATCAACTGTTGGATAAAGTCCTTTTTGCCAATTAGTATAAGAGACTGTTTGTTCTTCATAATCCAAAATCTCATTATATATATTTTCTATTTCCCAAAGATCATCTACCGTAGCAACTCTAATCATCGTTTTTCTCCTCTACAAATTACTATTTACCTTTATGCCAATTATAAAAATCTTTTAAATCTACTTTACGTTCCTGTGCTAACGCTGTTTTCTTGACACCTTGAATTGCACCTTCCAGTGCTAACAATCTATGAATACACGCAGAAGTATCAATTTCTTGTATTTTCAGCCACGCCTGTTCTGTACCAATATCTTTTAATTCATCATAAGTAAATATACCTACTTTATTCAACTGCCTTTCAACTTCTTTTCCTATGTTAGGTAATTTTGATAATTCTCCCATAATGAAACTTCCTTTCAAATTACTATTTATAATATTCAACCTTAAAATTAGAGTTTATTACTCTGATATAAGAGCATTATGAATTTACCTAATGTAGACGCTCCTGAGCCTAATGCTCTATATATGTGAATTAAACTTTTATGTATATTTTCCTCTTTCACAAATTAGAATTTTAGACCAAGGCACTTTCGATAAGTCCAAATTTTTTCAGACAGGAAATATACTCTGCAACACAAAAATAATTCTGAATGTCCTTTTCGTCCAAGTCACGAAATACATATAGTTCATTCCAAAGTAGATCACTGCCTTCAGCCCGTGATATTTCCTATAAATTGTTATATTGTTTTCTTTTTTTATTCTTAACTTTTTTACTTTTTAAATTGTAAAACTTTTAAATTTAAACCCATTTTTCTTTTAATAACGCTAACATAATATGGCCTCCTAAAAAACAATTATAATCATGTATTCATTAACATTTGTAGTACACAATAGAAAATTATGTACTAAGTTTATTGTAGAATATGCTTATAATTACAAGTTTGCTTTATTTAACAATATATATTTCATATCATCAAAAGTTAATTCCAGTTGGTTAGCATAATATTCACTTTGCTTTATAAATGTAAATCCGCATTTCTCTATAACTCTTTTTGATTGGTTGTTCGATGAAAAATGACAGATAGTCAATGCATCTAGTTTACATTTATCAAAACAAAATCTAATCACTGCGATAACAGCTTCAGGCATTAATCCCTTTCCCCAATATGCTTTGGATAAAACATAGCCAACTTCCTTAATCTTAAAATGTGCATAGCTACTTTCATCATTAGCCCATGATTCATGCAATCCTAATGAACCGATCACCTTATTATTTTCTTTATATATAATTGCAAAAACATTTTTTTCTGAAATGAATGACTGCAATATTTTCTCCGAAACTTCAATTGAATCATGATGCTTCCAACCTGCCATTTCACCAACACCTGGGGTTGATGCATATTCGTAAAAGTCGTTTACATCTGTTTCCTGCCAGGCTCGCAAAATCAACCTATCAGTTTCTATAGTCGTTTTTGTAATATCGATAGTTATATTCATGTAAATGCCCCCTCACCTTTCTTGTACTTATTTACTCTTATGTATTTAATATACCATAATAAACAATTTTAAGTCACTATACTTCTTGATAAAACAAATAGAGTCAATGCTCCCTCATCAAAGGAGTTAAAAAATCCCGTCATGTTTTTAACATATTTTTTAAATATAATATAATCAATTCTTTTTGCATCTATAGCCTTAAATCTCTCTAACTACTTTAATTTAGGTTTTTTTGCTTTTTTAGGCTTTGGCATTGGTAGTTCCTCACAGGTCTTTTCAATAAAATTGCTTAAAAAATCTCTTTCCTCTAAAAAATCAATAACAAATTGAGGTTTTGCATTAGTGTATGGTGGTGCTTCTTCCGGTGAACTTAATAAGGTTTCACCTATTTTTGTTTTCTTTACAAAAAATTGATTATTGCATATAAGACCTATAATTTTTTCATTGCAATAAATACCATATTCACCAAACATCTTTTTATATGAAATACTTCCTGCACCACTAGCTTGATCACATACATACTCTACAAATTCTACTGTTGAAGCCATATATCTTATCCCCCTTATTTCAATCACCATTTTTTACATTGTTCTATACGTTTCCCATTATCACCTTGTTTTTCATCATATGCAAATTGATTTAACAATTCACAAGGAAAGCTATTGCAAACTCCACAATGTTCTTGCTTTTTACTTTCACAACAATCTTTTACAGGACAGCTTTCTCCCCAAAAAGGTTTTTCAATATTTACGCACCCTTTGCAATTCATTTGCTCTTTATATACACACTCACTACATAAAATCCCACATCTTGATTCAGCCATGTTTTTCATCCATTTTTATCCTTTCTATTATAACAATAAATTTATCTCTAAAATTTTTCTATTTTTATTCCTTGAGGAAACTTAAACACCTCATAAGGATCGTATTTTCTTTTTACTTCTTTTAACTTATATAAATTTTCACCATAATAATCTTTTTCATAATCTTTAAGTTCCGCAGAAGGGAAATTACTATAAGATCCTGTTGTAATAAGATTTATATATTCAAACTTCTCTTTCACCCAATCTCTATTTCTTGGTGCATATTTAGACTCTTCCCAAACAGACTGAAATCCCATTATAAATTTTGCATCTCTATAATAAAAAGCTGTATCTTCCTTACTTTTATCCATAAGTGCTCCACCTAGTCCATATAATGAAACAGCTGCATATATTGATCCTTCTGCCCTATCATTTACTAAGTTTATAATATCCTCCATATCACCTCTGCTATAATCCCTATATACAAATCTTCCTGATGATTTATAATTTTCATAGGGTGGATGGCTATCTTGAATTCTTCTATTTGCCTCCAATACGGTAATATATTCTAAATTAAATATGACCTTTTTAGAAATATTTTTAAATGGTTCTAAAATCATACTAGCTTTTTCTTTATTTCCATATAACAATCCTGTTATACTGATGCCCTTTCCTTTTACTTTAGAATTGTATATACCCATCTTTAAATTAATTCGTCTATCTAAATCTTTAAATATGTTTGTCCATGTTTCAAATACTTTAATAATTTCCTGAGGCTGAACATCAATGTATTCAATATGTATCAATGTTGCCATTTTTATTTTTTCTGGAAGTTTAAAAGTCATACTAATAATTACACCAAAGTTTCCTCCACCAGCGCCTCTGCAAGCCCAAAATAAATCTTCATTAGATTCCACATTAGCAACTATTGTCTCACCTTTATAATCTACTAATTCCACTTCAATTAAACTATCAGAAGCTAATCCAAGTAATCTAATAGAGTACCCCCAGCCACCGCCTAAAACTAATCCTGAAACTCCAACTGTTGGACACCCGCCTCCTGGAAATGGATACCCCATCTCTCCTAAAGCTTCATATATATCTCTATTTGTAACTCCACCTTGTATCTTGACTATATTTTTTTCTTCATCTACATTGATACCATTCATTTTACTAACATCAATCACAACCACATCATTACCAGTTGAATATCCTTCATAATGATGCCTACCAGATCTTATTCTAATCTCTAGTGAATTTAACCTAGCCCAAGCTATTGCATTACTAACATCATTTTTAGTATGGCAATAAACAATTACTAATGGATATTTTTCAATAGCCCTATTCCAAGCCTTTCTATCTTTTTCATAACTGAAATCTTCTTTAGTAACAACCGCTCCAGTTAATCCACTATAATCAAACTCTATCAATTTTATCACCTTCTCTAGTTATTTTTTTATATAGCATAATAAAATTAAAGCTGAAGTTTTCTAAGTCAAAAAAACTTCAGCTTACTATATATTATTTTTTGTTCCTTGTTCATTGACAGTTTCTATAATACGAATATGCAGTTTTCATAGAGACGCAATAAATGTTTGATATGCATCTTCAAATGAATCGTATGATTAATATTATTATATCACTATAGCAGAATTCAATCTATTAAACTCTGTAAATATCAATTCTAGCTTTTTCAATGCCTCTTGTCCCACCTGTTACCAAAACTACTTTTCCTTTTAAATCATACATTTTAGCTAGCTACAACTTGATTTATTACTAAGATTATTTATAATTCAACTTACACATTCAATACTATATTTAACTTATATAAAGGTCATGTCTTTGTTGACATTCTTGCAACAAAGACATGACCTCTATTGTTTTTTTATATATGTGCCCTTATATAAAAACTTATTTCTTCTCCATATTAGGATTTACTCTAAACCATATTTCCTCATAGCACTTTTCACCATCACTTTTATATAGTTCAAAGTCAAATCCTTCAATCATATCAAATTTTGAATTTGGAAACCATTCTGTATAAATTCGTCTATTAAGCTTCTGTGTAACTTCTGTCATTGTATCTTTTCCATGTTTCTCAGATGTGAATATTGCCCAAGTTGACTCTGGAACATCTACAATAGTATAACCATCTGTTTTTGATGTAGGAGTCTTAAATGCACAAATCATATATGGAAAGCTTGTCTCACTTATTTTTTTATAACCACATACTGCATGAATAGAACCTTCATCTAATTTATTTAAGTCCTTTCCCAAAGATTCATTCATTTTCTTCCAATCACCATTCTTACAAAATTCTTGCCAAAATTTTGGAATAGTACTGAAGGCATTTTCATTTTCAAAAATTCCTTCAACTCCATAAACTTGAAATGCAGGTTTTGTTTCGATTCTGTAATTCATCTCACTTACTCCTTTAATTGTAATTTGAAAGAGAAGTCTTGGATAAGCTTTTAATGTTATTCCCTCTTTTCTTGCTTGAGTTGGTGTAATTCCATGCATAACTTTAAATGCCCTTGTAAAAGATGTAGGTGAATCATAGCCATAATTTAATGCTAAATCAATTATCTTAATATGACTATTTTGTAATTCAAAAGCTGCATTAGTTAATTTTCTACGCCTTATATACTCAGCAAGAGTAATGTCAGTTATAAAAGAAAACATACGTTGGAAATTATACGTTGAGCAACATGCTTTCTGTGCTACTGTCACAAAATCAATTTCTTCTGTTAAATTGTCTTCTATATAATCAAGTGCTTCATTCATTTTTTTAAGCCAATCCATATTTTCCCCTCCTTCCAATTAAAGTATATCTAAAATTCAATTAACTTTCGCAACTTAACTTGCACAAATATGTTCATATTATCTAATATTTACTAACCTTAAATATTAAACGTTACTGTCAGTTATAAACTAAAACATATATCCTACTCACAATATCTCTTAATTTAATCTCTTAGCTATTTCCTCAATATGTGTGTTATCAGTCCCGCAGCACCCTCCAAAAATTTTAAGATTAAATTTATTATATAAATTAATCATATCATTTGCTAATCTTATGCTATCTGAAGTTTTTAATTCGGCACAATTATCAAGCTCTTCTGGTGATAATTCTGATGTATTTGCTTGTATTCCCTTAAATCGTTCCTTTACAACAGAAGTTTCATTGTATTCCTGTGATAATGCACTATTTAGAACTTTTGGATGTACACAATTTGTCATGTAACATAAAGGTTTTCTTGTAGTATACTTATCAATGGCAACAATAGCATCATTTATGGTTGTCCCATCTAGTAGTTTTCCATCTTTTTTAATCATGAAACTAATAATATATGGTAATCCAGTTAACTCCATTGCCTTTGCCATTCCAATTGCTTCTGGTAGAGTAGGCATAATAGCAGCATATAAAAAGTCTACATTAGCTTTTTTAAATAAATCTGTTTGCCACGCGTGAAATTCAAAAGCACTTTCAATACTAAGATGCTCGTCTTTAGAATACGCATCCCCTTTGCATCCCATCAAACCTCCAACATATACCTTTGCAGTGGTTTCTTCTTTTAACTGTTTTAAAAATCTCACATTATCTTCAATAACATTACTTTCTTTAAAAATCGAACAATAAATACGCTCCTTATTTGCTCTTCGTGTTGGTGTTGTAACCATAATTGGCATATCATATTTCTTTGCTACAGTGAAGTATTGCTTAAATAATTCAGTAAGCGCTTGTCTTTTATTTTCGTCATAAATATGTCCTGCAAGTGAAATATTATTATCCTTTTGAATATTATATTCCCGTTTTAAACGCTCACCTAATCCTCCTTCCATTAAAATTAATTCATCTTTATTAAAAATATCCTCAAAATTCATTATCATATAAGATTAACCTCCGTTATCATATAAAATACTCAAGTATACAATATCCATAAAAAATTTGTGTATTAAATTTTATCAGCTGTCATTATAAATAAAGAATATCTTAATTCATTATTATCAATTTGCTTCGCACCTTCATAAAATGTTTGAAATGTTATATTAGAAAATCCATTAACTTCTAATATACTTTTAAGCCATGTCTTTGAAAATCCATTATGTCCATTAAATCCAATTTCATTTTTATGAAAACTTCCATCATCCTTATTTAAATCAACAATACACAATGTACCATTTAAATTAAGCATATTATAAAATTCTTTACATAATCTATCTATATCTACAATATGATGTAATGCCATAGAACTATATATTATATCAAATTTTTCATTCAATTTATTTTGAACCAAGTCTTCACAATAAGTATTTATATTGCTTAAATTCAATGCTTCAATTTTATTGTTTACAACATTTATCATTTCTTTAGATGTATCAATTAAAGTTATATTTTTAAATTCAGTATGTAAGTTAAAACTAACAAGACCTGTCCCGCATCCAAATTCCATTGCAGATTTATCTTTTCCTACTGTTATTGTTGTTTTTATTTTATTTGCTATAATTTTAGCTCTTTCAATTCTTTTTTCATTATCCCATTCTCTGGCAACATCATCAAAATCCATAGAAATTCCTCCTTCAAACTTTCATACTAAAATTCCTTATTTAATAAGTACGATGGATGTTTAAGACCTGTTGGAGCATAATATTCATCATGCGAATACACAAAACCAAGTTTTTTTAAAAGTTTGGCCGATTCTAAATTATTAGGATTATGCCCTGCAAATATTGTTTCAAAAGAAAGTGTTTCAAATGCATACTTTATTATTCTCATACATGCTTCTTTTCCATAACCTTTCCCCCAATATTCCGGAAGTAAATGAACTCCAACTTCAGCTATTTTCTTCTCTTTTTTATAAGGTCTTAAACCACAACATCCAATAAATTCAGTATTTTCCTTTATATATAGAGGAAAATACTGAATCCTATATTTACTGTATGTATCTACTTCTTTGTCTAATCGCTCTAATATCTCTTTTTCAGTCATCTTACCTGTAGTAGATATATATTTAGTCACATCTTCATTTCCCCATAATAAATTAGCCTGTTTTTCATTTTCCTTATCCCACACTGAAAATCCAATTCTTTCTGACTTAATAAAATATTTCATTAAATATCACTTCCACTATGTAATTTATTTAATTCTAAGGCAAATTCACTTGGAATAATACCGTATTTACTCTATCGCATACCTTATATGTATAAATGATTAATAATAGGAATAATATTAAATAGAACTTCTTCGTAAGGGTGAATTTCTTTTATCACTTTAATAGCTTGTTTTATATATTCTTTTTTACAACGAACTTCCATTTTACATTCGACCCCTTCAGAAATTTCTCCTACTTTCCCATCATAAGGTTTTGCACCATCTAACGGTCTCCAGTATCCACTAACCTGTGTCACTGAAATGCAATTATCATAATTTCCAACTTTACATGCACCTATACTATTAAGACCATCTCTTAACGGAATAATAAACTCATTGGGAACATATATTTCTATTTTTACTTCTTCAAATTCCATGCTTTACACCTTCATATCTCTCTTACATTTATTTCATATGAATATTATACCATATTTTTAGTATTCTTCTATATTACTTACATTTATTATTACTACTACTTGTATATTCTCCTATTTCTATACCTAAACGATTATACATAGAAAATACTTTTATTTTACAATAAGTCAATTTGACATGAATTTTCTAATTTATATCGTATTAATTGGTAAACCTCAACAGGTTTTAAAGATTGATAAAGTGCATTTGCGGCTTCTGAGTAGCCTGTACTATATGCACTTTTAACACCTTTTTCTCTAAGCCTTCTAAAACATTCTGTTATAACTGCTTTTCCAAATCCACGTTTTTGGTAATCTGAATGTGTTGCCACAGTTTCAATTATATATCCACTTTGATATTTCTTACGAATATCTTTATTTCTATTTAATATATATTCACGACTTCCAGATTTTTCTCCCCATTTTTTACGTATTGATTTCTGGGATGTAATATAAATATACTCTCCCTGAATATATTTTTGAATTTCTTCTATTAGACTATCTGGTAATAATGTTTCAGCTTTTACATATCTCACAAAGCCCATCTCCTTAAATTATTAATTTAAATTAAGGAAACAAAGCCTGTAAAAGCATGCTTTAATTAAAGGCGACTAAGTTAATGGTTTCATCCCACTCTTCGTAAAAAAATAGGAAATGTATAAGTAGATAGTGATTTCATAGCATCTCTTCACATAACCACCTCTTATTCTCATCTTATAAAAAACATAGCCCAAATTATATCTCCTTAACTAACTTATTGTAGAAAGTTGCTAAAGATACTTCAATATAAGGGCTTACGAAAATAATTCCAACAGCATATTGATTATCCACAAATGCTAGCGCCAAACCTGGCACTAAGCCCAATACAATCCAACCGATAAAACTTAATCATAATTTTTATGATTTTATACTTTTAATATATATTTCTAAATCCTCTTACCCCTTCAATAAATCCTAATTTTTCATAAAATTCATATGCTACTTTACTATAATCAGAAGATACCAGTATTGCATAAACACAATTCTTTTATTCTATCAAATTCTTCTTGCACATTATCTACCAAGAAACACATATGTACTATTCCTGCATTTAATTCATTCCAATTATTTAACTTATCTTCTTTTTTGTTAGTTTGCAATTCAATCATGAATGTCCTTAATTTTAGCCATGTATTAAACTATCTATTATGAAAGTTCTTTGTTTCTTGTGCAACTTCAAACCCCAAAATTTTAGTATAAAATTCAATGGGATTCTATATAATTTTCTAACTCCTCTTACTCCGTTTATAAACCCTAACTTCAGCATAATAAAAATATAATGATTTCTATTATTTTTATAACATATTAAGTATTTCTAATATGTTATTATTATATATACAATGATAGTTTAATTTGTATATATATCTTTAGATATTTACCTATTTTTTTGCTAAATGGTAAATATTATAGAGATGCAATTTTCAGAATATTCATTTATATTAAAAGTATAGTAATTTATATTTTTAAACAGTTACTATATTTAATTAAGCGTTAACAAATTGGAGGGGTTATTATGAATAATAAATCTCATTTTACTAAAGTATGGAAATTTATTTCTAGCGCACTATTTAGCAATACAGAATATGCATATGATAGAAGCCCTGTTAATGGTAGATTTTATGATATAACAGATGTTACAGAACTAAGATTAATATCATCAAGAAGAACATTTTGATAATCTATTTAATATAAATGAATAAATGCTTTGGATTCTTATAGGTGTATATTCTTCACCATATATATGGTGAAGAATATTTATGGTTTACCATATTAGAATATGTCACTTGGAAAAATATTCTTACTTAATTAATATAAATACCGCAAATTCAATTTTGAATAATGCGGTACTTGTTAATTATTATCTTAAATTTTTAATGTCTCCAAGCTGAATGTATTTTATATTTGCTTGAATTTTTTCAGCTCTCCAATCCCACCACTTAATGTCTAGCAATTTAGAAATGATATCATCATCAAACCTTTTCTTTATAGGTTTTGCTGGCACTCCTCCAACAATAGTATATGGCGCAACATCTTTAGTTACTAGAGCTCTCGTTCCAATTATTGCACCATCTCCAATTTTAACTCCTGACATAATAATAGCATCATATCCTATCCACACATCATTACCTATTATAATATCTCCTTTATTATCCCAAGCATCTTTGATATTTAATGTTTCATCCCACTCTTCGTAAAAAATAGGAAATGTATAAGTAGATAGTGATTTCATAGCATGGTTTCCAGAAGTCATAAGAAATTTTGCTTTGCATGCAATAGAACAAAACTTTCCTATAATCAATTTATCATTATTAATAGGATAGTGATATAATAAATTATTCTTCTCAAAATCCCTAGGATCATCGCAAAAATCATTATATATAGTATAATCTCCAACCTTTATATTATCTCTTGTGATTACATTCTTAAGGTATATTGTTTGAAAATCATTACTTCTCGGATATATTTTATTTAAATTTGGAATAGCCATATTTAATCTCTCCTTTAATTATAATACTTTAATTCCTATTCCATTAATACAATGCATCTCTTCACATAACCACCTACCTGATTTAATATTGACACATTCAAATTATAACTTTTTAGTTTTTACTTTTTTAATATATAATTTCCAATATGAAACCCATAACGTTCATAAAAAGATAATGCGTCATCATTTGCATAAACTACACTAATTTCAATATTTATTATTACATTTGATTCAAACCACCTTAACGCACTTTTCATAAGTGTACCGCCTAATCCAAACTTACGATACTCTTTTTCAATATATATAGATTCTATTTGACCTAAAGTATCTTCAATTGAACTTAAGCAATACCCTACATAATTCCCGTTATCACTATCTAAAATCATATCAAGTTTTACAATACCATGTTGAGCCTTTTTATATATAGATTCCATTCTTTTGTCAAATGTAAATGTCTCATATTTATTCTTAAAATAAATTGATTTATCCAAGTGAACAGAATTAAGTTGCTTCCATAATGGCCTTATAATTTCAATTTCTTTTATATCCTTCTCAACTATACATATATTCATAAAAGCCCCTCCATATTTTTCGCATATCTATTACTCTTCTTTCAATTATTACTAAATTTATATTATTATAACATATTTTGTAAATAAGAAATTCTAATTTGTTTTTAGTTACTCCTATATTGTTTTTTAACTAATAATATATTACCTCGCAAGAAAAAAATACCACAAATTTATTAATGTGGTATTTTTTATTTTTCAATCTAAATTTATATTAAATTCTCATTGGACTCTTAATATAACCACCTACCTAATTTAATATAAAATGTTCAAAGAGTAAGTTCTTGGTTGCGTTTCGCGTTTTTTTTAAGAAGTGCATAAATCAATTATTGCTTGAGTAAATATTTTAGCACTAAGTACTAATTCATCTATGTTTGCGAATTCATCATTTCCATGCATATTATTCTCAGTTCCTGGCATTGTACAACCAAATGCTACACCATTTTTAAGATGATGTACATATGTCCCCCCACCAATTGCAAGACATTCTCCCTGTCTACCACTATATTTTTCATAACATTTTAAAAGGGTACGCACAAAATCAGAATCTGCACTTACATGATGTGCTTCAGTTAAATCATCAGAAGAAAGAATAATGTTTTCTTTTTTCATAGTATCTCTTAAAACATCACGTAAATTTTCATTTGTAGCACAAATTGGAGCTCTACAATCAAATACTCCACTAAGGCCTTCAGTATCATATTCAAAAATATTTAATGAAATAGTTAATTCCCCTGATATTTCATCACTCATCTTAACTTTACTAGCTTCACCATTAAAATCACCATGAGGAAATAACTTTTGCACTTCACATAATCTATTAAAACCCTCACTCTTTGCAAATGGCATATCTTTAAGCAATTCTAATATTCCAGTTAATGCATTATCACCCTTTTCAGGAGTAGATGCATGTGCGCCACTTCCTTTTGCAGAAATAATCAATTTCTCATTAGCTTCTTCATGTACTGTGAATTTTATCCCAGTTTTCTTTTCAACAGCCTCTAAATACTTTTTAATTTCTTCATTATTAAAACCTTCAATTGTAACAGTTGCTTTGTCTGGAACTACATTTGCCTTAACTCCACTTTGTACACATACTATTCTAGGAAGCATAACATCTTCTTCAAACTTAGCTTCAAATGTGCTAGCTAGACGACCTTTTTCAATATTTATAACTGGAAAATCTGCATCTGGTGAAAACGTCATAGGTGCTTCTTTTTCAATTTTATAATAATAATCAATATCTTCACTACCACACTCTTCATCTGTCCCTAAAATAAGTCTGACATTTTTGCTAAGTGGTATATTTAAGTCTTTAACTGCTTTTAAGGCATACAATGCTACAATTGCTGGCCCCTTATCATCAGCACTTCCTCTACCATATAATTTTCCATCTTTTATAAGAGGTTCAAAAGGCTTTGTAACAACCCAATCGTCACTAGCTGGAACTACATCTAAATGAGCAAGGATATCTAATCCCTTTTCCTTTTCACTAAAATCAATAGTTCCAACATAATTATCATAATTCTTAGTAATAAACCCCATTCCCTCAGCTAAATTTAATGCTGCTTCTAGTGCTTTAGCTGGACCTTTTCCAAAAGGCATTCCTTTTATCGCTTCTTCTCTATCACTTTTTATTTTGATAATGCTACATATATCATTTAGCATTTCATCTTTGTGAGTAGTAAAATAATCTTCAATTTGTTTTCTGTACATTATAGTTCTCCTTCCATTCACCCCTCTTTTGGTAATTTACTATGGGGTACTTACTATTATATTATAATACTTTAATAATTATTTTATTAAATATTAATGAAATAATTAAATATTTAATGTGTATATCTTTTTTAAATCTTAATTATTTATTTTATCAGCTGTCATTATAAATAAAGAATATTTTAATTCTTCTTCATCAATTTCACGTGTACTTTTATAAAATGTTTGTGATTTAACATTAGAAAATCCATTATGACCGTTAAATCCAGCTTCATTTAAATGAAACCTTCCATCATCTTCATTTAATCAACAATACATAATGTACCATTTGAATTAATCATATTATAGAATTTTTTTAATAATTTATCTATATCCACAATATGATGTAAAGCCATTGAACTATATATAACATGGTACTTTTCATCCAAAGAATTTTCTATCAAATCATAGCAATAACTATTTATATTTTTCAAATTTAGTTTTTTTATTTTTTTATTAATTCATGATTTAAGAAATATCTACAAATCAAATACTAATCAACTTTGAAATACTTTTTAAGTTTGTTAGCCTTACTTGAATATTGTTCAACAGATAAATATCCAATCTCCTTCAATTCATTTAGGACTTTTGCATATTTTTGATACTGCTCATAGTCTTTTTTATCAACACTTTTGTTCTTATATAGTTTTATTACTTGCTCAAGTTCAGTATCACTTAATATTTCTATATCCCGTAATTTAACTAATCCAATATTATTATTTTCTGTGATTATTTTTTCTGTCTTGTTTAACAATGGATTAATTGCTAACCTAACTGAAAAATATATTATTACAAATAGAATCATTGATAAAATTAAAATTGTTCCTATATCCATTTTATAGATCCACCTTATATTCTAAAGATTTAATAAAATTCACAATATTTACTATTCCAAATTAATTATAACATAAATTGTAATATAAAATTATACTCTAACTTCAAAGAACATCTTTTTTATTATTTACTACATAAAATCTACAGATTGCAAACCTGAGCAGTAAAATAAAGAAATTTATGCTATAGGATCTCTAACTATTACTTCTAAATTATTACCATTAATTATTCCAAATGGATATTCCTTTGCATATGTAAAAAAATATCGTAAATTCATTTTAAACTAAATAATACGATATTTTTAATTATCTTTTTTATTCTTATCAATTATTAATCATCCAAAGCTTTTATATATTTGTTTCTTCTAAACATACAACATACAGCAAATCCTGTAATTCCAATTATAATAAAAATAATAGATATCCCAGAGCCCTTACCACTTCCTACAATCATAGAAAGTATTTGCTTAAGATAAGAATTTGAAGCCATTATTGGTTCGAAACATTTATCTGCTAATATTCCACCTAATATATATCCAATAGGTATTGTGGCATATTGAATAGTATTTCTTGCTGAGAATACACGACCTTGTATTTCTATCGGAACTTTAGTTCTCATTAAAACTTCTACATTTCCAGTTAAAAAAGGAACTGCAATATGTCCTGCGAGTACTGCAAATGACCAAATATAAGCATTCCCGCCTATTCCAAGTAAAGTGTTACAAATCAAAAAAGAGAAAGTGATAGAATTAAATATTGTATTTACTTTGCTCTTAGAAGTTTTTTTTATGGTAAATAAAATACTTCCAATAACCCCACCAATACCTACAAATGATGTAATGACTCCAAGAATAATTTTATTATTATCTGTTCTAGCTAAAATCATTGGAGTTAAATTACAATTATATATTGATGCAATCAAATTCACAAAACCCATAAAAATTATTAAATGTAAAATGCTTTTATTGTTAAAAATATAAGAAACTCCATCCAAACAATCTGCTAAAGTACTTAATTTTTGTTTCTTTTTATACGCTACATAATCTGGTATCTTAACACAAAATAGTAATGCTATAAATGCTACAAAAAAAGTACTAAGGTCAATAAATAAAATTACTTTCGTTCCTCCAAAAGCATATATAGATGTGGCAACTAAAGGTGTAAATGTTGTAACCATTGAAGAAGATAATGATTGCAATCCGCTTATCTTAATATAATGCCTTTTAGGTACAATCATAGTAACTGCTACACTTGAAGCAGGTGATTGAAATGCATTCATTATTCCAAGTATAACATTTATAATATACAAATAACTTATTTCAAGTCTATTGTTGAACAATAAAATCAATACAAATACTGAGCAAATAGCTGCAATTGTATCAGATATAATCATTATTAATTTTTTATTCCACTTATCTATAAATGTTCCTGCTAAAAAACTAAGTAAAATACTAGGTAATAGTGAACATATCATAAGCATCGAAATTGACAATACAGAATCTTGTTTCTCAAATGCCCAAACAATAAGTGAAAAACTTGTCATGCTACTGCCAAATTGTGATAATGATTGACTACTCCATAATATCAAGAAATTTTTTAGCTCTTTTAATATTTCTAATTGTTGAAGATCTTTTATTCTTTTTAATTTGTGTATATTTTTTATTTTCATTTTAACTTTGCTCCTTAAATTTAATAAAATAATTAAGTATGCAAAGCCTTTACAATGAGCAGTTCTAACTTACTCCATACATGCAACTGCTCATAGCTGACTTTGCATGGAGTAAAATTCTTGTTCTCTTTTTACACATAATCTTACCTTCCTTTATGCCTAGTTAATTTTGATAATATATCGAACTTTCTTGCTTATTCCCCTAATGTGAGTTGACTTCCCCTCTCCTTGACTAACGTATTGTAGAAAGTTCCCATAGATACTTCAATATAAGGACTTACGAAAATCATTCCAAGAGACATAATTCCAAGAGCATATTCTTTAAACCAAAACCATACCACAAAACTTGGCACTAAGGATAATACAATCCAACCTATAAAACTTAAGTATAATTTGAATATATCCATCTTATGCCCGTCAGTCATCTCAATACTTTTATTTATTGCTTCGTCAATACCAATTTTAGGATTATCAACCCATATATAAAACGTCATAGAATACTTAATAGATGCTATAATACCTGGAACTACCAATAGCAATGTCCATAATCCGATGTAAATGTTAACTACTATTGTCATTCCCAAGCCCTTCCAAAATCTCTTGCATTCAGAAAAAATTTCCGAAAATTCAGCATCCTCACCTCTGACTATATGTAACATTATAGCTGTATACCCAAATATCAATAGTGCATTAGAAATAGTTGTTAATATAGAAAACCATATACTGCTAGACTCCGGTATAAAATCTCCTATAATACTAACAATGCTATACACTAAAGAACTTACTATTGCAACCTTCCAATTTCCTTTTAAACTGAGTCTTGCATTTTCTCTTATTTCGTTATTATTAATCTCCATATTTCTTCCCCCAAATCCTTTCTCTTACTCTATTATATATATTAACATTTTCACATATAATATAATTAGTATAATTTACAACTTACTAATTTATAATATTTTGCCATTTTGTACTTTTTACTTAATTTCTTAATTGTGCTTCGCACTTTTTTTATATGTGCGTATCTTCTTATAGGTGAAAAGTTCTTGGTTGCACTTCGTGCCTTTTTCATTGGTGCGTGCTTTTTAATCTGTGTACATTTTTCTAAATCCTCTTACCCCATCAATAAATCCTAAATTTTCATAAAATACATGGGCTCCTTTTCGATAATCAGAAGATACAAGAATTGCATAATCACAATTCTTTTCTTTAGCAAATTCATCTAAAGCCGTCATTATTTTTTTACCTACTCCTTGACCTCTAACGTCCTCGTTAATAATTACATCTTCAATTACTAAAAATGGGTTTCCTCCTACTGAAAGACATTTACAACATACTCCAAGTGCAGAACCAATAATCTTATTGTTCTCTTTAGCCGCTATTATTAAGTACTGTTCATCTTGTAGTATTTCTTTGTATATTTCAATTGACTTTTCTAATGAATTCTCAAAAGGAGTAAGCTCCTTATATAATTCTAATAAACCTTCAATATCTTCTAACTTTAACTTTTCAATAACCATTCTTCAACTTCCTTTCTGTGTATCTCCACCACACAATAAGCTTACTAAGATTTAAGTGCATTTTTAGGGCATGCTCTAATACACTCTTTACATACAATACACTCTGTTCCATTTTTACGATTTCTCTTATTATCTAGCATGTCCACATCCATTGGGCAAACAGATCTACACTTATTGCATGATATACATTTATTTTTGTCCACTTTAATTCTTAATAAAGAAAAATAACTCATGGGCTTCAAAAATACTGTGATGGGACAAATATACTTACAAAAAGCTCTATTATCCTTTAACTTAAATGCAAGAGCTATTCCTATAACATAATAAAGTATATTTCATATTATAAAGCTTTGAAACATTATATTCTCAATATTGTCTACTTTAAATAAAAACAAACTACCAATAAACGAAAATGAAAATATAAACACAATATATCTTATATAAGAAATTTTTTTTACACGTGGATTTTGTGGTGTCTTATATGGTAATAAATCTAAAATCATAGCCGTCCAGCATGCATATCCACACCAACCTCTAGCAAAAATTAATGGTCCAGCAATTTTTGCTACAATGTAGTGAATTGTAGCAGCTTGGAAAACACCTAAAAATAAATAGTACCAAAATCCTTCTATTTGCATATTCTCCTTGCAAAATATCCCTAAAAACACAAACATATAAAGACCTACACCAAATTGAACAATTAATCTAGAATATTTCCATCCTTTTATAAATAAAACCATTCCAACTGATACAAAGCTTCCTATATAAATAAAATTGAATAAATAAAAATAATTTCCAGAGCTGACACTTAAAGTAATGCCAATTCCAAGAAAAAGCATTAATATAGCAATTGGTAATAGGTATTTTTTCATAATTCCCTATCTCTCATTTCAATTTCAGTGCCTTCTGGTGCTTTAATTTTACATAAACAATTATTTTCAACTTTGTATATTGCTTCTCCATTTTTAAGCTTAAACTTGGTATAACCCAATTCTTTTATTCTATTAACTTCTTCGTGTACATTGTCTACCAAGAAACACATATGTACTATTCCTGCATTTAACTCATTCCAATTATTTAACTTATCTTCTTTTTTATTAGTTTGCAATTCAATCATGAATGTGCCTAATTTTAACCATGTATTAAAATCTCTATTGTGAAAGTTCTTTGTTTCTTGCACAACTTCAAATCCTAAAATATCAGTATAAAATTCAAGGGATTCTCTATAATTTTCAGTTTGAATACATACATGATGTATCATTTTTATTCCCATAATATCCTCGCTTTTTTAATTAATTTATTTATAAATCTTTTTTCAAATACAGCATATCAGCGCACTGAGCATTACCTTCAAAAATTGATTTAGGGTAATTATCTACAAAAAAGTTCTTCACAGTATGCGAATACTGAAATCCTAATTTATTATAAAATGGAACTGCTGCGCTTGTAGTTCCAACAAACATTTCTTTATAATTTTTTTTGTATATATTAGAAATATGATCTATAATTCTTTTTGCGTATCCTTTCATTTGATGTTCTTCAGTTGTTGCAATATTCTTTAATTCACATTCTGTATTTGATATTTCAATAACAACTGCTTCACAAAGTATTTTATTTTCATCATTTAGTACATACATTTCTCCCTTATCAAGATACAAATCAATCATTTCTTCACAAGGATCTGCAAGCAATAACAATGGTAAATACTCTTTCTTATTGCTTTTAATTTGTTCAATTGTAAACATATTAATCAACTTCTCCTAAAATCTAATTAAATTTCTTTTCAAATAATACTTATTTTACATTCTCATATATATTTCTTATAACTCGATACCCCACCTTTTATATATTTAACATGAAAATTATAACATATTTCCCATGCTTAATATATCCAATCTTATATAATTACATTTAAATTCTATACCTTTACTATAAAAATTTCCTTTTTCCGTAATATTTTTTACTTATTGAGTAAAAAAATATCGTAAATTCATTTTATTGAATACTACGATATTTATAATTATTTTTATTCTATAGCACTTACCTTATAACGTAAAACAGTTTTTAATTTTGATATTTCTGTTTTACGGCCATCAGAAATATATATTTCTCTATGGACTTTTGTTATTCTTTTTAAGTTATTTTGCTCACAATATTCTTTCATCATAGCAAAACTATTTGGTTCATCATCATAGGAACCAACATGAAGCATCTGTACGCATAATCCATCATTCATATTACCAAAGGTTACACATTCTAATAATGGATGTGGTTTTTTCTTTTTGACTATTTCAATTGCTTTCATAGCAATTTCTTCTGTTACAAAATCTGGCTGCCTAATCATAATATTATATATAAGTTCATTTTTATCAAGAGTGTCTTGCAATTTCCCTTTTTCACTCATATCCCAAACACCTTCTAAAGGAAAAACAGTATAATCAAAGTATCCATCTGGTATCACTCCATTTTTATGCATCATTTTTACTGCATAAGAAAGAGAATATAAAACCCCTATTGCTTCAGAGAATTTCTCATCATTTGGATTCCCGTTTCCTTTAATCATAAAAAATTTACATTCTGGGACTGTAATTAATTCCACTTTGTTTTTTTGCATATATAATTCTTTATCATGTTTTTTTCATTCAAATTTCATTAATCTTTACCTCCTGCTTTATCTAAACTATAACATCCCAAATATGCCAACAGTATGTCATATTAGAATTACAAGATTCTTCTATATAAATCTTTCATTTAATAAATCAAGGATTTTCTTAAACACTAATTTATTATTATCAATACTTTCAAATAAATCTTTTATTTCATCTTTGCTTAATTCAAATTTACTTTCCAATACATCTAACATGTTATCATCTTCATATTGCTTTATAATAATATTCCCTACACATTTTATATTTTTAAATAATTGTAATTCAAAAAAAATGTCTTCTGTTTTAGCCACTTCACAACAAATTATATTAATGAAATTTGTTATAGATTCTAAAGAATATTCATTATTTTCTAATACTTCAATTTCCCCAAGCCACCTTTTATAATCTTCTATATCCTTTTTACAAGAATCTAATTTAAAGGTTTCCAACAATTTTATAGTTTCACTATACTCACACACATCAAAATATACCTGAGATTCTTTAGCTCCTATACTTCTTGTAAGTTGGATTGATGGTAATAGTAAATACTTAATAAATGAATATAGTTTATCCTTAGAATTAAAACATACCCAATCTTTAACACCATCATCACTTTGTTTATTAATCATGGAATATTTTAGAATAATAGAATCAGCAGTAACATCAATTTCTTCTTCTCCATCTATCCACTTTTTCCAAAAATCAATTAAATCTTCACTCATCTTTTTGTTCTCCTTTAACCTCTTAATCTGTTATAAATTAATTCAAAAAATAAATAGTTTATATATTTCAAAATGCAATCTTTCTCTTAGGTACTTTTTCACTTATCAAAACAATAATCTTTTTATAAACATATTTCTACTATTTTAATATCTCATTTTTAATTTTTTTATAAATATTTTAATTATTATAGAAATTTAATTATCATATGTTATTATATTCTCTTTCGCATCTTAACACAATCGTTCCACAATATATGATAAACACTGTTGTTCTTTTTATTCATTTGCTTATATGTTGTATATTCTGTTAAAATAGAAATGCTTTTGTTATAATAAGGCACAATCAAAAAAATAAAAATTTCTCAAAAGGGAGTACATATGAAAAATTCAAAACACTATTTATTAGTTTCATTTCTTTTAATTTTTTTATCATTTATCATGTTTTTAATTCACTATTTAATATTTGGTCAATTGGAGAATACTGAATATTATTCCTTAATGAATCTTTGTTTTATTCCAATAAATATCCTTGCTGTAACTCTTATGTTTGAAAAACTTGTTGAGAGACGTGCTAAACTTGAGCGTGTAAGTAAATTAAATATGTTAGTCGGATTATTTTTTAGTGATATTGGATTTATTCTATTGAAGCTAATAGTTGAAGGAGATGAAAAGATTCAATCTCTAGAATTGGACTTTGCTGATTTAAAGACTTCTGGTAATAAATTAAAATCCCATGATCATAATGTTGATTTTGAAAAAATTAATTATCCTGAACTTAAGACACTAGTTATTGAAAGTAGAGATATTTTGTCTAATCTTATAAGTAATGAGAGTCTTTTAGAGCATGAAACCTTTGCTGATTTGCTTATGTCATTAATGCATTTACGAGATGAAATCATATTTTTAAAGCATAAGGAATTAACCACTGATGATTGCGTGCATCTTAAGGGTGATATTAATAGAGTATATAAAGCATTAACTTTGCAATGGATAAGCTACCTTTCACATTTAAAACAATTTTATCCTTATCAATATAGTGGTGCCATTAAATTTAATCCTTTTACACTTAATAATTTAGGTCAAAAAAAGCAGGAGTTTTAATAGCTCCTGAAGACTTAATATTTAAAATAGTCTTAGTTGTTTAATTAAGTTCTTGGTTGCGGCTTTGTACTCTTTTTATAGGTATATATCTTCCCCGCACTTTTCGCATTTATTTTCTTTCATAAGAATTTCAGTAGAATATCCATTTCTTCTAATAATCAATTCATTGCACTTAGAGCAATATGTATTATTATCAACCCCTTCCACATTTCCTACATACACATGTTTTAAATATCTTTTAGCTTCGTTTTGAGCTTGCGTTATCGTATCTATTCTAGTTTCTGCATTATCCATTTTATATCTCGGAAAATATCTACTTAAGTGAAAAGGTATATTTTCATTAACACTAGCTATAAACTTAGCTATTTCCCTGGTTTCTTCTATAGAATCATTTTCATCGCTAACGAGCAAAGTTGTTATTTCCACATGGCAATATTTATTAGCTATTTTTATAGTTTCTAAAACTGGTTCGAGTCTTGCACCACAAATCTTATTATAATATCTACTTGTATATCCCTTTAAATCAATATTCATAGCATCAACATAAGGAATAAGTTTTAAAAGTGGCTCTTCATTAATGTAACCATTTGTTACTACTACAACACTTGTATCCGGATTATTTTCCTTTATACTTTTAGCTGCATCATAAATATATTCATACCACATAAATGGTTCATTATAAGTAAAAGCAACTCCTGCATTATTTTCTACTTTTGGAATTATATCAATCAATTTTTCTACACTCATATATTGTGTCTCTGGTTTGCCTTGAGATATTTCATAATTTTGACAAAAGCTACAGGTCATATTACATCCAAAACTTCCAAGAGATAAAATATTTTTTGATGGTTTAAAGTGGTATAGAGGCTTTTTTTCTATAGGGTCAACTCCCATAGACGTAACGCCTCCATAATTTATGGCAACAGGTACATTATTCTTTAAAGTTCTAACTCCGCATATTCCAAATTTCCCTTCATCTAATATACAATTATGAGGACATATTCTACATCTAATTTTATCTCTATATTCTTCATAAAATGGTATCTTCATATCCATAACTTATCACCTTCCTCTAAAGCCATCATATTTCTTTATATCTTACAACCTCAAATTTCTCTATATTATAATATCCTTCACTATCTATATTAGCTTTATCACAAGCTATATTTAATTGTTCTTCTACAGTATCTACGCCCTCAAGATCTGGCAATAACAATCCACGTCGTCCACTAGAAGAAACAATAACACCATATCTTTTAGGATCTAGCTCTTCCTTTTCACATGGCACCGAATCCATAAGAACATCTACAGATATATCAATATCCTGTAGTTCATCTTCTAAAACTGCTGGAAATCTTGGATCATGGATGGCTGCCTCTATTGAATTTCTTATTATCTCTTGGCCTACAGAATTAGTTGTAGGTGCTATGGTTCCTATACAACCTCTAAGATTACCAAACTTTTTTAACGACACAAAAACTCCATGTCTTTGTGCTAAAAGTTCACTCGGTAAATTAGATATTTCTGCTATCTCTTTTCCACGAGAAAAATAATGATTTAAATTTTCTCTAGCAAGCTTTACATAAGGATTTTTACTATTTAGTTTTTTTTTAAATTTTTCTTCTTTATCTTTTATTAATAAATCTAAATTACTTTTATTTTCCGATCCTCTTCTAAGTTTCATTACGCTGTAGCCTACTCCAAAAGGTCCTTCATAAGATAAAAGTTCACCATTTATTTCCTTGCCTTCCATTGCTCCAAGAAGTATATAAACAGAATTTAATGCACATTGTCCAGCTTCTTCAACCATAGTTTTATTCATATTAAAAGCTCCAACAACATCGCCATTTTCTAAATTCTTTAGAAGCTCATGATCAAACTTTTCTCCATATGGTGAATAAGAATATGGCCCTTCATCTTTAAGTTTATGAGATAAATCTCCACTGGCTATAATTACAGCCTTTCGATTTAATTCCTCTGCTATTTTTTTTACTGCCATCCCAAATTTATATAAATTTATATTACCTATCATAGAATAAGTAATATGTACAAGGTTATAATCATTATAATATTTGTTAACAAAATATAATGGAACCAAAGTACCATGATCTAATTCATAACTAACGTTATAATTCTCTAAAAAATCTGAATTCACAAGAACTGATGGTATTCCTTCTAAATGACAAGCTGTCCCCAACCTAATATTAAATTGCCTATCTATAGGAATGTTCATCCTTATATTAGTGCATCCAAACTGGCTTAAATCCCCATAGATTATATCGTCGTCTGATACCGCTATAGCATCAGAAAACATTGCAGCATGTGGTGTTATAATTATTATTGTATCAGGCTTAATATCTGCTATTTCTCTTCCTATGCAATTACAAGCCAAACTTGTTTTCTCTATTTTTTTTTCTTCCCCTTTGCCTATGTCTGGAATAATTATTGGTGGATGTGGTAAAAGATAATATCCTAATATATTTTCCATAATTTACACCTCTTAATTAAATTTAGGCATATAAAGTAATTGAATATATCCTATTCTAAATTCTTAGACGATTCATTCTCCTTAACCTTTTCTAAATAGTCTTTTTGATTCACTATATTTTGTTCAAAGTCTTCTATTGCATGTTTAGTAAAGTTCCCCACCCTCATTAAATTACGAAATTTATTTCCATTACTTTTTCCATTCATCTTAAAATCCTCCTTCTTGAATTATATTATGTAAGACATCTAAAATATAATATCGAATAAATGATGTCTAATAATAGTATCTCTAATGAAATGATATTTTATTAATATTAATGTAATGTATTTCTTGATTTCCAGGAAATTAGAAGTGAGAATTAAGTTAAAATATAACTGAATAATATTTGACACTCAACACTGTGGTAAAACATAGCCATTTTGAAAGAAATCATTTATAATAGATTAGAATTATTTATACAAGAAAGTGAGGTGTTAAAATAGGGAGATACATTTGAAGTTTTGTTTAATAAATGAAATTATAAGTATCTGTCCTATTGAACAAATGGATAAATTGGGTATATGCGGTTGGTTATCCAAAGATGGAAAATTTAATGAATGTGGTGAGTCTAAACACAATCTTTTAGCATCTAAATTAGAAAAGGATTTAAACTTAAAAGTATTTGATGAACAAAAGTCTATTTATTTGCATGATACAGCATTATTAGAGTCTTTAGGGTATATTAAATTTACCCAATCTACTTATGGTTTAATAGATGAATCTTCTAATAATCAATTTATGTTATTCTATGGAAAAAGGTTTTCCTATGAACAACGAAAATGGATGGAAGAGAATATATCAAAAATGTTGCCTCGTCAAAAATCAGAATGTCGAAGAAGACTAATATTAGGTTATTAAGATATTTGACTTATTTTTAAATAGTGATATCATAAATATTATTTCTAAAATTAACAAATACTATTTATGTTTCAATTAATAATGTATAATGTACAAGTTACTGTTTAAAATAAAGCTAAAAGAGTAACTTCGAAGAAATAATTCAATATATAAACTTAATTAGAACTAATACATAACTATTTTTAAATGTAAAGGAAGATTAAATATGAAATCAAATACGAAGCAAAATAACATTTCTAAAGCAACCTTAGGGGGAATTTTAGTAACACTAGGTGTAGTTTATGGGGATATTGGAACTTCACCACTTTATGTAATGAAATCAGTTATTCAAGGTAATGGAGGCTTAGAAAATATATCTGAAAATTTTATTCTTGGCGTCTTGTCTCTAGTTTTTTGGACAATTACTATTTTGACAACAATAAAATATGTTCTTATTACTTTAAATGCAGATAATAAAGGTGAAGGTGGAATTTTTTCACTTTACACTTTAGTTCGTAAACGTGCAAAGTGGCTTATCATTCCAGCTATGATTGGTGGATCTGCACTCTTAGCTGATGGAATGCTAACACCTGCTGTAACTGTAACTTCGGCAATCGAAGGACTAGATCTAATTCCAAGTTTTAAGGCTTCTTTTGGTAGCAATCAAAATAACATTGTTTTAATTGTAATAGTAATCATTAGTGCCCTCTTTTTCATTCAACATTTTGGAACTGATTTAATTGGAAAAATGTTTGGTCCAATAATGCTTATTTGGTTTTCCACATTAGCAATATTTGGAATTATGAACCTTTCTCATGATTGGACGTTATTACGTGCACTATCTCCGCACTATGCTGTTATGACTCTTTTTGGTAGTGAAAATAAATTAGGATTTTTTATTCTTGGTGGTATATTTTTATCATCAACAGGTGCTGAAGCTCTTTATTCAGATCTTGGGCATGTTGGTAAACATAATATTTATTCGTCATGGCCCTATGTTAAAATATGCTTATTATTAAATTATTTTGGCCAAGGAGCTTGGCTATTAGCCGCTAGGAAAAATCCAGCTTTTTTAAATGTGGAAGACTTAAATCCATTTTTTCAAATGATTCCACACAATTTTTTAATTTACGGTATAATAATTTCAACTTTGGCTGCAATCATTGCTTCGCAAGCTTTAATTTCCGGATCTTTTACACTTGTTTCTGAAGCAATTAAATTGAATTTATTTCCTAGATTACATACTATGTATCCATCTAGCACTAAAGGGCAGCTTTATATACCAACAATTAATAAATCTTTATGGTTTGTTTGTATTTGCATTGTTCTTTACTTTGGGAATTCAGCACATATGGAAGCAGCTTACGGACTTGCAATTACAGTTACTATGTTAATGACAACTATTCTCTTATTTAATTATTTATTAAAGAAAAAGACTCCTTTTGCTCTTGCAGTAAGTATGCTTATTTTCTTTGGTACTTTTGAATTCTGTTTCTTCATTGCAAATGCTGCTAAATTTATGCATGGAGGATTTGTAGCTGTCATAATTGCTTTAGTAATTTTCTTTATTATGTATATATGGATTAAAGGACACTATATTAAACTTCGTTTATTAGAAAATGTCCCAATTGCAGATTATAAGACACAACTAAATCAATTACGTCAAGATGCTGATCGCCCTAAATATACAACAAATCTTGTATGTTTAACTAGTTGCGAAGATCCTAACCAAATTGAAAGAAGCATAATGTACTCTATTTTAGATAAAAGACCTAAGAAAGCAGAAGTTTACTGGTTTGTTAATATTAGTGTTACTGATGAACCTTATGACGCAGAATATTCAATAGATACATTGGGAACATTATACATTGTAAAAGTTCATATAAAGCTTGGTTTCCGAGTAGAACAAAAATTGAATGTTTTCTTACGCCAAATTTCAACTGAATTAGTTGAAAATGGTGAAATAAAAATTCAATCTAGAAACTATACTACAATGCCTGATAGAAAAGTTGGTGATTTTCGTTTTATTATAATCCAAGAACAACTTTCATATGAATCAGATTTAGATTTTTGGGAATCATTAGTACTTAAATCTAAGTTATTTATAAAAAGATATACTGTTTCACCAACAAAATGGTTTGGACTTGAGAATAGTGATGTTGACATTGAAAATGTCCCATTATTTTTAGGTTGTAATAAGCACCATCATACCACTTTAAAAAGAATTCCAAAATAACTTATTTAAATAAATCTATTAATTAAAGAGGTCTTCTTCATAATGAAGAAGACCTCTTTATGTTATGCTTTCTAAAACTTCAACTACCTTACTTACTCCACTTAACTTCATATACAAATATTAATATTGTCCCAAGAAAATAGCAAAAAATATCATTTAAATCAAAAGTTGACCCAATAATTATTTTTGCACCTTTAAGATTTTCCATGTGTAATAAAGAAATCAAATTGAAATATTGGCCTACTTCAATCAAACAAGCAAACAAAAAAATATACACCGGTAAAAATCTTATATGTTTGCTAATAAAACTTCTAATGAAAAAATATATTAGAACTACTACCAATGCATCACCAACAAAAGGTCTAATTATATTATCATGCACGAAAAGTCCTATATATATTTCTATTATAAGTAAAATTATAAATGTGCTTAAATGCTTATAATTTATTTTCATAATTATATCTCCTAATATTTTATGTGTTTCTTATAAACACATGAATTTCTTAGTTTTCTATTAAATCTCCAGTCTATTTATTACAACTTTTATACTATTGTACACTTTTAACAAAAATAAGGCTAGAAAGTTTTAATTACCTTCTAACCTTATTTTTAATTTTTTACTTAAAATATTTGTTTAAACAATTTATTTTCTTTTACATCTTGTGTTACTTTTACAATATCACTAGTATCACCAATTAATATAGCACCACATAAACGATTATTTGTAAAATAGTATTTTGTATATGTCCTTTTAACTGGATCTTTAAATTCTACTGTTTTATATTGAACATTAGGCTTCTTCCCATTATCTCCAATTGCATATAATGAAGTATTCATACCATTAAAGGTTAAAGTAGAATCTACTGTTTCATATGTTAATGAATCTCCTGCTGCATTAGCACCAGCTACTTTACCCATTTCTAGCGCTTGTGGCCAAATACCATAATTTATTCCATTATATTCTGCACAATCTCCACATGCATAAATATCAGAAATATTAGTTTCCATTTTTTCATTTACAATTATAGCTCTACTTGCATTAATTCCTGCTTCTTTTGCTATTTTAGAATTGGCACAAATACCACAAGATATAATAACAAGATCTGCTTCAATAATTTCGCTTTCATTAATTCTTACACCTGTAACTGAATCTACACCTTCTATTTCATCAATCTTTACATTTAATCTTACATCAATTCCTTCACCTTTAATTATTTCTTCTAGGAATTTTCCGCCTTCATTATCTAATTGACGTCCCATTAATTTATCTGCAAGTTCTAATACAGTAACTTTACATTTTGCTTTACTTAATTCCCATGCAGCTTCAAGTCCAAGAACACCTCCACCAATTACAACAGCGTTCTTAACTCTTGGTAGCAATTCTGCAATTTTATTTGTATCTGAAATACTACGAATTGCTATAATCTCTGACTTATCATTACCTAAAATTGGAGGAACAAAACACTCAGAACCTAATGCATAAATACATTTATCATATTTAAGCTTAATTCCATCTTCAAAAATAACTTCTTTTTCTTTGGTATCAATTTTAATTGCTTCTCTTCCAAGTACATTTGTAATATTATTTTCTTTATACCAAGCTTCATCATGAACTGCAATTTGATTTGAATTAAACTTAGCTATCATTGACTTTGTTAACATTGGACGATTATATCCTAGTACATTCTCATTAGAAGCTAAAACTATAGAACAAGTTTCATTTCGTTCTCTTATTGCAGTTGCTGCACTTATTCCTGCTGCACCATTTCCTAAAATTAAATAAATTTCATTTGTATTTTTCTTATAATCATTTTCATCCACTTCAACTGATATAAAGTTTTCTTTGCCCACACCACAAACTGGACAAATTTCAAGACTAGAATCAAATATATCACCACAAACTAAACATTTTACTAAAGTTCTCTTTGCAGATTTCTTTTTTTGATTTTCTTTATTTTGCAAAATACAACCAAAGTTAAAACCATAATCATAAGCTTCACTTAAATCATTATCACTTGGTTTGAATTTAATTCGTAATCCATCAACAACCTTCATATTAAGTTGTTTTAATCTTTCTATAATATGAGGAACTCCTTCTCCACTCCAGCCATAACTTCCAAAAGCACTCGCAAGCTTTCCTCCATGAGTTTTAGCAAAAATTGATATAGTTAAATCCCAAATTGGTTCTAATGCTTCACCAACAATTGTAGGTGTACCAAAAAGAATACCATCTGCATATCCTAATTCTTCTAAGACTTTACTTTTCTCTACTTCTAATAAATCATAATCTCTTACATCTATATCCCCACTAGCTTTAATTCCCTTAGCTATTTCGCCTGCCAATTCTTTTGTATAACCATAAGCACTTACATATGGTATAATTACTGTTTTTCTTGGATTTGGATTAACTACAGTACACCATTTAGCATTAATTTCTTTAATCTCATCTATTCTACAATCAATTACTGGACCATGTCCTGTACAAATCATATCAATATCTAAATCTTTAATTCTGTTTAAGGCTTTTATCATAAATGGTTTAAATGGTCCAATAATATTATCAAAATAATATTTATTAGCTCTCATATAACCTTCATTGTCTGTAACATTACTTAATAAAATTTCATCAAAGCTATAATGTGAACCAAAAGAATCACAAGTAAGCAAAGTTTTATCTTCTTCAATATATGTATACATTGTATCAGGCCAATGTAAATTTGGAAGAACCATAAAACGTAAAGTTTTATCGCCTAAATCTAAAGTATCATTTTCCTTTACTGCTATACTATAAAAATCATGATTTACAATATTCTTTAAAAATCCTATAGCAACTGATGTACCAACAATTTTAATATTAGGGTTCATTTCAATAAGTTTTTCTATACTACCTGCATGATCTGGTTCCGTATGATTTACTACAATATAATCAATTTCGCTTATATCAACAAGTTTATTTAATGTCTCTAAATAATCATCAAAAAATTTAGCTTTTGCTGTTTCAAATAGCACTGTCTTTTCACTTGTTTTAAGTAGATAAGAATTATATGAAGTCCCAAATTCCGTTTCCATAACAATATCAAATACTTTTAACTCTGGGTCTAATACTCCCGTCCAATAAAAATTCTTTTTTAGTTCTAATGCATTCATACAATTATTCTCCTTTTCATCTATTCATATATATATGTGTAAATTATATATCTTTTACTCAAAAATAAGCAAAATTCTTTTTTTAACAATCTGGTTTATACTAAAGTATTCTTCTTGCTGCATAAAAACCATATACTGGTCCTACTTTAATTACTTCACCCGTTTGTGGTGCATGAATCATTTGTCCATTACCAACATATATTCCAACATGACCTGCATGTGGAAATACTAAATCTCCTGGCTTAAGTTGATCTTCACTAACTGACTGTCCAACGTTAATTTGTGTATATGTTGTTCTTGATATATCTATTCCTGCTCCATGTTCATACACATACTCAGTAAATCCTGAACAATCAAAGGTATCCGGGCCTGTTGCACCCCATACATAATTTGCTCCTAAATGTTTATATGCTTCATTTAAAATTGCTTGAGCCTTTCCTGCTGCTGGTGCTGCTACTGTTGAATTTGATTTTTTGCCGCTTGATTTTGTATTTGACGTTTCTGATTTTACGTTTGCTGCTTGTGCTTCTTGTTCACGTTTTGCTGCTTCTTTTTCCTCAACTACTTTCTTTTGTTTTGCTGCTACTTTTGCTTTTTCTATTTTATCGTTAATTTCCTTAGTAACAATGGGACTCTTAATTTGATTATTTCTAATACTTACTAATTGATTAATTGCCCCTTCAATTTCTATAGATGAACTATTGGCATTATCTATAGTATCAAATTGAGTCTTTACAGCCTCTCTTTCTAATTGCGATAAATATTCTGCATCGAATTTACTTTTTTCTGCTTTAGCTTGATTGGCTAAAACTTCTTGTTCTTTCTTCTTTCCATCTAATTGGCTTAAAGTGTCTTGTACTTCTTTATTTAATTTATTTATTTCATCCTTTTTATCACCTAAAGACTTTACTTTACTATTTAATTCTTCTTTCTTAGTATCAATTGCTTCTATATATTCTTTATCTTTTCCTACAATTTTACTCACTGCTTGTACTCTAGAAAAAAGTTCAGTGGTTGAATCAGCTTCAAGTACGAAGTTTAAATAATTAAATTCCAGTTCTCCTGCTGAATACATTCCTTTAACCCTTTGTCCTAAAGCCAAATCTAAATCATTAATTTCTTTTTTACATTGCACAATGTCTTTTCCAGTATTTTCAGTAATCATATTAATATTTTCTATTTCCCTTTTATTCTTATCTACAGTAAATTGTAATGGTTCTATTTGAGCACTTAAATCATAAATTTTATTTTCAATATCTGTTATTTTATTTTCAATTTCTGCATATTTCTGTCTTGATTCACTTAATTGCGCATTATTTGGCGTTGCAAATACTGGCATTGTAGTGCCAATTGCTATTATAATCGCTAACGAAGTAGCTAAAATTTTATTTTTCATATCTTATCGGTTTTTTAAACCCTTTCCCCCTTTATTATCCCCTGTTATTACATAATTATAGCACTTTTAGCAACCACCAACAATCAGTATATATATGGTAATAATCTATTATCTCATTTATATCCCAACATAATATATATTACACCATTTTTCTAACTTATTCTTTGCTTATCAAAAAAATGCACATGAAATACTAACAATATTCTAACTACTTATAACAATAGAAAAAGGAGTATCTTTTATAGATACTCCTTACACAATCACCTTATTTCCCACAATTAAATTTTGAAAATATTTGTCCCTTATTTCATTTTTACTATTTTTTTCTTAAGCTTGTACTAATGTTGCTTGTATTTATACTGTAACATTACTAACTTTAAGTGAAACATTATCAATATATACTTTTCCTAATGCAGGGTTAGTTGTGTTACCAAAGCAGAATTTCACTTGTGGAGTATCATCATTTGGCATTGTGAATTCTAAAGTTACATGTTTCTTATCCTTAGTACCATCAAGTGCTACTGTTTCTTCTTTATAAGTGAAATAAGCACCAGCACTTTGTTGAATCTCAGCTACTATATCTCTGGCTTGATCAGCCCAAGCATCAAAATCTAATGTATACTTTACATCCTTTGATAAATTTATATTATTACTAAATAACATTACATCCCAAGCTTTTGATATACCTAATTCTGTAACATCAATAGCTGCTGCTTTATCTGCATCACCTGTTATACTAAATGTTGCTGCAGCTGGACTTGTAGCATAATTCTTCCAATCGCTAAATTCTGAAGTAAAATCTCCATTGCTAATAAGATTATCATAATTTACTGTTCCTGCTGCTGCTTTTATAATTTGACTTATTTTTGTATCATCAAAGCCATTAGATTTTACAACAATATTATAATCACCTTTTTCAGTAAATATACTCTTATCTAATGTTATTTGACCATCTGCTACTGTATATAAGCTCTTATCAATATCAGTGTCGTTATCACTTATTCCACTGATTGAGTCTTTCCAACCTGTATCTCCACCGGCATAAGCAATATTAATATCATTTCCAATTGTATTGTCTGTACTATCTGATACTAATGTTGCTGGCATTTTAACTGGTGCATTCTTTACTCTCAGTGAAACATTATCAATATATACTTTTCCTAATGCAGGGCTACTTGTGTTACCTAATATGAATTTTAATTGTGCCACATCATCTTTAGCCATTGTGAAGTTTAACGTTACATGTTGAGAATCAGGTTTAAGTGATAAAGTTTTTGATGCATAAGAAGAATAAGTGGCATTTTCTTCAACTTTAGCTACTATATCTCTAGGATTCTTTGCCCAAGCATCAAATTCTAAAGTATAATTAACACCCTTAGATAATTTCATATCATTACTATATAACATTACATTCCAATTTTCTGTACCTAATGCTTTAACATCAATAGTAGCTGCATCATTTGTTGTTGTAAAATCTGCTTTTGAACCGCCTTGATTGTCCATAGTTTGCCAATAGTTATATCCTAAAGAGAAATCTCCATTTTTAATTGGATATAAATCAACGCCATCATAATTTACATTGTTATTTGTTGTTCTTATAAGTACAATGTCATCAATATAAACTGTTCCAATATTATCCCCCATTAAAAATTGTGTAATTGCCTCTTCATCAGTTGTTCCTTTTGGCATAGTAAAGTCATAGTCATAGTCAGTATTTGTTGTAGTTAAATTAAATGTATTTTGATTATAAGTTGTTTTTCCATCTTTTGATGCAAATCTTACATCAATTGATCTATCTTTAGATGCATGTGCTTTAAATTTAAGTTTATAGATATCACTTTGTAATAGATTAGTTCCTTTTTGAGATAATACAACACTGTCTTTAGTTCCTGCAGTTGGTATTGTTATTACAGCTTCTGATTTAACTTTATCACTTTCAAAAGTAGCACCTTTGCCTGTAAAATCCCAGAACCCCATTCTATTATCTCCTAAATTAAAACTACCATTATAAATATGATTACCATTTGCTAATGGTGCTTTTGCAGTACTTGTATCTTCATCTGAAACTACATCTGGCTCAGATTGCGTCACTTCTACATCAGTAATATGAAGATTAACATTATCAGTTAATCCAAGATTAAATTCTAGTCTACCATGAACATTAGGTGTATCTTTCATTACAAAAGAATATTCATATTCTTTTTCTTCATTTGTAAGATTTGCTTTAAAAGCATCTGAATATTTCGCATAACCTCTATCTGAACCCCCACCAAATTGAGCTTCAACTGTTGCATTTTTATCTGCTTTTGCTTTAAACTTTAATGTATATTTTTTATTAAGTCTTAAAGGAACATGATCAACTAACTGAACTCCGTAATTTACAGTTCCACCTTTTTTAATATCAATATCTAATCCATTATCGTTCTTAAATGTAGCTTCACCGCCACTTGCTGTAAGTAGATTCCAGTTGTCAAAAGAAAGATCTTCCGCGTTAGTCGCTTTTATATTTTTAAACGTAGGATCCAAAACATAACTTCCATTATCTAAAGGAGTTCTTGCCCCTTTTAATTCTCCTGTATTAGATGCTGGGTTTTCATGTACTGGATATTTTCCATTTAAATCATATACTCTTACATAATCTACTTTCATTTGTGCCGATTTAAATGATTCATCTGGTTCTACATTACCATCATACGCTCCACCTACTGCAAGATTAAGAATCATATGGAAGTTCCTATCAAATGGAGCTGGATAAGCATATGGTTCTGGTTGATCATTACCTTTGCTAAACCAATTATTAGCTGTATAATATAATTCCCCATCAACGTACCATCTAATTTCGCCTGGCTCCCATTCCACTGAATAAATGTGCTTTCCTGAAATATCTTTTCCTTCTGGGAATGTATAATGACTTCCACTAGATGTATTATTAGGCCATTCCTTACCAAAATGAATTGTTCCCCACACATTATTAGGATGTCCTCCTTTAGCCTCCATAATATCTATTTCTCCACCACTAGCCCATTTTCCATATACATCATTATCATCTGGCAACATCCAAAATGCTGGCCATAATCCTTGTCCTTTTGGCATAGTAATAGCAGATTCTATTTTTCCATAAGTCTTACTATATTTATCTAATGTTCTGATTCTTGCTGACGAATATTTATATTCCTTATCTCCATACAAAATTGGAGTTTCTTCTTTTCTTGCTTCTAAAATAAGATTTCCGTCTTCTATTTTTGTATTCTTATCAGTATAGAATTCTTTTTCATTATTTCCCCAATCTACTGCATTATATTCAGTACCATTTCCATATTGATAACTCCATTTATTAGCATCTAAACTGTCACCATTAAATTCATCACTCCATACTAAATTCCACTTATCTTGTTCTTGATTAGCATTTCCACCATTTGTCCCTGAATTTCCACCATTTGAACCCGAATTACCAGATGATGAATTTTTAGATAATGAACTACTACTTGATGATGAGCTACTTGGCAAAGCCTCAGTATTTGCTGTCTTATCAGCTTGTTTCGTAACACCAGCACCTTTATTATCAAAAGCTTTAACAGCCTGTGGTGTTTCTCCAACAGCATCTCCATTATTACTAAAGTTATATTCCTTATTATCTATAATGACTTTACCAGTTTGCATTGCTCCTGATGATGCAAGAGAATATACTTTTCCATTAACTTCAACTATACCTGTTTGCATTGCCCCTGATGTATCGTTAAAGTACCAAGTTCCTTTGTCATTTACCCATCCTGTTTGCATTGCTCCTGATGCATCGGTAAAATACCAAGTCCCTTTATCATTTACCCAGCCTGTTTTCATTTCTCCTGATGTATCTGCAAAGTACCATGTTCCATTATCATTTATCCAACCAGTTCTCATTACTCCTGCTGAATCAAAATTATACCAAATTCCATCTATTAACTTCCAATTTGTAGCTACTCCACTATCATCTGCATAACTCCAACTACCATTATCTGTTGATTGTTTCCATTCCGCATTTACTCCACTTTGAAGCATTACTGGTATCATTCCTGCTACAATTGCTGCAGCTATAATTTTTTTTAATTTTACACTTTTCATTTATAATCATCCTCCTTGTTAATAAACCCTTTACATATATTGTGTTTTTAACTATTATTTATAGATACTTTTATATCTATAAATAATAGAATTTTAATTAGTAATTTATCTTATTTAAGAACAACTTTTATTGTATGTTTAATATTTTCGTCAAGTGAAGTTATAACATTTCTACAAATGACAGGCTTTCCATCAAATTTATATTCTTCACCATTCATATAAATTTGATTTACACTATAATCACCATATTCTTTAATACCTTCATTTATATATTCAATCTTAAGCATTCTTTCTGCAAAATTCATTTCAATAGACGCTTTATTTTCATCATCGAATTGCTTTAATAGTATTTTAGGATCAAATGCTAAGTTACCCATTTCTCCCTTTACGCCAAACATCTCAGTTAATACAGTGAGTATTAACCAGCTTGCTGATCCAGTTAAATAGTTATACATTCCTCTTCCTTTTTCATTTATATACTCAGGTACACCTGGATAAATTCTACTAACATCAAAGTTGTTACAATGACTATAAAGTGTATCAACAACTTTGAATCCTTCATGTACAAATCCTCTTTGATAAAGTGCATTTGCATACATAATAGCCATATGACTAAACACTGCTCCATTTTCTTTATGACCATAGGCAAAACCAAACATCCTTCCAAAATCGGTTTTGATTTCATTAAAATTAGTATTTAACCTATATCCACCAATAGATTTATCATAAAGATATTTATCCGCTGCTTTAATAATACTTTCAACTTGTTCTTCTGTAGCCGTATTACTCATAATAGAAAATACTTGCCCAGTAAGTATCATACGAGTTCCTGATTCTCCATCACCTTCAACGCGTCTTGCATTATTATCGTAATAGCCATTATACCAGCTATATCCTTCACGATTTGTAATCCACTCATTTTTTTGTATGTGTTCCTTAAGCCACTTTGCTTTCCCTTGAATATCTGCAATAAGTTCATCACAATTTAGCTTAATAACTTTTCCTTTTATGTTGTGTCTACACTTATAACAATAATCTTTTAGTACTTTTTGTTTTTCATCTACCCTATTGTAAATTTCATCATCACCAGTTAAAAGTATTAGTAGTTCTTCTGCAAGTTCTACATTTTTAATTTTCTTTTCATCTCTTAATACTTTTAATAACTCTGCAATACTCTCAAGATTTCCTCCATAAAGTGTACTAAAAGCAACACTCTCACCTTTTTCTTCTGCCATATCAAGACCATCATTCCAATCAGCACCATGAAGCTTTAAGTTATTATGCTCTCCAACATCATAAAATGCTGTTAAATGTTGAACTAAAAGATGTTCTAAAATTGTTCCATTATACTCTTTAGAATTTTCTGTAAGGATTTTATTTCCTTGACTTAAGTCCCATAAAGTATCTTTTTCTGTTCCTCTTTCCACTTGAAGATCTTTAAAATAACTTTGTTTTTCTAAAAGAAATTCTATATCTCCAGTTTGCTCTATATAAAGATTAGTAGTTAAGAATGGCCATGCCCCATGATCCATCCAAACACGTGTTATATTGTTTCTATCTGCAATAAACTCACCTTGCTTTGTTCCAATAATTGTGGCATTAGTTCCATCAAAACGAATTCCGCCAAAATTATCTAAAAGCATACCACGAACGTCCCTTGGATCCATAGCTATAAGAGCTAAGCAGTCTTGCCATAAGTCTCTCCATCCTCTTCCACCTTTACCATAATCATGATGTGGTAAAAATGAGCAGCCATAAATTCTTCTAAGCATTGGCTGAAAATTAACCCAATACATCCAATTGTCAAATCGCTTGTCCTTTGTTTCATAAGAAATATTAATCTTTTTATCCCAATATGTTTTTGTATCTTCAAAAAGTTTATAAAAACCGGTTTCGTTTAAGTCGTTTACTACAACACTATCAAAATCACATTTTGAATCTCCAAATCCAATTGCCACAATATAACTCTTAGATGAATTTGGTTCAATTACCACATCTTCAAAACGTATAGCTCCAATTGCTTCATAGCCTTCTAACTTTTCATTAGGCTTTATTTTAAATTCCTCATTTAATAAAACACTCTTTGGCATCTCAAAAGATCCGCCTTCGCCAATGAATTCCTCCACTATTGGACAAAAACTTATTGGTTTTCCACCATTTTCTGTTGCAGCAACAACACCATAAACTACTGTATTCTTTTTATGTCCTCTTTCATCAAATGTCAATGTCGGATTTACTATAACTCCATATTCAGTAGTTTCTACTCTATTTAAAAGAGAAGTTACATGCCTATGATCTCTAATATTATCTGCTGAGCGACAATATAATGGTATTGCTACTGTTGACGTTATTTTTTTAGTTTCATTACTTATATTTGTAATTGTAACTTTCATTAATTCTATTTTTTCGTCAGTAGCCGGAACAAATGATGTTATTTCACTTTTTACTCCAAACTTTTTTGACTTTCTAGTTATTTTATGCCACATTATACCAGCTTCTACATCTGTTTCTTCCTTATCCCCACTAAAAATTTCAGCTTGTTGAGCTGCTGAGACCCCTGTAGCTGACCAGGCACCCATGCCATCAATATATATCCAAAAATTTCTTGATGATCTGTTGTTATGAAGATCTTCACTACTTACTGGTGCAAGCAAAAATGTGTTTTGCCCCATTTTACAATCACCATTTAAAGTTGGAGTTATACTAGACATAACACCTGCCTCGTTTGCAATAGGAAAATACATATAACTATTATTTTCAGGATTTTTAAGCTTAAAATTTCCTTTATTATTTATAAATTCACAATTCGCCATACTACTAAAACCACCTTTACAATATTTCCATTAAATATATTTCTACTTTTACTTTTTCATTTATCTCCATTAATCTATTTTCTTGCAAGAATCTCTTTCGATAAGTTCTACTGGAATTATCTTATTAATCTTAAGTTTCGCCTTTTGATTAATTTGTTCTACTAATAAATCAACAGCAGTCTTTCCAATTTCATTACAGTTTTGTCTTATAGTTGTTAACTTAGGAGTAATATATCTCGCTACCTCTATATCATCAAATCCTATTATTGATATATCATCTGGTACACTTAATCCAGCCTCTTTTACTGCATTTATTGCACCAATTGCTATCTTATCACCGGCTGCAAATACTGCTGTTGGTCTGTCTTTAAGCTTTAGTAACTCTTTCATTGCAGTATAACCACCAGAAACATCAAAATTTACTCCATTTGCGATATATCCATCTAATATTTCTAAATTTAATTTGTTCATCTCTTTAATATAACATTCTTCTCTTATTGCACTTGGCCAGTTATCTAAATAATTTGCACCAGATATATGTGCAATTTTTCTATGTCCTAAATCATATAAATATTTAATAGCTAAATTACATCCTTCTACATTATCTGAAGTTACTGTAGATGTATTTTTATTAAACATATCTATTACTACAATTGGAAAATCACTTTCTATAAGTTCTAAAGTTTCTTTATCCTTTGGATCTGTACAGATTATAGCAACTGCTTCAACACATCTATATTTAAAATATTCTAGAAAAGTATCATTCTTTAATCTATCATTTTTAGAACCAAATAATAATGAATACCCATATTCATCTGCTTGTTTTTTAAAGGATTCTATTACTCCCGAAAAGAAGGGATGATTAAGTCCAACTCCAAGATTTTCAAAATATACAATGCCTAATGTCCATGTTTTCTTAGTTGATAAAAATTGAGCTTGTGAGTTTGGCAAAAAATTTTCATCATTAAGAATTTTTTGTATTCTAGCTCTAGTTTTATCACTTACATCTGGATAATTATTTATTACTTTTGATACTGTTGTTGGTGAAACTCCTGCAATTTTTGCTATTTCATAAATTGTACTCATACTCCGTATCTTCCCTTCTTATCTGTGGTTTTTTATATACTATTATTATTCAACAATAGTATACATAGAATTTGCTTTTAATTTTATTATTGTATTTTCATCTATGTTTGAAATAGATAATCACTTGCTTATGTTAAAGCTCCTCCAAAACCAAGTATTTATTTATATTTCTTTATAATACCCATTCTAACACTATTTTCACTATTTTTTCTTCTTCTACAATATTTTTTTAATTCATAATATTTTAGTGAGTCCTCTGTATTCTTATACGTTACATATACATCAAATTTATTAATTATTTTCCTTTATTATAATATAGTAGCTAGAATTTCTACTATTTCTTTATTTCTAATTTTTTCAGCAAATTCTCCACATACTTCATTTCCTTTAAATTTACTCATATTATTGTTTGTATCAACTAAAGTAATTTCTTCTATTATTCCTTTTTTAGGTTCAAAAGTATTTTTATTATTTATGTTTGTATAAACAAGTTTTATATGACCTAAAATTGTAGTAATCAAAGCACTATCTTTAAAGAAATCTTTTGTTAAAATAGGATTTAATCTAAATTTTAGAATTCCATCTTCATATGCAAATAGCTTTTCTCCAACCATCATTAATTTCCAAATATTAAGCATTTCTACAGTTGTACCGCTTAATCTTGCTACAAATCCTCTTCCATGAGTTCTTTCATCTGGATTGCTACTACTTGCAATAAATGATGAATTTTCTAGTATACTTCTTCCATATACTTCTGGATTCATAAATGGTGGCATTGCAGTTTTTATATCCTCAAAGAATTCTTCGTATAATCCATTTTTTATTAATTCTAAAATGTACTTAAATTCCATGTGCATAAATACTGATTCTCTTTCAAGCCAACCAGCTGTAAAACTTCTTGCTCTTCCTATTTCAAATGATACATCTTCCAATGATTCTGAAGTTTTGTACATTTTTAATTTTTTATCATAAACATTACTTTCCTTAATAGATTTATATAATTCATGCTTTTCAACATAATCTAATTTGGTCTTGAAATATCTGGTAGGTCCTTCTAAAAATAATGGTAAGAAATTAGTTTTAAACTCTAATGGTTTTATTACTTCTTTATCATCTATTTCATATTTAGTTACATCATAATACATAAATGTAGGAATTTTACTTTCATTCATGTTCTTTGCTTTCTCAATTCCCAAATCAATCTTTGAAAGCATTTTGTTAATTATACTTTCAATAGCTGTCACTTCTAAATTTGAATTATTTCCACTTATTGAATATTGGATTTTTTCTCTATATTCTTCTCTTATTGTTGAAACTTTGTCCCAATATTCTAATTGACTTAATTCCTCATTTAAATTTAATGAAAGAATATTTTCTACTTCGCATATAGCTTTATAAAATTCTTCTGGCAATTTTATTAAGTCTTCTACAACATCTAAATTTCCCTTTATAAATAGTAATAATCTTTTTAACTCTGCAGTTTCCGAAAAATTTGATCCAAGTAATCCTGGAAGTCCATTCATAGCATCGTTCCAACCTGGTTTTCCTGCTTCCATCTCTATTCCAAATCCCATAGGATCTAAAGTCATAAATTTAATTCCTGCAAGAATTAATAACTTTGCAAATAAATTTGTTTTATATAAATTACCATGACTGTCATGGATGCAATCATCTGATATATTTTCCTTTTTTTCTAAAGCCACATATTGTCTAACTTTCCCATCATCTACACTATATTTATCTTTTCTAGGTAATACGGATTCTGGTGAATTATAAAATTTATAATTTTCATCTTGAATTAATAATTCTTTTATCTTATCTGGATAAATGTTTAAGTACTCTTCAATCAAATCAAGATTATAAGTCCAGTGGTCACTCCAAAAACCTTCTCCAAATTCTGCTTCTACAGATTCACTACACATTTCTATAATATTATTCATTATTTCATTGATTTTTTTACTTCCAATACCGTTTATATTTCTTAATGAAGAATACAATTCACCTGCAGTGAATTTATCATCTAAAGTTTTTACTAATTCTTCACTTTTATATACCCTTACTAAATTTAATATATTTTCTTTTTTACTTTCCTCTATATAAAACTTCTTTCCTTTTATAACCAAAGGATTGTAACCATCAAGCTGTATCAAATCATTAAATAATTTAATATTTTCTGTTCCTGTAAATGGGTGAATATAAACATCCATTCTTCTATTTTGATTTACATCTCTAAAGTTTCCATTGCCTTGAGAATAGAAATTAGGTTCTATACTAAAGAAGTTATAATCTCTTTCTAAATCGCCATGTTTTCTAGAATATACATAATATATCTTTTTATCTACATTACCGAACTCTAATGGATATCCACCTCTTAAAACATTATCTATATAACATTGTTTTACATATTCATCAAATAGAGGATATGCAGTTTTAGTATCAACATGCTTGCTAATATTATCTATTAGTTTATTACTTTCATTTATTTTTATATTAAAATAACTTTCATTACAGATTCTCTTTAATGATTTATTAACATCATCACGATTATTCATATATCCTATATAACTATAAATATATGTTCCATCATTTTTTTCTAAACACATTGATTTTCCTGTAAATGCACAAGGAACTTTATTATTACAAATGTTATTAGTTTTGAGTAATTCTCCAATAGTACTATTTTGAAATTCTATTGGTTCTTTTAAAGATGTATCATATCCAAATATGTTTTCTGGATCAACTATTGGACTTAAGATATTTTCATTTTCATCAAAAGCTACATAAAAATAACTATTCTCTACTTTATCCATTTTTGCTGTGTCTCCAGTAGAAGATCTCACCTTAAATATAGCAGTTTTATCTTCTTTGATTTCTCCTTCCATCCAACTTCTTAAAGTGTTTGACATTTCTTTGTATTCTACATTAACAGATCCATATGGTAATATAGCAGTTAATCCATCTAATATTTCAATTTGAATTTTCTTATTAGATGTATTTACAACTTCTACTTTTCTTCCTAGTGCTGAAAATTCTTCATTAGGAATTGTAAAATAAGTTATTTCTATATTAAAATTTAATTCACTATTTATTTCTACCAATCTTAATTCATTATTTTTTATTTTTATTATTCTTTTTATATTTTCATTTGTAGTCATAGAAAATGGTTCGAAAATAAATTCTTTTTCATTATTTATAACCTTTATGAAAGTTCTAAATCCATTACTATACACCATTTTATAAGCTTCATTAGCTGGGAAAAACTCCATTATACAATTACTTTTATCCCTTATTCCAATACTGCTTATCGCTTGTCCCCTGTTAACATAAAATGACCACATTGGTATTCCTTCCACTCCAGCAATACCTGATAAAAAACTAGCAAAAGGCGCTTTCTTGTCATAATTCTCTATAACATAAAATCCTAATTCATCTATATAATCATTCTTTACTTCATTTTTTTCCTTCATAAAACACCTCTTATCTATATTTAGGGGGTGCTTTCCCCCCTATAATTTCCATACTATATTCCAAAATGAAGCTAAGTTTCACTTTATTTAACTGGATCGTAAGAGATCCAATCATAATATACATTAAGTGGAGTTGCACCATTATAAGAACCTAACCATGAATCTACACCTGTTCCAGGCCATAAATTCATCATAATTTTGCCAGGATGTGATGGTATGTTTCTAGTAACTCTATGCACTTCCACGCCATCTACCAACCATGCAATATAAGTTGGTTGCCAATTAAAAGCATAAGTATGGTAACTTGTTGAAGCATCAAACCCTAGATTATAAAGGTACTCATGATTACCTACACCATTTGTAAAATAATTAAATTGTACCTTTGTGGTATCTTTACCTAAAAACTCTATATCAATTTCATCCCAAGGAGTATTATCTGTTGGACCTGTATAAGTAAAAAATGAAGAAACTATACCAGTATTTTTTGCTGGTTTCATATTTACTTGATAAAGTCCATAACCGTAGGTATCATTTGTGCGATATTCTCCACCTGCATATGGCTTAGTTCCTCCTTTGGTATCTTTATTAAGAGTAATATTCATAACTCCGCTACTAAAATTAACGTTACTAGATCTCCAAGTACAGTTGAACATTCCCCCATTGGTCCATCCATCTGATTTTGACCAAGCTGATGGATTAGCAGAATTAAATGAATCAGCAAAATGCGTTGTAGTCAATGCGAAAGCTTTTATTGGTATTAAAGCTCCTATTAAAAAAGTACCTATTAGCATTCCTAATGTTGCATTCTTAATTTTTTTCTTATTCATATATTTTCCTCCTTAAATTAAATAATTTACTCATAAATGTAGTTCCAACTGATACTGCTAAAATGATAATTAGTAGTTTTTTATTTACTGTTCACACCTTAACACTTCTATATTAGAAGCATATCTCAACACTATGCTCCTTATCATCCTCAAAATTCTTTATAACATTTCCTTCAATTTTTTCACCATCAACTCTTATAGAATATAAAGAATCCTTCATTCTATAAAAACCTTCAGGTTTTGAAATCATAATATTAAAGCTAGCCTTACCAGTATTAAGAATCAAGTTTAGTGACTTTTGCTCTTCTGCAAGTATTGGATTTATCTCTATACCACTTGCTGTATATTCAACACCAAAGGCATCAAATAATGATAATGTAAGCCAAGTAGACGTACCACTTAATGTAGGCCCTATATTTTCACCAGTATCACTATTGTTATATTGAGTACAGAATCTTGGGTTTCCACATGTTTCATATGGATGTTTCATTGTGTTGTAAGGTAAAACTAGATTTATCATCCAATATGCTGTACTAGTTAGCTTTCTTGCTAATTCATCACTTTCAACCATCTTAGCAGCTTTTAGCATAGCACTAGTAGCCATCATTGTAGCATGCTTAAATATTCCACCATTTTCTCTATCTCCAGGGAAATATTCTCCTGTAGCAGTTCCAGTTGCAACCTTCTCTAAATCTGTTGGACTAATAAGTTTTAATCCATAAGGAGTTTTTAAATGAGATTCTATAGATTCAAGCATTATTTTAATTTGTTCTTCAGTTGCCGAATTAGATAAAATTGCCCAACTGAAAGAATTTAAAAAATATGTGCCGTCTTTATTTGGATCTGCTGAAAGATTATCACCTTTAGCTCCAAGATAAGTGAACTCTCCATCTTTGTATCTATTAAATAAAACTCTTGCAAAGAAATCCTCTTTCCATGCATATTGTTGCAGATTATCATAAAGTTTATTAGAAGATTTTTCAAGGTTACTATAATACAATGTATCTTCCTTCTGTTTTCCAATTTCAATCATTTCGTCCATAGCAACCTTCAATAGGAATCCATTCATAATACTTTCAGAATAATCACTTTCAAATGGCTCTCCATCTCTTCCTGTTCTAGCTATCTGTTCATTATATCTTCTTTCTTTTTCAACACCATTTATAAAATCAGTATCAAGTTTTAGACAGTCATTCCAATCTGCGAAATCAAGTAGAGGTATTCCATGTTTTCCTATTGAAATTTCTCCGGAATATCTTAAAATAGCTTTAATTGTGTCATATAAACTTCTTTTCTTTATTGGATTACTTCCTCCTATAATGAACTGTTCATCCAAGAATCCAATGTCGCCAGTAAGATTTATATATCTATATACAGCCTGAATTAACCATAATCCATCATCAGACCATTTTCCTGGTTCTTTACCAACCCAAAAGAAATTATGGTAGGCATAACCAAATTCAAATACTTTTTCAGACCATTCCTTTATCAAATTTTTAGCTAGATCTTTTTTACCCATTCCTATAAAGTAGTACATTGATGCATAAATGTCTTGAATTTCTCTAAATCCCATTTCTCTATATCCTTTTTGGGTTTGATCAAAAGAACGTGATACAAAGGTTTGATATAGAACTTGAAAAGGTAAATTCTTATTAACATAAGTATCAAATTGCTGATCTCCTGAAATAACTTGTAGATAACTTCTATATTCATTAATAAAGTTCATACTTTTATTAAAGGCATTAAGTATTTCTTTTTTATTGCTATACTTAATAATTAGATTTTGCACCTCAGTTTTGAAGGTATTTTCATTAAAGTTATCATTTGTCTTAGTTGAAACTAATCCTGTTAAATTATCAATAGAAATTTCAGCTACTGGTTGTATTGTAATCTCACTGCTAACAGCAAAGAAACCTGGTCCTTTTCTATTTAAATTGCTGCTAAGTTTGTATAATCCCTCTGGTCTTTCCAACGAACCACTTCCCACAAATTCACTATAGCTTGTACAAAACTCCTTCGGAAGTACTGATTCCTTTTCATTATGGGTAATCATAGTATGAAATCTGTAGTCGCCGCTTGTATACATTGGATAATAATCTGAAGATATAGCCATTACAGAGCCTTCATCATTGAGCAATACCTTTGCTTGCATAATTACATTACTGTATAAAACATCCTCCATCAATGCACTCGGAGCAGCACTTCCAAACATACCAGTATAAACTATTTTAATATTCCTTACTCTATTTGTATTATTCTTTATTTTAATTTGTTGTGCTTCAACAGCTATAGGCATGTTTTCTTCTTGAGGAAGTAAGAAAATTAATCTTTCAATTTCTAATCCACATTTAGTCTTATAGATAATTTTAGTGTGATTTTGAGAATGAATACATTTACCAGATTCTATATTTTCATCTGTGACATTTGCTGAGTAAAATATTTGTTTTCCATCTTCCACTAAATAAAACTGACGACTTGCAGGGAAACCATTTTCTTCTTGAAGCATATCCCATCTTGTAGCTAATACTTGAGTAGCAGCATGAGATCTAAAGCTTCCTCTTCCTAGTTTATCTACTACGCTCTTTGGGGTAGTTTGTAAGGGATGAGAAAAGTCAATTCTATTTCCTAACAATAAATTTGTATAAAAATGTGGTCCAGGAGCTGGCGCTAATAAATCTATTTCATGTTCTCCATCTTCATTAATACTTCCCACACCATAAGTTATCTTTTCTACTATTCTGTTTATCTTATTGCTAATCTCAATGTCTAAGTTTATTTCAGTAATCAATCCTTTGTTAAATGCTAATAAAGTAGCATCATCTATATTTTTAGTAAGTTTTATGATTACAAATTCATTGTCTTCTAAAATTCTATCTAACAGTACCGCTATTTCTCTATTCTTAAACATTTCTAAGGTAACAGGAATTTTAATTGGTAAATTAGCAACGCCCACTGCTTTTTTATATGTACTATCATAGAATATACCATCTATAACAGCGTATTTTTCAATTCTTTCATTAAATATTTCTCTTAATCTCTGCTCTGCAGACTGTTCAACTTTTCTAGCTACAACTTCTCTCATTATTTGCCTCCCAAATATATTAATTTATATTATTTTATTTGTTTATATTTATTGAACTTCAATGTCCTTATTATTGTATTTCTCTTCAATATCTTGAAGCATACTTTTTTCCATAAGCATTATTAAATAACATATAATACTTACAAAAAATAATGGTAGTATTATAAATAATTTAATTTTAATGAGTATAACCCATAGTACACATGTTGTTGCAATAGATACTATACATATATAACTTTTTTTAAACAAACATATTATAGATAATATTAATACTTCTTTTTTCTTCATATAAAATCTTGATATTATAGGAAAGATATAACTCCCTACAGCAATACATACAAAAATAATTACAAGAGGTATAATTCCCACTTGAGTCAAACTAGAATTATTATTTAAGTATAATAACTCAACCCATGCTAATGTTAAAATACTCATCCCTACTATCCAAAAAAATACTGAATGTTTAAAATTCACCTTATAGGCTTCAAAAAAGTCTTTTGTAACATCTGTATATCCATCTCTGGTGAGCTTACCCATCAAACTTAGCAGTGCAGTTAGTGCAGGTCCAATAGGTATTGAGGACAACATTAAAATAACAATCATAGTCACATTAACAGTGTTATTAATTATCATTCCTAATGCTACAAATATAAATGGAATATTTAAAATCCAAAAATAAAAGTCTCCTAATAAAAAACACCATACATAATTAAAAAATTTAACAACAACACCATCATCGAATTCTCTTTTTTTACTCATAATTTTTTCCTATCTCTTTCACAAATATATTTTTGCTTCCAACAACCATTTTTATAATGAAAATTACTTTCTAAAAGATATATACATTCACTTTATCTTATATCTTCTTTTAATTTGAAGTTATTAACTTGTTTTATAAGATTATTAGAAGTATCTTCAAGTAATTGTGCAGTATTAGCTAAACTTTCAGTTGATGCTGTAACTTCTTGTGTTGAAGCAGCTATTTCTTCTGAAGAAGCTGAGTTCTCTTCTGCTATGCTAGCTGTAGAATGTATTATTTCAACAATGTGATCTTTCTTATTGTTAATTCCTTCAACAGTATTATTTATTTCTTCTATTTGCGGAAGAATATCATTAATATCTTCAATTATTTCTTTGAAATCTTGAACTGAATTTTCAATAACAGTTATTTGCTGTTTTAAATCTTCATTAACTCCATTAGTAGTACTTACTACAGCTCCTGTTTCCTTAGAAATATCTTGGATTAAACTATTGATATCATTAGATGAGCTCTTTGATTGTTCTGCTAATTTTTTAATTTCATTAGCTACAACTGCGAATCCTCTTCCAGCTTCACCTGCTCTTGCGGCTTCTATAGAGGCATTTAATGACAACAAATTAGTTTGCTCTGCAATGCTCTTTATAATATCTGTTATTTTATTAATTTCTGAAATTTTAATACCTAGCCCTTGTATTTTTCCACTAGTATTCTCAAATGAATTACTAATATCATTTATTGTTTCAACAAGAGAAGATAATTGAACATTACTTCCTTGTGCCTTATGATTAACAGCTTTAGTATTTTGATCAACAACTTTAATTGATGTAACAATACTTCCAATTTCATCACCAAATTTATCAAAAGTATCATTTATCACCATCAATTCGGTTGATTGAACTGAAGCACCCTCAGCCATTCCTTGTATTGCAACAGCAACTTGCTGCATTGTGCCATCCATTTCTCTTGATACAGCGGATAATGCTTCAGCCTTTTCTAAAGTCAATAAACTACCTTCCTTAATTTCTTTAAAAATATGAGAAATTGAGCTTATAGTAGATGCTAGATTCTTTTTCATTATTCCTATTTCAGATTTTTCATCTGTTTTAATATCAACAGTAAAATCTCCCATGGACATAGTATCTAGAATACCAGTAAATGATTTGATGGATTTCTTTAATGATTTAATAACTACAGTTGCAATTAAGGATATCAATATAATTGAAATAATAAATAATATAACCAAAATAGCAATGCCACTTACATAAGCTTTTTCAGTTTTACTAAATAATTGCTCTGCTTCATCTTTATTTTTAGTAACCGCTGTTGAAATTGAAGATGAAAAATTAGACTCCTCTCCTTGAAAACTAAGCTTATTCTTATCCTTTGAGTCCTTGGTAAGAGTATTAGTATTTTTAAGTTGAGTTATAGTACTACAGCGATTTTTTAAAATGAGAAATTGCTGATCTATAATCTTATTCATTTCATCATTATCACCTGAAAGTTCTAGTGATTTAAATTGAGCTAATTCCTCATAAACGCTATCAATTTCCTTATTAATATTATTACTATATTGATCTTGTGGATATTCTATGTGAAGCGAAACATTTTCCCTCAATATATTTAAGTGTACATTAATTGAATTAAATAAAATTTCTCTTTGAAGACAGCTTGTATACATTAACTTAAGATTGATATAGGTCCCATTTATAGTAACAAAAGATGTTATTCCGATAACTAAAGTAGTTAAAATCGAAATAACTACTATAGTGATAAAACTTCTAATTATAGTTATATTTTTAAATGATAGTTTTGAAAAAACACTTTGAAAAAAACTACTTTTTAAATATTTTTTTTTAAAATCTCCAACGTTTTTATTGGAATTTTTTTGTTTTTTTAGTCTTTTATTCATTCTGACATCACCCCTAAGTTATTATCCCTAAAATCTTCATTTAAGATTTGATTTTAGTATAAGTCTGCTTCATTAGTTTAAATTAACATTTAATTTTTATTTTCAACTATACACAAAGAATCAATCCTATGTCTTATTATGTTATGTTTACCTTTAGCCTTTTACTCCTCCGATTGTCAACCCACCAATTATCTTCTTTGACAAGAATGCAAATGCTATCATTATTGGAACAACAGAAATTGCAATACATGTATATATTGCACCAAATTCAGTCTTGTAAACACCTCTTGCAACAACCTGCATAATTGGAAGCGTATATTTTTCCATATCCGATATTAGAATAAGAGGTGTTAAATAGTTATTCCAAGTTCCTATAAATGTAAATATAGACATCGTTGCAACGGAAGGCATAATAAGAGGTAATCCTATTTTGTTAAATATAGAAAATTCATTGCAACCATCTATTCTCGCTGCTTCAATTAGCGATTCACTAACCGCACCATCTGTATATCCTTTAATAAAGAAAACAGAGCTTGCATTAGCTATTGAAGGAATTATTAAAGGAATATAACTGTTAAGTAAATGCATTTTGCTTATTAATTGATAAAATCCTATGAATCCTAACTGCATAGGAATCATCATTGAACCTAATACAATTGCATAAAGCATTTTATTACCCTTAAATTTATATCTTGAAAATCCATATGCAGTTAGAGCACTAAAATACCCACTTACTGCTGTAACAGCAACTGCAATGAATAAACTATTGGCAAATCCTTTCCATATAGGAACACTTTCAACTAACCTATGGTAATTATCTAATAATGCTGTACCTGGTAAAAGCCACAATTTTGATGCTATTTCCCCATTGGTATGAGTAGCATCTATGATCATTATATAGAAGGGAACTAAACATATAAGAGTAAGAATAATTAAAAATATATACCAACCCACTTTTTTACTACTTGTCCTGATATTATTAGTTTTTTTAACTTTTGTTTCCATTAATATCACCCCTAATCATTCTCAGCATTTCTATTAATAAACTTGTAAGTTATTATAGAAAATACGAGTATCAAAATAAATAAACCATATCCAATAGCAGAACCATATCCATAGTTTGAATTTTGGAAAGCAGTATTATATAGATACATAACTACTGTCAATGTCTTATTATTAGGATTTCCTTGTCCTTGAGTCATAATATAAGGAATATCAAATGTCTGCATACCACCAATAAGTGATGTTACAGCAGCAAATAATATAGTTGGTTTTAAAAGCGGCATTGTTATGCTCTTAAAACTCTGCCAAGGAGTTGCTCCATCTATGCTAGCAGACTCATACAATTCTGCCGGTATATTGTTTAAACCAGCCCCAAAAATTATTGTACTATATCCAAACCACATCCACCATGATATAAGTGATATTATTCCTCTATAGCTAGGTGCAGTTAAATACCAGTTAATAGGTTCCTTAATCAAATTAAAATTTAAAAGGATTTTGTTAGCTGCACCAGTTTGCCAGTCAAATAAAAAGAAGAATAATACTGCTACTGCTGATGGTGTAATAAGGTTAGGAAGATACATAGCTGCTCTAAAAAATTCTTTTCCCCTAATCTTTTTTGCACTATTAAATAATACTGCAAGTAAAAGTGCAAAAGCCATCTGTGGAATTACAGCTGAAATCCACATTATGAATGTATTTGCTATAGATTGATAAAATAAAGCATCATGTATAAGAGTAACATAATTCTTAAGTCCTACAAACTTTGGATTTAGTGACATTCCATCCCACTTTTGAAGACTTATAATTAAAGTATATATAACAGGATATAATGCAAATAATAAAAATGTAATAAAATATGGAATAACAAAGTATATTCCATATTTCCCTTTATCTACTTTGTTTTTTTTCTTTGGCATCAAAACGCCTCCTAATTTAAATTCCTTATTAGCTGTTTAAAATATAATAAACAGCTAATAAGTTCTTATAAAGTTATTCTACAGTTATATCTGGGAATGCAGTCTTAACATCTGCTTTAAATTGTTGTAAAAATTCTTCTTTTGTTTTTTCTCCACTTACATATAAGTCTAAATCAGATTGGAATTTACTGTTTAGAGTTTCATCATACTTAGTAACTAACTTACCAGTGATAGATGGAATTATATCATTATATGTCTTAGCTAAATTTTGTTTACCTGCAAAATCATTTTTTCCATCATCAGTAGTTGCAAATTGCTTACTTACGTCTGTCATAGATGAGAAATCACCATTTGTTTTCATATCCCATGTTTGGAATTCTTTAGAATTGAAGAACTTAACAAATTGCCATGCAAGTTCCTTCTGTTCACTCTTACCGTAGATACCTAACCAAGTACCACCATTGTAGTAAGCTGCTGGTGCTTTAGCAAGTCCCCAATCTCCCTTTGTGTCTTTAGCATTAGTAGCTATTACGTATGGTAACCCCCAAGTTGGAAGTGCATAAGCTAATACGTTTGTCCCATCTACTGCGCCAGCCATTGATGCTGACCATGGTGCTGACCATGTATTAAACTTAGCGTCTATACCTGCATCTCTGATTTTCTTTGAATTATCAACAAATTCCATCATCTTATCATCGATAACTAATTTATCATTTTCTACCCATCCATGTGATCTACTTCCAGTTGCAACAACGAATCCTTCAGAATAATTTGGAAGTAACTTAACTTTACCACCACTTTTTTCGTTTAATTCTTTACCAGTTGCAATTAAAGAATCCCATGAACTAAATTTCTTAGAAATTTCATCTGGATCATCTGTTCCAAGATATTGTTTAGCTAAACTTCTCTTGTAGAATAATCCACCTGGAGTTGCTTGCCAAGAAAGTGCTCTAATACTCTTATCTTCTGCATTTCTTCCAAGATCTACAACATATTGAGCCTCACTTTTTGCAATTTCATCTGCGTTATATGGAGCTTTTGAAAGATTTTCATAGTAATCAGTATTAACATATTTGTTTACATTTGCAACTTCTGAAGTGAAAACATCAGGTACACCTGATCCTGAAGCTAATACTGATGAAAGTTTTGTTGAGTATGCATTGTTATCAGTCGGTATAACTGTCAACTTAATCTCAATGTTTGGATATACTTCGTTAAATTTTTCGATAAAGTGTGATGATTTAAATTCATCTGTAAAGGACCACATATTGATTGTTCCTTTGTACTCCTTTGGATCCTTCTCTGTAAATGCGGTTGCTGCTGTTTCAGTTGAACTTTGTGATTTACCACAACCTGTGAAAACAGATCCCACTATTGCAACTGACATTGCAAATATTAATACTTTTTGTAAATAATTTTTTTTCATATTATAATTTCCCCCTTAAGATTAATTTCTACTAAAGGTATATCCTAACAAAATTAATTTAGTTTTTAAAAAAGTTTTAAAACTTTATTTTTCGAAACCAGTTTCGATACTTTGTAAAAAAATATTTATTAATATATTCTCTTAACACAGTTTTTTCGAAACCCATTTCGTAAAATGATAAAATAAAAAGTTTTATATTTCTTTCAAAATACGAAACCGGTTTTGTATTTGTCCATAATCTTTAGTAACTGTTTACAAATTTATTATAATCGCTCTATTTTATTTTGTAAAGGTTTTTTTATTAAATAAAATATAAATTCACAAATTATTTTTATACGATATATTCTTGTTATTATTTTCAACTAATCCAATTAATATTTTTTTGGTTTTTAGGGATACTTTTGAATATACTCTACATGTTTTTAGTTTCTTCACCATTGATAATTAGCCTTAACTATAACGTTCACTAAATCGTTACCAACTACGGACATATTAAAAAGAAGATCAAATTTCTTCTTGAGTTTGATCTTCTAAATCTTTCTTCTTATAATTATTAATTTTATTTTAAACTTTACCTATATTTTTATATAGTATTGAAATATTATAAAAGTTATTCAACCCTTCTATTTTTATAATAATATTCTTTATCACGTTCATTTATTTTTCTTAATATACGACATGGATTTCCTACAGCAACAACATTTTCCGGAATGTCATGTGTAACAACACTTCCAGCACCTATAACTGAATTATCACCTATGGTGACTCCTGGCAAAATCACTGCATTGGAGCCTATCCATACATCGTTGCCAATTCTTACAGGAATTGAAAACTGAGTGCCATATCTGCGAAGTTCTGCGTCAACTGGATGCCCTGTAGGTGTTATTGTTACATTAGGTGCTATCATAACATTATTACCTATATAAACGTCAATATCATCTACAATTACAAGATTAAAATTAGCATAAAAACCCTCCCCAATATGTACGTTTGTACCATATGCCATATGTACTGGTGGCTCAATATAAATATTCTCGCCCATATCACCCAATAATTCTTTCAGTAAATCTTTCCTTTTTGTTTCTTCACTTGGACGTGTATGGTTATAATCATATAATAATTCTTGACACCTTTTACGTTCATCTTCAAGACCCTCTCCTACATCTCTATACAACATACCATTTTTCATTTTCTCTCTAATTGTCATAATAACCTCCATAAATTATAATATTTTTCATGCACTTATTGATTTTATATTAATTATATAAAAGACTTTTAATCAACAAAACTGTTCCACTTATTACAAGTAAAGCAATAACTGATTTTTCCACAGTTTCTTCTTTCATCTTTGAGTCAACCTTAACACCTATAATCATCCCTAAAATAACTGCTGGTGAAAGAATTAGCGTTAACATAAATATTTCTTTGTTTAATATACCAGTAAACAAGTATAAAAAAAATCTAAATACATTATCTACTAAGAAAACACAACAGATGTTTGCACGAAATTCACTTTTATTATTAGTAGTTCTGCTAATGTATGCAACCAAAAGAGCACCAATTCCATATAATCCTGCTAAAACACCTGAAATTATGCCTATAATTATTAGAAAAATAGGACTATTTTTCTTTGTTTCATTTTCAGTAGGCTTTCTTGTCAACATTTCTAATGCCATTCCCACAACTACTATTCCTAATATTGATTTTAATATCCTATCATTACCTACCCTTAGAAAAAATGTACCAGGAATAATACCTACTAATAGCATAAGTGATAATGGAATAACAACTTTAAGAGAAATATTTTTCCGTTCTCTCCAAGCTATATACATATTTGTTGGAATACTAAAAATTAGATCTACAGGTGTAGTTAATCTATTTGATACTACAAATGAAAATAATGAACCCATAACAAGTGTATTTCCAAATCCGGTTATACTTTTTACAAAGTACGCTAATAAAGTTGAAATAAAAAGAAATATATTTTGCATTATTTACCTCCTCAGAATCTTAAGTAAATGTAACAAATGCATGCCCCCTCATTTAAGTGGAATACATGCATAAGTACAATTTTCTCCTTGCGCACCTACATATATATAACCACAATGCAAGTTTTTCTTATACGTACAATTAAATTATATACCCACCATACTTATGCGTAGACACAAACAGAGAAATTGGATACATGTTTGTGCAGTAGGCATTAGAAAATGAGCTGATGAAGCCACTTAATGGCTGGTTGTTCCATTTTAGTTTGTCCCAATTTTACATTGGGAGCAAACTAAAATAGATGCAACCTGCCATTTAGTGGCTTCCAGCGAAATTTTCTTAGTCCTACGGAACAAACATGTATTCAATTTCGGTGGTTATCCTTATAAGTAAGATTTTCACTGTGGGTATCTATATATTAGAAATCATAAAACTATATTCTAAATCTTTACTAGAATCTATACAGAATTCAGGTAATACTGGTGCTCCCCAGCTATCATCTCCACCAACACCCATTTGTTTACCTATAATATTAACATTTGTAAAGTTAATAGGTGGTAAATCTTCTTGATGAAGAGCATTTTCAAGTTCCATATTATTGTACGGTAAAACACTAAATTCAAATGGTGATTTCTCATAAGAGAACTTAAGTCCGTCTCCATTTTCATTTTTAATAGTTACCCATCTAGTACCAGTTCTGTTACCACATTCTTGTGGAACTAAATATTTAGATAGATTATCTATTGGTGTACTTTTATAAATCCCTAATTTAGTGCCTTCACATCTATCCATATAATTTTCATCTGGTCCCATACCATACCATGAGAATGAATTAAATTCAGTTAGAAGTCTAAAATTCATGCCTAGAACTGGTAGTTCTGGTAATCCTTCTACTCCTTTATATAAGACATTAACTTTAATTGCTCCATTTTCAGTAACTTCATAAGTTACCTTAACCTTAGTAGATGGGATTGTTGGTAATTCATAAGTGTATTCTAATATAATTTTATCTTCATGCTCTCCCATTGAAAAATCCACATATTTTTGGCACATTGTAGCACTAAGCCACTGAGCACATCTAAATTCATGTTTATTTCCTCTATCATTATCTGTAGTTGCTCTCCAATAGAATGTCTTAGGAGTTCTTGTGATAAACTCTTTTCCATTATATCTTAGAGAAACAATTCCCCCTTCTTGTTTAGAAAATATCACTTTGAAATTTTCCCCATGAACACCTATGTTTACATCACCATGAACAACTTTTATCTTATTATTAAATGTATTCTTTACCTCTTCTTTTCTCTCAAAAACTTTTTGTCCAAAAGCTACTTCATGACCTTTATTTGCCCAAATAGTATCTTCTGATAATCTTAGCGAAATAATACATACAATTTCTTCTGAATAATTATGATATTCAAAAGGTAATTCTATATACTTTTCTTCTCCCGCTGCTACGGATACTTTTGTTTTGCCTTCTTGCAATAGCTTTCCTTCTATTTCAGAAACATAAAACAAATCATAAACTTCCGTATTTACAAAAAGATTTTGATTCTTAATAGTAACACCTTTTTCATCTGGAATTATTTTTATATTTTGATATAAATGTTTTACTTCCATAGCTTTTGGTGATGCAGTTCTATCTGCATAAACTATACCATTTCCTGAAAAGTTATAATCAGATGGACGATCAGTAAAATCTCCTCCATAAGATAAAACTTCTTTTCCGTTTGGTGCTTTTCTATAAAGGGCTTGATCGCTGTAATCCCAAATGAATCCACCTTGATACATTGGATATTTATCCTCAAGTTCTGTGTATTTCATCATTCCACCACAAGAATTACCCATAGCATGCATGTACTCACAACTAATATAAGGTTTCTTAGGATCATTACTAAGATATTCTTCTATATCTACTGGTTTAGCATACATTCTACTTTCCATATCACTTGTTTTTTCATATTCTCTATTCCAAAATACACCTTCATAATGAACTAAACGAGAAGAATCTTTCTTTCTAAAATATTCTGACATTTGGAATATATCTTCTCCAGCATAAGATTCATTACCACATGACCAAATAAGAACAGATGGATGATTCTTATCACGCTCTAGCATTGAAGCTGCACGATCTATTACTACTTCTTGCCACTCTGGAAGACTACCTGGTATATTCCATGATGGTTCACATTGCCCCATCTTTTGCCAAGATCCATGACTTTCTAAGTTAGTTTCATCAATTAGATAAATACCATATTCATCGCAAAGTCTATACCATAAACTTTGATTTGGATAATGTGATGTTCTAACTGCGTTAATATTGTGTTGTTTTAAAAACTTAATATCCCAAAGCATATCGTCTTTCGTAATAGAACGTCCACGTCTTGGATTAAACTCATGACGATTAACACCTTTAAATATTATTCTTTTTCCATTAAGACACATTATTTTATCTTTCATTTCAAAATGTCTAAAACCAACTTTTTGCTTAACCACCTCAATTAAAGTATTATCTTCCTTGCTAATTATTACATAAAGAGTATACAAATTCGGTTCTTCTGCACTCCACAACTTAACATTTTTAACATCAAAAGATAATGTTAAATCATTCTTAAATGAGACTTTCTCACTTTCAACAATTTTATTTCCATCACTATCTTCTAGATATCCTTCTATTTTAGTATTAGCATCTCCTATTATTTTTAAATCTGCATCAAGTTTTGCATTTATAAAATCATCATATAATTCTGTTTTCACAAAAAGATCATTTACATGAGTCTCAGGAATTGCATATAAATAAACATCTCTAAATATTCCTGAAAATCTCCAAAAATCCTGATCTTCAATCCAACTTGCACTACTTCTTTTATAAACTTCTACTGCTAGTTTGTTTTCTCCAGTCTTTAGGTAAGCTGTAATATCAAATTCTGATGGAGTAAACGTATCTTCGCTATATCCTACAAATTCACCATTAATCCATAAATAAAATGCTGCTTCAACACCTTGGAATGAAAGAAAAGTTTGCTTATTTTTCAATTCTTCCTTTACATCAAAAAATGTTACATAACTTCCCACTGGATTATAAGTTTTTGAAATATGAGGTGGTCTTAGTTCATCATGACCTTCCCAAGGATACATAGTATTAATATATTGACATTTGTCATATCCTTGCAATTGGATATGCCCTGGTACTTCAATATATTTAAAACCACTTACGTCAAAATCTTCTTTATAAAAATCTTTAAGTCTTAAAGATGAATTTTCACTATATGAAAATCTCCATCTTCCATTTAAATTTTGCTTAAGAATCATTTCATCTTCTAGTTTAACTTGCTCCATTTCTTCATAAAACCAATGATCAGAATGTGCATCAATTCTATTTACTCTAAAAACTTCTGGATCTTCTAACCAATCTAATGTAGGTTTAATATCTTTCATTTTATACCATCACTTTCTTATCTTTATAGCATTGTTTTTGATAAATACCAACGCCTTAGTTATATTTATAATTTTAAGTAATTCATATTTTTATTGTATTAAAGTTTTACTAAAATATCAATGCTTTTTAGTAAAAATTCAGTAAAACATTTTTCTTGATTGAAAATAATTTATTTATAAGCTATAATTGAAATTAAACAATATACTATAATTGTCAAAATATTAAATATTATATACTAAATATTGCGGAAATTTAGAATTGAGGTGCAGTTATTGAGTGAATTTTGTAAAATCCTGATTGTTGATGATGAATTTATCATGCGCCAGGGAATTACTCACATGATTGATTGGGAGCAAGAAGGCTTTCAATTTATCGGTCAAGCTTCAAATGGTCAAGAAGCTATTGAAATTATCAAAGATAATCCCCCCGATATTATTATTTCAGATATTCTAATGCCACAAATGGATGGTATTGAATTAGCTAAATTCGTACAAGAAAAATATCCTCAAATTCAAATTATCATTTTAAGCAGTTTTAGTGATTTTGAATATGTAAAGTCTTCATTTCAACATGGCGCTGTTGATTATATTTTAAAACCATCATTGAATCCAGCGGAACTAATTAAAACATTAAAAAAGGCTTCAAGTGAAGTACAAAACTTTACTTTACCTACTAAAGGTGCTGTTAATGCAAATAGTATATTAAATAGACTTATTCTCGGCTTTGATAGTAATATCGATTTTGACTATTTAAATACTTTATTCATTAATCCATCTTTTTGTCTATTTGGCATAAATGCAAAAAATACATATAATATCTATGATAAACGTAATAAAATGCTTGATTTCATTATTTCTGAAATTGATCAAGAATTTTCCTCAAAGGATGTTAACCAAAATCAAAGTATTCAACTCGTAAATATTGAAAACGAAATCATTGTTTTTGTTATAAATTTTCACAATGAAAATTATAGTAATATAGTAACTAAATTAGCTGAAATTTGTGATACAGTTTCACGTAATTTTCCTGAAGTATTTTTTGTTTTAAGCAAAAAATTTGATTCTATTGCAAATATTAAAACCGTATATGATAAAGATTTTTCAGTCTTAACACAACAATATTTTTATAATAAAAATATTCATTTTTTGTGTTCTGAAAATTTTGAAATTCCACCATCAATGGATAAATTTAATTTTAAAAGTTTTTCTGAATCAATTGCTATACTACAAATTTCAAATGCTTTTGAAATGTTAACCCAGTACATTATAAAAGCAATTTCTAATAAATCTCTTACGGAATTTGAACTTAAAACTTTAATACAAAATTCTTTTTATAATGCTATTTCTAATTTAGAATATTTAAATTTTGATCCAGCTACATCAAATATATTAAAACGTGATTGCTTCGATAAAATTGATAATAGCAGATATGCAGAAGATTTAATGCTAAATTATGAATCTATATTAAGCTATTTCACAGAAATAATAGAAGAACATAAAAGCAAAATAACTACTCATATGATTAATAAAATTATACAGTATATTCATGCTCATTATGATGAACAACTTAATTTAACAGATGTTTCAAAGTTATTTAATTTTAATTACTACTATTTATCATCCTACTTTAGCTCTCATAACAAAGAAGGTTTTAATGAATTTCTTAATAAAATCAGAATAGAAAAAGCTTGTGATTTTTTAAAACAAGATATTCCTATTTCTGATATTAGTAGCATGGTAGGATATTCTGATCATAGCTACTTTTGCAAGGTTTTTAAAAAATTTACAGGACTTACTCCTAGTAATTTTAGAAAAAATGGCATTAAAATTAATGATTAAACTAATTAATTCATTATGTTTAAAATTAACACTTATATCAAGAAGGGAATAAAAACTATGTTGAAAATTTTAAAATTTCTTCATTCTACTAGCTTATTTTTTAGAGTTGCTTCAATTGTACTTATAAGTATTATACTAGTATCTTTTTCTACTAGTATGATTGCAATTAAAATCTCAAAAGATGCACTTGTTGATACCTTTAGTAAATCAAATTATAAGGTTTTAACTCAAATTACTGAAAATTATATTTCTCTAAATGATAAGATAATTAATGCTATGAATGCAATTGAAAGTATACCAGATTTTGAAAGATACCTTACTGAAGCAGAGCTGAGTCCACAACTTAATTATAAAACTATTTATAATATGTCTACAAATTTAAATCAAATAGCGCCAAAAAAAGATTTTCTTGATATCACTATATTAACCATAGGACTTAATGGTAAAACTTTTATTGGAAATAGTGATTGTATCACTACAGATGTAAATGATATTTTAAATAATAATATTACAAAGAATGCTTTAGCTAGTAAAAATATGGTTTTATATCAATATTTAGATCACGGTTTTACAAAATACACACAATACTCTAGTACCATTGTAACAACAAAAGTTTTATGTGATAAATTTACTAGAGTGCCTTATGGATTTGTTTATGTACTCATTAATCAAAATACATTCAAAAAATATTACGATTATTTTGTAGGTAATGGTAACAATATTGCTATTATGTCCAGTGATGGTACTATTGTTTCTTCCAATCTAACTTCTAATATAGGTACTAAAAATTTAGATTTATATAATATATCAAATAATATTCTAGAAAATAATCTTAAATATATTAATACTCATTTGAATTCTTCAGATGTAGCAATATTATCAAAACATTTACCTACTTATAATTTTAATATAGTAGGCACTATTGATAAAAACATAGTTTTAGATGAACTATATAATTCTTCTCAAATCATTATGGTTATTATACTAATTGCATTACTGTTTATTATTCTTACATTCTTTATTATACGAAGGACAACAAAACCAATTTCTGCTCTGGTAAAAACAATGCCTAAAATCATTCACGGTGATTTTAATAATCATCTTCCTGTTGTTGGTGGCTATGAAGTTCGTGAATTATCATCTACATTTAACTATATGCTAGATGGATTAAATAATTATGTTCAGGAACAAATAAAAATGCAAAAGGAAAAACGAAAAGCAGAAATCCATGCATTACAAATGCAAATTAATCCACATTTTATTTATAACACTTTATCTTCAATTAAGTGGCTTATGTGGCAAGGAAATATTGAAAAATCAACCGAAACTATTGATGCATTTATTTCTCTTCTTCAAAATACAATTAGCAATAAAAATGAGATGATAACCATACTCGAGGAAATAGACAATTTAAAAAATTACGTTTTAATTAATCACATTCGTTATGGTGATAGCATTAACGTAACCTTTTTTGTAATTCCTAATTGTGAGGATTATATTATTCCTAAATTAATATTGCAACCATTTATTGAAAATGCATTTTTTCATGGATTTACTGATAAATCAACTGGTTCTATACACATATTTGTAAATGAACAAGCTGGAAATTTAATTTGTGAAATTATAGATAATGGTGTTGGAATAGCAAGTGAGGACATGAAAAGCATACTTAAGAAATCTACTAAAAAACATGAACACTTCACAAGTATTGGTGTTCATAATGTTAATGATAGAATAAAACTTATTTATGGAGATGATTATGGGGTAACAATTACGAGTGAATTAAACAAAGGAACCACTGTAAAAGTAATAATCCCTGCTCAAAAAGAATTTATAGAAGACTAATGCGTATAATTCACCGAAATTGGATACATATTTGTGCCCTCAGGTGGCATATTATTCCACAGGACTAGGAAAATTTTGCTATAAACTTCTAAATGGAGGGGTGCACCCACTTCTGCAAGCTCAGGACAAGCAAAAATGGAATGACCCTCCATTAAGAAGTTTCAACAGCTTATTTCCACAGATGATACACGCAAGTATGATATTCTATATTTTAAATTGACCAATTGCTTTACCCAATTGATTAGAAACTTCTTCACACTGTTTAGAATTTCTTTCAATATCTTGTGATTTCTCTGATAACAAATTAATTTTAGATGCAATATTCACAGCATCATTAGCTCCATCGCCTGACGAAATTGCAACATTATTAATTGCAGAAGCAATCTCTTTTGTTGATAATAACAATTGCATCGCATCTTCTTCAATTTTTTGTGATATTTCATTATAATAATTTGCATCACTGCTATAAAAATTACTAATTCCATAAAATTGTTTATAATTTTCAATAACTGTCTCATCAATAAATTTTAATATACTTGTAGAGCTAGTAACCAAAGAATCCACAGCTTGAATTACATGAGTGGTTATATCTCTTATCCTTTTAGTTGTCATATCAGATTCTTCTGCCAATTTTTTGATTTCTGCTGCAACTACTGCAAATCCTTTTCCTGATTCACCTGCTCTTGCTGCTTCAATTGATGCATTTAAAGAAAGAAGATTTGTTTGACTGCTTATATCAGATATAGCATCAAGTAAATTACTTATTTCATTCACTTTAGCAGATTTATCTATAGCTTCTTTTAATTTATCACTATTTTCACTACATAGTTTAAGCGTTTCGTTTTCTAAGTTTATAGAATCAGTTTTAAAATTATTAGCTCGATTTTTAATTTCTTCTGAATATAATAATGCTTTTTTAGTAGTATCAGAAATTCCTTCAACGGAATTTTCCATTTCATTAGTTGTTGAACTTATTTCTTCTGTAGATGCAGCTGATTCTTCTAATCCTGCTGCAATTTGTTCAGTAGCAATATTGGCATCTTCAACAATAGAGTTTAATTCTGTAACTGTTAAATTTAATTCTTTGCTCGTATTTGAAGTCAAGTATATCTGATTTTCTATATTTTTCAGTATTAATCTTATGTTGTTTTGCATTACTGTTAGATTCTTAAACATAGTACCTGTTTCATCTTTTGCTTTCAAGAATTTATCATCTAAAGCAACTGTAAAATCACCACTGGACATAACTAATAAGCACTCATTAAATTTATGAATTGATTTAACAATAATAGATCCTATTTTATTAAATATGACTATTCCTATAATTATAAGTATTAAAATTATTATAGCAATGCTTGAAATAGTCCTAAATACATATTGAGTTATAACACTATAATCTATACCAACAGACCACATTCCTATTGTGTCCCCAAGGGCATTTTTAATAGGCGTGTATTGACACAATGTATCTCTACCTAACACTTGTGCTTTTCCAACATATGTTTTTCCTTGTTTCAAAACTAAATCAATGATTTCATCAGAAGCCTTTGTTTCTACTGCTTTATTCCCCTTTTCATCCATAACGTTTGTAGAAACTCTAGTATCTCCTAAAAATATACTAATCATAGCACCACTTTCATTTTGAAGATAATCTACGATTTGATTATTATCGCTAATTTTGAAATCCCCTTTATATAGTTTTCCATCAGAAGCTTTCCATTTACCAAGGTATTTCATATCCACATATGCATAACCTAATTTACTAGTAGTAGTTACTGTTTGTTCATAATTAGCATAAGCCATTTTACTAATATTAGAATAAATAATTGCAAATATACTTATTGAAATAGTACTTACAATTAAAACAAATGCTAAAACTAATTTCGCTTTAATTTTCATAGTTTCACCCTTCTTATGAAAGCAAGTTAACTTTATATTTACTAAAAATTATTCCTATCAAATAATATTTTCAAGAATTAGAGAGATAACAGTTCAATTCCCAAAAATATCACAAACCCTCAATCAGTTTATTGTTTTAACACTTTTACCCCATATTGATTTAATATAATTTCCTTGCTCACTTTTTCTCCTGTAATCATATCTACATATTCTTCTTTTCCCAGTGATATTTTCTTTTCTTCTTCTGTAAAATTCATGATAAATGTATATTTATTATCTTTATTACTACGCATTTGCGCTGTAACACCCTTAGGTAATTTTCCATCAATAACACTCTTTATGTCTAAATCGTGAGTAAGCTTTAAATAGAAATCATTATTAAAATCTTCACCTGTTCTTGCTGCTATATAATATGCTTTTCCTTCTCCATAGTTATTTACTGTGAGTGCTGGCATATTTGCATAAAAATCATTTTTGTATACTCCAAGAACCTCTGCAGTTTCTGCATGAATTAAATCACAATAATCATTCACTTTGTAACTGCCTTTTAATCCATCTACTTTGACATCATTAAAGTCTATATAATTTACTTCATTATCATATAAGGAATCTATTTCTTCTGACCAAATTCCTGTAACATCTCGGAGCGGTCCTGGGAATCCTCCTAAGAAACAAAGATCATTTTCATCTACAATCCCACTAAAATAAGTAGTTACAAGTGTTCCACCATTCTTTACAAATTCATTAATTCTCTCTGAAACATTCGGACGAATCATATATAACATTGGTGCTACTATAAGTTTATAATTTGAAAGATCACAGTCCATATTAATAATATCCACTGGAATTCCATTTCCCCAAAATACCTTATAACATTCTTGACAGCTCTCTTCATAGCCCTTTTTATATTTCTTTAGAGCTTGTGCATCATCAATAGCCCATTTATTTTCAATATCATATATTATTGCTACTTCTGATTTGCTAGTTGATCCTTGAATTTCTTTTAACTTATTTAATGTTTCTCCAACTTCTGTTACTTCCCTAAACACTCTAGTGTTTTCATGTCCTGAGTGATCTACTACAGCTCCATGGAATTTTTCTGAAGCTCCTCTTCCTTTTCTCCATTGAAAATATAAAACCGAATCTGCCCCATGAGCTAAACCTTGCATTGATGATAGTAAATGCATTCCAGGACGTTTTAATTTATTAGTATCATGCCAATTTACTAGACTTGGCGTGCTTTCCATAATTAAAAACGGTTGCCCTCCTTTTAAAGATTTATATATATCATGTACAAATCCAACATTAGCTGCAAGTTCAGCAGTAGTTTCAAAATCATTATGCCATGCAGGATAGTTATCCCAAGATGCTACATCTACTTCTTTTGCGAATTTCCAGTAATCAAGGCCTGTGAATAATCCCATATGAGGATAATTTCCCATGAAATTAGCTGTTACAGGAACACTTGGAGTTATTTCTCTTATTGGTGCAATTTCATTTTTATAAAAATCTATAGTTTGCTCTGTAACAAATCTCTTCCAATCAAGATTATGTCCATGAACATATATTTCACCTTTTTCTGATGGACTTTCTACTTGTGACCAACTATTAAATCTATGACTCCAAAATCCCGTCCACCATACTTCATTTAATTTTTCTAAATCATTATTATACTTTCCCTTAAGATAATTTCTAAATGCTTCTTGGCAAAGTTCACAATGACACTCGCCTCCATATTCATTAGAAATGTGCCACATAATTAAAGCTGGATGATCTTTATATCTTTTAGCTAAAATTTTATTGATTTCATAAGTTTTTTTTCTATATATTGGTGAAGTAAAACAATGATTATGTCTTTGCCCATGAAGGTTTTTAGTTCTATCACCATTTACTCTTAAAACTTCTGGATATTTCTCTGACATCCACGCAGGTCTTGCACCACTTGGTGTAGATAAAATTACATGAATATTATTTTTCGCCATGTCATCCATAATTTTATCTAACCACTCAAATGTATACTTACCTTCCTCTGACTCTATTGCACTCCATCCGAATATATTTATAGAAACGCAATTGCAATTTGCAAGTTTGAGAAGGCGAACATCATCTTTTAATACTTCAGGATATTTTAGCCATTGATCTGGATTATAATCACCACCGTGTAGAAATCCATTTATTTTACTATTAAGTATGGTAAATTCGTTCTTCATAAGCTTTTCCTCCAATATTTTATGAACACACTTATTTTCATTATCTTACAAGAAATTTATTCTCTATTTCAACTTCTTGTGATTAAATTACATTTTCTAATTTTATGGAATGTTATTTTACTGCCCCAGTCATTCCTGCAACAAAATGCTTTTGCATAATGAAGAATATTAATGCAGTAGGTATAGTTGTAATTACTATAGCTATCATAATTAAACCATAATCAGGTGAATAACTTGATGACATTTTGGAAATTATAAGTAAAACAGTTTTCTTTTCTGGTGATTGTAATGCAATTAATGGCCATAAATAAGCATTCCATGAACCCATAAATGTAATAATTGCTGCTGCTGCATAAGTTGATTTCATAGTTGGCATAAATATTTTAAAGAAGATTGCAATTTCCCCTAAACCATCAATTCTTGCTGCCTCTAAAATATCTTTAGGAAATGCTTTTGTATTTTGTCTAAAGAAGAAAATTAAGAATGCAGTACAAACACCAGGCAATATTACAGCCCATAATGAATTTAATCCCATGAATTTCAAAGGTGTTCCATTTACTGATGCAAAAAGTTTAAATAACGGTATCATCAATGCTGAAAATGGAATCATCATAGATAAAAGTAAAATTGTGAATAATCTATCTCTAGACCTAGTTCTAAATATTTCAAACCCATAGCCAGCTATAGATGACACGAGTAGTGCAAGTATAGTAGTTATAATTGCAATTTTTGCTGACATACTCAAAGAAGTAACAAATCCCAGCTCTGGCTTTAAAAGATTATTTAAATTTTCCATAAAATCACTTCCTGGAGATAACTTCCCTCTTGTTACGTCAACTGATTTATTGGTTGCACTAATAATCATCCAAAAGAATGGAAATATAGAAACTAACGATGCTACACTTAAAAATAAATACTTAATTGCTAAATTTAACTTCCTAGTCATTTTTGTCGCCTCCTATTTTAAATTGAATTAAGGCTAATATTATTACCATAACAACAATAAGATAAGCTACTGCTGTTGCATATCCAAAGTCTGGTGTATACGTAAAGCATAAATCATATATATATTTTGAAATAGTCATTGTTGAATTAGCTGGACCACCTTTTGTAATATTTACAACTTCATCAAATAGTTGTAACGTCCCAATCGTTGAAGTAATTGTTGTAAATAAAATTATAGGTTTTAATAATGGTATTGTTATACTTGTAAATTTCTTAAATGGAGATGCTCCATCAATATCAGCTGCTTCATAAATTGAATTATCAATATTCTGTAACCCAGCTAAATAAAATATCATATTATATCCTGTCCATCTCCAAGTAATTGCAATTATCATTAATATTTTAGCCCAAAATGGATGTGTAACCCACTCAATTGGTACTGAAATAGCATGAATAGCCATAAGTAATTTATTTACTAAACCATCTGATGAAAATATACTCTTAATAATAACTGAATATCCAACCAAAGATGCTACACAAGGCAAGAAAATTGCTGTTCTAAAAAATCCACTAAATTTTAATTTTCTATCATTAAGAACTGAAGCAATAATAAGTGCAAAAATAATCATTACTGGAACTTGAACTAATAAAAATATAAATGTATTTCCTACGGCTTTAATTAAAGTTGGATCTGAGAACATTCTTATATAGTTATCTAAGCCACTAAACTTTAAACTATTTCCCTTACCTGTTTTTAATGACATAATTAAAGATTGTACCATAGGATAAAATACAAATAATCCTAATAAAAATGTGCCTAATGATACAAATATCCAACCCCAAAGGTTTTCCTTGCTGTTCATTCCTGTATGGTTTTTACGCTTCATTTTTAATCAACTCCCTTAGGATTTATAAAGACTATTTGCTAAATCTATATTTAAAATTTTAACAAATAGTCTCTATAAATTTCTATTTTTTAATTATAGTTATTTTACTATTTACTTACTGCAGCTTCTGCTTGAGCTTGTGTATTCTTAAGTGTTGAATCTATGTCTTCTCCAGCAACGATTTTTTGCATTCCTTCTGACATAACACTTTCTAATTTATATGTGTAAAGACCATAGTTTACAGTAGGGATTTTTGTAGACCAATCTGAAAAATCTTTAAATACTGCTTGATCGCCATAGAATTTTACAGGTTCTGTATAATTTTTGCTTGAGCTTGCTGATTTTAATGTACTAACTAATCCAATTCCTGGTACTAAATCATTCATTAAATCATCGCTTGATGCGAATGTGCTTCCTAAGAAGTCAGCAGCTAAGTCTGAATTGCCAACTTTATCTAAAACATACCAACTACTACCACCGCTATTAGATGCATTTACTGATTTCGCATTTGCTCCTAATCTTGGAATAGCAGCTACTGCCCATTTTCCACTTTGATCTTGTGAAGCTTGTATTGAAGAAGAAATCCAACAACCACTTGCAACACTTGCAACATCACCTTTTTGGAACGCTGCTAGGAATGCATCCCATCCAGATACTTGCTTTGTAATGCCTGCATCTACCATTTGTTTATAGATAGTAACAGCTTGTTTCAACGCTTCATTACCAGCTATATCTACTGTTTTACCATCTGCTTTTACATACCATGAACCTGCTGATTGCATCATGATTCTAAGTTGATTTAAATCACTTGGATCAATAGTAAGCATTGCTTTTCCAGTTTTTGCTTTTACAGCTTTTCCAATTTCAATATATTTCTCCCAAGTAAGATCTTTCATATCTTCTTTCGTATATCCAGCTTGTTCAATTAAGTCTGTTCTATAAAATAATCCTGCTACACCACTATCAAATGGTACTCCATATAACTTACTTCCTTCTGTCATAACATTTAATTTATAATCCATAAATTTAGTTTTATCAACTTTACTACTTAAATCTTTAAGTTCTCCTGGATAAGATTGTATATAATTTTGAATCTTATAATCTTCAATTAATACAACATTAGGAAGTCCATCATATGTACCTGATGAAAGACTTGTATTTAATTTTTGTACTACATCATCTTGTGCCATACTTACTACATCAATAGTAACATCTGGATGATCCTTTAAATATCTTTCTTTCGCCATATTTGCAGCTTTGATGTTGAATGTATCATCCCAAGCCCAAACAGTAATTTTTTTATCATCTTTTGCTTTAGTTGTTGATCCCGAACTACTACTTGATGATGATCCACATCCAACCAAGCCAAATACCATTGCAGTAGTTAAAACAGTTGCCATAATTTTTTTAAGTTTCATAAATAATTCCCCCTTAAATTTTTTCGGTTTATACATAACTTCTTTTATTTATATCACTTATGTATCTGTTTACATTATAGCAATTTCAGCATAGTAAACGTTATTATAATATTAATGATAATTGGTAATAATTTTATAACATCAAAAATTAAATTTGTTCTTTTTTTAGATTATAGTAATTTTTTATGTTGTTCAGTAAGGAAATCCTACTAATTTGTTAGATAATTTCTTTTATGCAACAAAAAAGTTTACTAAATATTTATTGTTTTTAGTAAACTTTTTTATTATATTAAAATTTGGAGTTGCACTTAATAAGTTTTAGGTTACATTTCCGATTTTTTCAATGGTGTACAACTTTCTCTTATTTTAAATTCAGTTGGTATTATTACCTTTTTGTTATATTCTCTGCTTCCATTTATATTTTCAATTAACAAATCAACAGCTGCACTTCCTAAGTACTCGCTTGGTATCCTTATAGTTGTTAATGATGGAATCATATATTTCGCACTAGGTTGATCATTAAATCCAACAATACTAATATCGTTTGGTATAGATAAGCCTGCCTCTGAGATTGCCTTATACGCTCCAACTGCCATCGTATCATTTCCAACAAAAAGTGCAGTAACTCTATCTTTAGATTTTAATGCTTCTATTGCAAGATCATATCCCACTTTAAACGAAAATCTTTCCCCTTGGTATCTGTATTCAGGATTATATATACCCTTTTGCTCCATAAACTCCCTATACTTAATATATCTTTCATCCGCATTGATATTTTCATAAGATAAATCGTCTGGTCCCTTACCACCAATAAAACCTATCTTTCTATGACCAAGTTCATATAAATAGTTTAATATTTTAGTTGTAGATTTCCCTAAATCCGCCATTACAGAATCAAATCTATTTTCATCAGGTGAAAAATCTACAAACACTATATTTTCATTTGCACTTGCTAATTTTTCTATAGTAGACTCTGTAAATCTTCCAATTGCAATTATTCCATTAACATTTTTAATATCATTAATATCACTATCTTCACTCAATTTTACTAAATTAAAGTTATTTTGATTACACTTTTTTTCAGCTGCTAATCTTATTGATAAATAATATGGATCTCCTAGCTCTTCCTCATAATTATACCAATAAACAATCCCTATATTTTGAGATCTTTTGTTTTTAGACTTTTTAGTTTTTGATGATATATATTCAAGCTCATCTGCGATTTTTAGTATTTTTTCTCTTGTAATATCAGTAACATTTAATGTTTCATCAAAATTTAAAACTCTAGAAACTGTTGATATAGAAACTTCTGCAAGAGATGCTATTTCTTTTATAGTAGCCACCTGAATTTCCTCCTTATTAATAATAATCATTAAAATAAATAGTTAGAATACTATTCAAATACTTTGCATAAATTAATTAATATACTTTTAGTGTATATCACAAGTAAAATCAAGTCAATTTTTTACTAAAATCAAGTTTAATTATCCTTATATGTTTTCCTACTACTAAGTATATATACTTACCATAATTAATACACTATTACAAATAATTTTAGCATAATAAAAGGACCCTCTATTACTACAGATAGGTCCATTTAAGTTGCTATTTTTAAATTTTAAATATGTCTTAATCATATAGATGCCCACTACTAAAGTTTTACTTATGCTTGGTATTATATTCAACATTTACTATACTTAGGAGCATATTCAATTTCGGCGGATGTAGGCATAAGTATGAGTTCCACTGTGGTTATCTATATTAATAATATTGTATTAAATTTTTAATACTTTATCCCATAAAGTTGCAAAGAAACACATATTGTTTTTTTAATTCTTTTACATACCATTCTGTTTTTACTAAATTAATATAAGCGTCTACAACATTTTTAACTTGTCCTTCTTTTGTAATTTGCATTACTAAAGCCGTTATAGAAAATATCACTATTCCTATTACAATTACATTTCTTACTATTTGAGACGCATCCGATAATATACATAAAGATATTGCGCCTAAAACCATTATAATTATTGAAGCATAAGTTACAGTATCTATATTATACTTAGTTTTTAATATTCTTTCCTTTAACTTATTAACTGTAATTACATCTTTAAAAAACAATTCTAACTTATCTTTATATAATTCCAAAAACTTAGCTAATACATGTCCATATTTTTCATTATTATTTGATTCTGAAATCCTCATACACATTATTAAAGGATATTGATATTCAGCTATACTATTGTATACATATTCATCTCGCTTTTCTAAGCTGGGAATTTTAATTGCTAATTCACTATTTTCATCGATTGTCAATTCATAATTATCATTTACTAAGTTTGTATAATCATCCTTAATAATCTCTAATGCATTTGTTATTAAGTTATTATTTGTATGTCTACTAATTAACATATCTAAAATCGTCATATTCTCCCCCTTTTCCCTTAATAGATTTTATTTATCTAAAATCTATTCATTAACTTTAAAAATAATATTTTTGCCTTCTGCAATAATCTCACGTGTAACGAAAATTGAATAACCTATAACTATCATAACATATTTTGTAAAGAATTCTGCTAAGGCACATGAAAATAAATAACAAGTCCAAAACTGCCATGAATATTTTTCATCATGCAAGGAAGTAAAGTGCCATCATAGCGGGCCTATTATGGTATTTTAATGACGCAGGATGATGGAAAATAGGCTGGCAGATGGACTTGTTATTTTTTTGATTGTGCCTAAGTATTTTTCAGTACTCCTATAGCTAGAGTCATCCCCTCATGCTTTACTTTACTTACAATAACTTCTGCTCCTGCAAGATCTACGCAAGGTTCACAAACTCCAGTTATTCCAAGAGTTTTTAGTACAAATTCACTTTTTTCATATTTATCTTGAACAGTTTTTATTTCTTCTCTTTCAAAGGTTTTAAATGGGCAATTAATCTTTTGTGATAATTTAATAATTCCCTCTTCATTTGATTTTACATCCACAGAGACTATATATGCCACTGCTCTTATATCTAAATTATATTTTAGCAAACTATTATTTATAAAATCATATAATTTTTCATAAGGTGTACCTCTTCTACAGCCAATTCCTAAAACCACATCTTTTTTTATTAGTCTTAATATCTTAGAATAATCTAACTTCCCCTGGATAATATTCTTCTCTAAATCATGAGTTATCCAAATGCAATTTTCTTTTAAACCTTGAATTTTCTCATATCCCTTACTAATTTTAATCATATCATATTCATCTTTTATTCCAATTGTTTTTTCCTCTACCAAAAGTGAAGCTATATACTTAGCCTTCTTTAAATCTTCTATGATTAAATTGTTATCTTTTGCAAGGACATCAGGTGCAATTAAATCCAAATTATCAGTTGCTGTAGTTATAATAGATTGAACATTTAGAATTTGTGCTACTCTAAGTGTAAGTTCATTGCCTCCGCCTAAATGTCCACTTAAAATATTTATTGCATATTTAGATGATAAATCAACTACTACAACTCCTGGATCTTTATCTTTACCTTCTAAAAATGTTGCAATTGCTCTTACTGCAATTCCTGTTGAAGCGATAAATATAACTCCTTTTGAAGTTTTCATAACTTCTTTTGTAATGTCATTTAATTTAAAATCTTCATTATGACTTTCTTTTATATAAAGTTTTGCATTTAAGTGTTGTTGCAGTTTTAAAGCTATTTCTTTTCCTTTAGGCGATGGACAAACTATGCTTATGCTCTTTTCAGAATATCCAAAAGCTACGTCATCATTTTTCTCATTATCAATTCTCTTATTATCTATTTCTTTATTCTTACAATTAACATCTTCGCTCAAAGAATTGCTTTTCTCCATTATTTTGTATCCTCAGCATCCCTATACATATGTGAAAAATTCTTATCATATAATAAACTATTTTCAAAGTCACTATCAATAAAATCTCCAACTAATATTTGAGCACACTTAGTTATATTGCTTTCTTTAACTTTTTCTGCTATATCATCTAAATGACCCATTATTATTCTTTGATCTGACCACGTTGCTCTTTCCACTACAGCTATAGCAACATTTTTTTTATATCCTTTTCTTAATTTTTCAACAACCTTATCAATCATAGAAATTGATAAAAATATTGCCATTGATGCTCCAATGGATGCTAACGCTTCAAGATCTTCATTTTCTGGAACTGGAGTTCTCCCTTCAACCCTTGTTAAAATAACAGTTTGAGATACTCCCGGCAAAGTAAATTCTCTATTAATTGCTGCTGCTGCTCCTGTAAATGAACTAACCCCTGGTACAACTTCATAAGAAATATTAACTCTATCGAGCTCCACCATTTGTTCTCTTATAGCTCCATAAATTGATGGATCGCCTGTATGTAATCTTACAACTAATTTACCCATTTGCTCTTCCATTGTCATAATTTCCATTACATCTTCTAAAGTCATATTTGCAGAATTGTAAACTTGGACATCATGTCTACAATATTCTAAATGTTCCTTAGAAACTAAAGAGCCAGCATATACTACAACATCTGCTCTTTCTAATAAATCTCTCCCCTTAACTGTTATCAAATCAACAGCTCCAGGACCTGCACCTATAAAATAAATCATATTCTACACTCCTTCTGATTCAATTAACAATTAACAGTGTACAATTAACAATTAAGGTTGAAATTGCTCTGCAATTTCTGTAACAATATATTTTATAAAAAATCTCGTAGAGATTTTCTCCTCAATTGTTCATTGTTAATTGTTAACTGTTAATTGATCTAATTTCTGCTTGCTATAATTAAAGACATATAATCTCTAAGTTGTAATATCTCTTCTCGCTCCGTTGAAACCATTTCGCCTTCTCTTCCAACTCTACTTGCGTAAACATAATCGAAACCTTTTTCTTCTAAAATGTCAAGTACCTCTTCTTCATGTTTATATAACTTCATTATTATAACAAACTTTTCATCAGTTATTTCACATGCCTTAGTTGCTGGCATAACTACTAATTTTTCATCACCAACTACTAAAGTTTTATTAACTAAACTTGCTGCTGCACAAAATGATGTTATTCCTGGAATTGTTTGTACTTCAAATCCACAATCTCTAACATGCTTTAACATGTGACTATATGTACTGTAAACATAAGGATCTCCAATTGTTAAAAATACAACATCTTTTCCTTCTTTAAGTCTACATTCTATAAATTCATAAGCTTCCAATGCTTTTATAACTCTATCCTTTTTTCCCATTGGAAAATGCTTTATAATTACTTCCGTTCCTGGTTTTATATATTCTCTAACAGTCTCAAGTGCAATACTTTCACCATCTTCTGTTGCACATGGCGCAACTATAACTTGACACTTTTCTATAGTTCTTACTGCCTTAACTGTTAGTAGTTCTGAATCTCCAGGTCCTACCCCTATTCCGTATAATGTTGCCATTTGTTTAATTCCTCACTTTCTAATTTAGGCACATGAAAATAAATAACAAGCCCAAAGTTGCCATGAATATTTTTCATCAAATCGCCCTCATAGCGAGCCTATTAGGTCGATTGGCCGATGAGCAGATAAATGAGAGTCCAAATTTTATATTTGGCTCTTCGAACTTAGTTAACAACCAAAGGGTGTTAACCTCATTAAAAAATGATTTTGTGTGACTCGCTTACTCAAGAAGAGCGTATGCGAGTCGAGCTTCCTTTATAATGGAAAATAGACTAGCAAATAGACTTGTTATTTTTTTGATTGTGCCTTAACCTCTAATACACTGAATTATATATATAGGATTATTTGCTATCATCATCAATGTATTTTCACGATTTTTACTTATATTAATTAGTGAAACTTCAAATTTATAATTTAAAGTTTTAATAATTTCAATTGCTTTACATGCATTATCTAAAGTAATAAAATTCATAACTATTGTTCCATTTTTAATTAGAACAGAATTGACTTTAAGCATTATCTCTTCTAAATTTCCACTGCTCCCACCAATAAATACTGAATCAAACTTTAGATTTTGTGAAATTAAATTATCTAATACCTTACTTGCTTCTTTTTTCATTATTTTCACATTATCACACTCAAACTTTCTAACATTACTTTCAGTAACTTCAAAAGCTTCATCTTCTTTTTCTATTGCTAGTACCTTGCCATTTTTTGCAATCTTAGCTGCTTGAACTGTAATACTTCCTGTTCCGCTTCCCACATCCAAAACTAAAGAATTTTCGTTTAAATTCATCTTCACAATCGAAAGTATTCTTATATCTTCCTTTGTCATTGGGCAATTTCCTCTAATAAATTCTTCATCTTTTATAATAACCATAAAAGTTCCCTCCTCTGTTTTAAGTAGATACGCGAGAGTCCAAAAAGTGAGAATCGAAAAGTGAATGTCCAAAAAGTGATGCTCCAAATTTTATATTTGGTTAGCAGAACTTTCTCTTTAGAGCTTTTATATTTGGAAACATGAACTTTCTCTTCGAGCATTTTACATTTCGTTCTTCGAACTTTCTCTGTGAGCTTTTACATTTAGGTTCTCACAGCCTTAACTAACAGCCTAAGTTCGTTAGCTTATAAAAAAAATACTTTGTTGTGAATCAGTTAAGCAGACATCTCTAATCTATGATTTGATGATGGTCGCTTACTCTGTGAGTACTCAGCGAACGCATGTGAGCCCTAAGTTTCTTTTGTAGAGAACTCAAATTTACTAACATACTGAGCCTAAGTTTTCCTTCCGATCTCTCTTAACTGGCATTTTGCAAGCAAATTCTAAAATTCTAGAATTCTAAAGTTCTAATATTCTAAAGAATTTTAGAATTTCCAATGTATAAACGTGTATGTTTTTAATTTTACATTTCATTGTATCTATTAACTATAAAAATACTTAGTGGACTATAATTTTCACTTAAAAAGTCTTTTGGACTTCCTTCGCTTATAATTTCATCTTTATAAGATAAATTTTCTCCAATTATTACTTTACAATTAATTTGAGCTTCATGCAAAGTTTTACATAGCGCAGATGGATTATTTTCTTTGTCTGTAAGCCAAATACTTAATTCATTATTATTAATCTTCTCTAAAAATTCTTGTTTTCTTCCATGAAGACTACCTAAATATGCATTATTCCATGGCATCTTAAGCTTACAAGTTAAATATTGAAATGAGCTAATTCCTGGTATCACATCAATTTCTAAAACAGTTTTACTTTTTATATAATTAGTTATACCATAAAAGGTTGGATCTCCGGATGCAACAATCGAAATATTCTTATCTCTATTTTCTTCACTATCTATAAACTTATCAATATCATTTAACTTATTTATGTAAATTTTCTTCTTATCAATGAAATTTAATGAATCTATTGCTCTTTTAAATCCAATTATAATATCAGACTTATTCATTATTTCCAAAGCTTTAATCATAATATAATCCTTATGTCCAGGTCCAAGCCCTACAATATAAATCATTTTTGCATCCTCCTGTGAATATTCCCCTTATCAATTCCATCTGACTTCCAAAGCAAATTAGGTTTTGATGCTCCATAATACATAACTGCTTCAACTTCTAATTCTCCATAAACATATTCACTAATTTTAGCAACAATCTTCTTTCCAATGTTTTCATAAAGTTTTGAATATCCTAAGCCTAGCATCTTAACTGCACCTTCACAAGTCTTTTCCTCAAGAACTTTTTTAACAAGCGAAATATCATATCCAAGAAGTGCAAGCTCCAATCCAACAACTTCAAGCCTTACTCCATTTACTCTACTATGGGTATTAAAGCAACCATAAGCTATTTTGCTCATCTTACCTATATGTCCAACTATAATAATAGACTTAACTTTGCATGAAACACAAGTTTCTAGTGCAAAGCCTATAAAGTTTGAGCATATAACAATTTCGTCTTCTTTAAATCCAAGCTCCTTGCTATAATTATCGCCTAAACTTCCAAAAGTTAAAATTAATCTTTCATTATTTAAAGCTTTTTGAGTAATTTCTAATTTTATAGATGCCTTAAGGGATTCTTCTGACATTGGATAAACAATTCCTGTTGTCCCAAGTATTGAAATTCCACCTTCAATCCCAAGCCTTGGATTAAAAGTTTTTTTAGCAATTTCTATTCCTTGTGGTACCGAAATTGTTACTTCAACCCTTTCTTTCTTAGGTAAAACCTTCATTACTTCATCTTTTATCATCTTTCTTGGAACAGGATTAATAGCAGGCTGCCCCTTAGGTACAAAAAGTCCATCCTTAGTAACAGTCCCAACACCAATGCCACCTTTGAGTACAACCATATCTGCATCTTCAATTTCATTAAAATCATCATCCAGTTTGCACTGCGAATTATGAGTTACTTCATCTTTACTTTTGTCTGTACATTGTGTATTATCAACTGTCCCAATTTTTTTAACCTTTGCCTTTATTTCAATTCCCCTTGTACTATCTGGATCATCACCACTATATTTTAAAATAGTACATTCAACATAATCATCATATTTCACTATAGATTCTATATTCATTGTTATATTAATTCCTTTTGGAGATGTTATTTCTATTTCCCTTAATGTTTCTGCTTCATTAAAAAGAATCATAGTAGCAGCCTTTGCAGCTCCCGCACTACACGAACCAGTAGTATATCCACATCTTAATTTTTTTCCACCAGTCTCAATATACATCTCAAACATAATATTCACCTCCAAATTTATTAAATATATATATTGCAATTAAATTTCTACATTCAAACCCACTTGGCTATATAAGAATTTTTTAGTTGTTTAATATTTTTATTTTTATTTTGTTTCTTGTCTGTATGTATTTTCACATCTAATTAAATTAGAATAATTAATTGCCCACTCACAAAGATCAGTTAGAACTGGCAAAAGACTTCTTCCATAATCAGTAAGTGAATATTCCACTTTAGGTGGAACTTGATTATAACTAACCCTATTAATTAACTGACTTTCTTCTAATGCTCTAAGCTGTTGAGTTAACATTTTTTGTGTGATATTAGGTAAACTTCTTTTCAACTCATTAAAACGCATAGTTTTTTTACCTAAATGCCAAATAATAATAGGTTTCCATTTACCTCCTATAATATCTAATGTTAATTCCATAGAACAATTATAATCAATGCCTTTAAATTCTATCATTTTTAACTCCTTCATACATCTTTAAGCACTTCTATATGGTATACAAATGGTAACTACGTTCCTAAAAAGTGCGTACTAGATAATATTAACATAATCAAGTAAAGTGTATTATATCATAGAAACTTGATTATGAAGTAAATATTGTTAACTAATTAGGAGTGAAATTTAATGAATTTAATCAATGTAAACCAATCAAAATGTATTAAATGTGGGCTTTGTTCAAAAGTATGTCCAAGTGGAGTTTTATCTATAAACAAAACCGGACCTAATGTAACTAATGCAAATAGCTGTATTGCTTGTGGACAATGTGTTGCTGTATGTCCTAATGGAGCACTAGATAATATAAAATCCCCTATAGCCGACCAAATTGACATAGAAAACTTTCCAGTTATAAATTCAAAAACTGCAGAGCATTTTCTTAGATCTCGTCGTTCAATACGTTGTTATAAAGATGCACCTGTACCTAGAGAAAATTTATTAGAATTAATTAATATTGCACATTATGCACCTACTGCCAGTAACAGCCAAGGCATTTCTTATGTAATAGTGGAAAATAAAACGATATTGAAAAAGGCTATAAACATTATTTATGAATGGATGGAAAAGCAACTTGAAAATCCATCTCATTGGAGTTTTCAAAGACATGTTCAAACTCATAAGACTACCGGAATGGATACCGTGTTACGTAATTCTCCACATCTTATCCTAGCAACAGCTCCAAAAGAATTTAAAAATGGAAGAGAAAATACTATTTCTCAGCTTACCTATGCTGAACTATATGCAACTTCCATTGGACTTGGTTCTTGCTGGGCTGGACTATTTGAAATGTGTGCATTTTCAAACTTTGTACCACTGCTTTCTCTATTTAATATACCTGAAGACAGAGTTATAACAGGTGCTGTTATGGTTGGATATCCAAAATATAAATATAAGAAACTAGTAGAGAGAAATCCATTAGATGTTACATTTATTAATTAACAACTTTAAAATAAATTGATAATATACAAAATGTTCTTAATCCTATTCTACTTAATAATAGGATTAGGATTATTTTTATATCTTTTAACAATCACATTATCATGTTATAAAAAGCATAATATCTACTATAGTTCAATCTATACTTATAAAGCTTACATTCTACTCGAAATCCTTATACAAAAGACTTGCCTGAACTTCTTCATTATTTTGATATTTCCCACTACAATACATATCATAATCGCCTTCAATGCTGTGATAATATATTTGACATAATTCAACTCCCGAATAAATTCTTATTGGTTGAACACAAAATATTTCTAATGTCCAATATCCACGAAAACCCACATCACCAAATCCAGCAGTAACGTGTATAAATAATCCTAGTCTTCCAATTGAAGATCTTCCTTCTAGCATTGGCACATACTTATCTGTTTCTGTATATTCTAATGTTCTACCAAGATATAATTTTCCTGGTTCTAAAATCAAACCCTCTTCAGGTATAACCATCTTTTTTACTTTATTTTGTTTTTTCATATCTAAAATTGTTTCATCATAAACAAGTAGTTCATTATGCAACCTTAAATTATAACTATTCGGATTAAGTTGTTTCTCGGTAAATGGTTCAATTACTATTTCTTTTCCCAACTTATTTTTTATTTCTTTTCCTGAAAGTATCATCGCTATTCCCCCGTTTCTATAACTATTTTGTCATTTTTGATAATTTCCCTATTTATATTACCTTATGGTATCATTCTAAAAACTACAAACTCTGCCAATATCATTATTATTCAATTTCTAACTAACACTATCCATTAACTAATTAACTTTTTTTGTTTAATTATCTCGGAGCAACCATATACATTAGTGCATTAACTATTGATGCTGCAACAGTACTTCCACCTTTTCTTCCCTTGACTCTTATATAAGGAATTTTTAATTCATCCATATTTTCTTTACTTTCTGCTGCTCCAACAAAGCCTACTGGTACTGCTATTATTAGCTTTGGATTTGCTCTTCCTTCTTTTATTAATTCCTTCAGTCTAAAAAGTGCAGTTGGTGCATTTCCAAAAACGAAAATATCTACATTATCATTACAAGCTCTTTCAACTGCTGCCATACTTCTAGTTATGTTTTTTTCTTTAGCCTCTTTATGTACACTTTCTTCATTAACATAACAAATAACATTACTATTAGTTTTAGCTAATGCCATTTTGTTAATCCCATTTAAAGCCATATTAGTATCTGTATAAATTTTAACACCACGACTAAAAAGATTCTTTGCAGTTTCAATTGCATTCTTACTTATTTCCACTAAATCTTTATATTCAAAATCAGCAGTAGTATGAATTGTCCTCTTAACTATTAATAATTCTTCTTCTGTAAATGAATGCGCTCCCATTTCCTCTCCAATAATTTCAAAACTTCTTTTTTCAATGCCCATAGGATCTTTTAAATAATCCATATTATCACCAGCTTTTCTCTATATTTTTCTTTGTTTCAAAATTGTGTACATATTAATTTAAGCCTTTTATTTTAGAACTATAACTACAATTTTAAAACTATCTTATATTAACTAAAGTTTTCATTAATTCCATATTTCCCAGGAAATTTATGTGTGCATATCCCGCTAATGTATTTTCCTTAAAATATCCGCACTGCCATTTAATAATCTCTCCATCATACTTCATTTTCTCTATTTCATATACATTTTTTTCATTTAAGTTAACTTGTGACTTATGAAATTCATGAGCATTTATTTCAAAGTCTTCTTCTATTACAAGTTTTTCATCAAAGTATTTTTTATCAATCTTAACCTTGCAATATCCAAAATTTTGAAGTTTGTTTGTCATTACACTTTCTCCATCAAAAAAGCCAACCATTTGTGCTCCATCTATTGATTTTGTTAAATACATAAGCCCACCACATTCTGCATAACATCTTAATCCATTGTCCAAAGCTTCCTTTATACTATTTCGCATAGAATAATTATCTTCTAATTCCTTTTTAAATACCTCTGGATATCCTCCACCTATATATAAAAAATCTAGCTTTTGTGGTAAATCTTTATCATTAATTGGGCTAAAATAAATTATTTCTCCAAGTTCCTCTAAAAGTTCTAAGTTATCTTTATAATAAAAACTAAATGCCTTATCTAAAGCAACACCAATTCTTAACGGTTTATCTGCAAATTTGTTCTTTTCCTTACTTGTTTTAAATTTATTGTTCCATTTAAATTCTTTATTTACTACAGATTCATATTTTAATTCAAACTCATTGTTTATCTGAAATTCCTGCATTCCACTTATAATTCCATCTAAGTCCACATATTCTTCAATTAATTTACCGCAAATATCTAATTTTTCTTGAAGATTAAGTATTTCCATGCTTTGTACAAGCCCTAAATGCCTACTGTTTAAACTTATTTTATGATCTTTAGGAATGTATCCAAACACTTTAGTTTCGCAGTTTTCTTCTATTGCATACTTTAATAATTTATAATATTTTTCACTAATAGAATTTAATACAATGCCTACAATATTGGCATTTCTATAATTCTTAAAGCCATTAATTTCAGCACACAAACTTGCACTTTGGCCCTTTGGAGACAATACTAATATAATTGGCATATTTCCTAAAAGTTTTGAAATTTCATATGTTGAACCTTTTTCGGATACTCCAATTCCATCGTACAAGCCCATTACCCCTTCAATTATTCCAACATCTCCACTACCTTTAATATAACTTTTTATAGTACCTTCTTCACCCATTAAAAAAGTATCAAGATTTCTTGACGCTTTTTTTGTTACCTCAGTGTGGAATGCTGGATCGATATAATCTGGTCCAACTTTATATCCTTGAACCTCTAATTTTCTATTTTTAAGTGCTTTCATAAGTCCAAGGGTAAAAGTCGTTTTTCCGCCACCACTACAATTTGAAGAAATGATTATAGATTTCATAATAATTTCCTTTCTATTTCACAAATGTACAGTTTGAAATTTATAGTTTTAATTTAAAATTTACAATGAGTAATTATTAATTGCTTTTATATCTAAGTTTCTTAGTTGTTCCCGCATTTAAATATTTTTCATGAATAGAATCATAAATTCTATTTATATAAAGTTCATTAAATTTATCTACTTCGCCAAGTCCATGCATATGTAAAGTTACTTCTATTCCTTCTCTTTGTAGTATACTCTTTAAAGAATCTTCTTCATCTGATGCCATATCATTTTTCACATGATCCCCTGCAACAACTAATAATGGAACAAGCTTTGTTTTCTTTATTCCTTTATTCTTAAGCTTATTCAATACAGTATCCGCTGTTGGATATCCTTCTACTGTTGCTACAAATACATTTTCATAACCATTGTCAATTAAAACAGTTTGAAGCATTCCATACACTGCATTGGCGGGATGTTCAGTGCCATGTCCAAATAATACAACACTTTCCTCTCCAAGTAAAACATCTTTAATACTATCTATAAATAAGAAGTAATCTTCAGGAAGTCCATTCATTCCCTGATAAAAGAATATAGGTCTTCCAAGTTTAATAACCTTAAAATCATCTTTTATATTTTCTACAACACCTTTTATGTAATCAAATTCTTCTCCCGGAATTATATGTAATGGTTGAACTATAACTTCTTCAAATCCTTTAGCTTTTAAATCTGCTAAAGCTTCTTCTGGAGTTAATATGATTAAATTATCTCTTTCTCTTAATTTTTTTATTATAATATGAGCAGTAAATGCTCTAAATACTTCGTAATCTTTAAATTCATCCCTAACTCTATCTTCAACCTTTTCTATTGAATTTTTAAGCGCATCTAAATGACTCGTTCCAAAACTTACTACTAAAATAGCCTTTTTCATTTGATTTCCTCCTAAATAATAATCTAAAAAATAAATTTCATTTCATTACTTTTTTAATTTATGTATCAATTTTATTATTTTGAATATACAAAAAATCCCCATTACCCGTTTTTAGGCAAAGAGGATACATAATAACAAATTAAGAATGTAAAACTTATCTATAATATAAAACTCCACTTAAACGCTTCACTTCACTTAGAACTACATTCCACCATTTGCTAGTATCTTCCCTCCGAAGGTAGCATTTTTTATAAAACTTCTAGGCAGGTCTCCTGACTTTGGTGTCATCCTAAATCTCTTCCTTCCCAAGAATAATTTCTCAGTGGATATTTTAGAGATTAGTCCTCCATTACAGTAGCGGGGGCTGTAGTAGATTTGCACTACTTTCCCTTTTAATTTTTTAATAAAACCTAAAAATCATTTTTAACTATATATATATTACAAAATTACCAAGTCAGATTACTAATCTATTTCGTGTCCTTGACTTATTATTCCTTTCACATCCCTTACCTCTAAATTATAAAGTACTAAAATACTTTATTCAACCCAAAAGTAGTTTTAATTTAATTATTCATTGCAAAAGTTTTTAAGACAGAAATAATTTTGATTTACAATTCATTTTATTCTAGTATAATTTTAATATAAGACATCTGAAAATATCTGTTATATATTTGACTTATTACTTCAGATTTCTAAAAAAAATATTAATATAACAAATTTTAAAGGCGGTGCAATTATGTCAGCATATATGATTACATATTTTATAAGCGATACTACTGGACACAATCATGTACATGATGAAAATTGTGGATGTGGTGGAGATCACTCACATTCTCATGAAAAAGAAGATTGTGAATGTGGCGAAGATCACGCACATTCTCATGAAAAAGAAGATTGTGGATGTGGCGAAGATCACTCTCATTCTGATGAACCTGTATATGGAGAAGCTCATTTAATTGGAAAAATTAAATCTTTAGGCGCTTGGGCTCAATTTTTACCTCAAGGATTTTTTGTTAAAACAACTTCATCTGCAAATGAAATATTTGCTGAAGTTAGCTCCGTAGCAAACAAAGGAGATCTTATCTTTGTAACAAAAATAGATGCAAAATCTTCAGCATTTGCAAACCAAGCTGTTTTAGATTGGCTAGCAAAATAGAACTTTAATATGAAGTAGTATACGGCGGAATCAGGAGTTCGATTCTCCTTTTATCACCACTATAGTAAACATCAACATTTAGGTATCTAAATTGTTGGTGTTTTCTTATTGTCCACTCATCTGCAAAATAATCTGAAATAAAGAATCTATTCCCTTAGCAGTTCTACTATAAAAAAAATATATAGATTAATTCATGAGTTGTTTTTTATAGCACTCTTTTTTATGCCTACAAATTGGAATTAAATATAACATTTCTCATAAATTGTTTATTATGATAAAATAAATATATTAGAACATAAAAAGGGGGATAAACAATATGCAAAAGTTAAAATTAACAAAAGTAATAGCTAGTTTATTAGTAGTAGCTTCAGTATTGTCCTTAAATTCAATAGGAGCAAGTGCTTCTTGGAGACAAAATAGTAAAGGATGGTGGTATACAGTAGATTCATCAGCTACAGGCTGGATGAAAATTGATGGAAAATGGTATTATTTTTATTCTGATGGTTATATGGCTCATGACAAAACAATTGATGGTTTTAAATTAGGTTCTGATGGTGCATGGGTAATTAATCAAAAGGCAGCATCAACAAGCAATTCAGATGTGAAAATTGATGAGGTTACTGTTGAAACTGCTCAGGAATTTGTTAATGCCATAGGTTCCAATAAAAGAATTTTATTGAAACCAGGAGTATATAATCTATCAAATATTGATCAAATTAATAAAGCAGATAATTCAGTAATATGGAACACCGTATATGATGGAAACGAATTAAATATTCAAGACGTTCATAATTTAACTATCGAGGGTATAGAATCGGGAAATGTAGAAATAAAAGTAGCACCTCGTTATGCTCATATAATGAACTTTACTAATACCAGCAATATTACTATAAAAAACATTATTGCAGGTCATACACCAACAGGATATGAATGTGATGCAGGCGTGTTTCAATTCAACAATAGTAATTCCATTTCAATAATGAATTCAGAACTATATGGCTGTGGAAGTATAGGCCTTAGCTTAAATAATGTAAAGAAACTTAACGCATCAAACTGTAAAATAGATCACTGTTCATTGAGAGCAATACAGATTTATAATTCTGAAGCAATTAAATTTACAGAAAATAAAATAGTTAATCATGAAGCTTACAGCAATATAATAATGATAAATGGATCAAAGGATATTACATTTGAAAAATGCGAAATTGCAGGTAATAACTTCAGTTGGAGTTTTATTGAAGCATTAGATAACTCAAATGTCTTACTAGATAAGTGTGTAATAAAAAACAATTCAAAAGCAGTAAACTCAGACTTCCAATCCGATAAGGTCTATTTCTTTAACACAATTGATTATTCTGGAATCAGCAACAGCAAAATAACAATAAAAAATTCAGAAATAAGCGATAATAAGTGTGATTATTTACTAGCTAATAAAGATAGTGTGAATTTAGAAAATTGCACTTTAAATAACAATGTTTGCAAATAGTAGAATTGTACGATTTACTATCATCACTCTAACTTTATACTAAATTAAAATATAAGAAAGCCCTAGACTAATAATTTAATGAATATAATAATAATATCCATTAAAATTTTAACTGTATAGCAGTCAAATCTTAATGGATATCCCACAAAATATTAAAAAGGAGTCGTAATTTAGTATGATTTATTAATCATACTAGAGGAGCGATGAGTATATCTAGTAATATACACCTCTGTTTAAATTACTAACTATATTATAGTTTAACATATTTCCACTGAAAAACAAGTGTATTTTTTTAATATTTAGAAAATTATGATTTATTCAATAATTCAGCAAAAAAACTCTATGTTATTTATTTCTAAATAATACAAATGCCACCTTATTATTATTCTGGTGAAAAAATCATTGACATTATAGTTAAATAAGAGTAGAATTGTATTTGTTGTACGGCCCCTTGGTCAAGCGGTTAAGACGCCACCCTCTCACGGTGGATTCAGGAGTTCGATTCTCCTAGGGGTCACCATTTATAAAAGCTTAGTATTACCAACAGTTTAAGTTGCATATAATTATGCAACTTTTTGTATTGCGTTAAAACTTATGTGTTAATATGTGTTATAAAAATTCAGATAAAAATAGGCTAGAAAAATATAAATCCTAACCTAAACATATCTTTGCTTTTTCAATTTTCTCTTTACAAATGATTAGTTCTTTTTCTAAATCCTCAACTTTCTTTTCCAATCTTCTACGTTCTAGTGGAGATAATGGATTTAAGTCACTTCCTTCAAGTTTTAATATTTCTTGCATGCTGTATCGCGGTACTGGTATATTAGGATTTCTTGTTATAATTCCATCAAGTTAAAATTACCTCTTTACATTTATAACATGAATTAACTTCAATACCTTTTAGATTGTATATTTTTTTATTATACTTATTGTTAAAATCTGTTCTTAATTATAATAAATATAACAGTTAGATAAAGCTTTCTTAAATGATTCTTTCTCTAAATCACTCATTTGACTACCACTTAAAGTAAGTTCTTGTAAATTCGTTAATTCCTTTAATTCATTTATATGACCTCTTGGTTGACCAATTATAGTAAGCACTTTCAAATTAGTTAATTCCTTTAATGTATTTATGCCATCAACACTAAAACCATCTAAAGAAATTACTTTTAAATTAGTTAATCCACTTAATTCACTTATATCCCTTATTTTATTACCCCATAAATCAAGTGTTTGTAAATTTTTTAAATTTTCAATACCGCTAATATCTTTTATTTTTTTTAATGCTGCATCTAATTCAGTGATTTTTTCAACATCACTCTTATATAAATCTCCTGTAGGTTTTCCTATAGTTTTTCTCACTACCTTTTCTAAATTTTCATCTGCAAAAGTTACCATTTGTTTATTATTGTTTTCATTATTCATATTTCCAGGTGAATTTATGTTCCAAGCTCCATTAGAATTTAAGTAATATCCATCAATGCTAGTATCATGTTCCATATAACCATTTGAATTAAAGTAATACCATGAGCCACCTACATTCCTCCAACCTGTAGTCCATGAATTACCTTCTGTATACCACCATCCATTATTATCTTTTCTCCATTCCGCACAAACTCCAATTGAATTTAATGCCAATACTGATGTAGTAATTATTCCTAAAGCTATTACTTTCTTTATGTGTTCTTTAATCATATTATCATCCCCTACTTTTATCATTAACTTATTTTATATGTATAATACTATAATTCGGACAAGTTTTCCACAAAATAAAAAATGAAGTAGATTAAACTATAACGTCTAACCTACTTCTAAAAATAATTATTGAGCTTGCAAAAATTTTTCATAGTTCTCTATTTTATCCTCTCTGTTGGTATTTTTTATCCAATCGTTATATTCTAAAATAGCTTCTTCTACAGTTTCTAATTTAACTTGATTATTATTTTTTCTTTTAATTTCTGCATACATATTAATTTTAATTATATTTCCCATTCTCATTCCCTCCTGTATAGAGATCTAACTCTATTAAATTTTCTTTTCTTATATTAATTATATATTATCATATTATTCCAAACTAATCTATACTATTTAATAATTATTATCAAATAGTTTTTTTAATAAGGGGAGTAGCAAATAAGATTTCTCTTGTCAGCCTTTCAGGTTCCCTCAATTCTATGCTTTCCTATACATCAAAAGAAAAAGCCATCTAAGTATATTTTTAATATACTTAGATGGCTTTAACAAGGATAAATCATTATCTAAATGACATTGACAAATGGACTTGTTATTTTTTTAATTGTGCCTACTTCTATTTATATATAAGTTTGACAACCTAAATTAAAATTTGGATCCTCAAACTTATATAACTCGTTGCTAAAGATATTGAAATCTTACTTGCAAACTCTGCTTTTAATATAGCTTAAATAATTTCACCGCAGTCTTTGCAATTTTATATACAGGTGTTTCAAGCTCCCTACGAGCATTCTTCAGTTCTTTTCGAATTTCTATATGCTGTGGGCAACGTATCTCACATTTACCACATTCGATACATTGGGTCGCACTGCTTGGATCTTTTCGCAGGGCAGTACACATAAGATATTCTCTCCTGCCATTTTTCTTATTTTCAGCATACATCATATTGTAGGAGTGAAAAGTCCCCGGAATATCTACCCCTTTAGGACATGGCATACAATAGCCACAACCTGTACAGCCTACTTTAATGTTTCTCTTGATTTCATTCTTAACTTGTTCTATAAGATCAAAATCTTCTTCTGTAAATTCACCTGCGGTTACATCCTTTGCAACTTTTACATTCTCCCGAACCATTTCAAGAGAATTCATTCCAGACAATACACAGGTAACTTCAGGTTGATTCCAAAGCCAACGGAATGCCCACTCTGCAGCGGTACGCTTCCTTGAATTCTCCTTTATTATGTTCTTAGCCTTCTCCGGTAACAAATTAACAAGTCGTCCACCTCGGAGTGGCTCCATTATAATTACAGGAAGTCCTTTTTTACTGGCAGCGTCTAATCCCCTTTTTCCGGCTTGACTATGTTCATCTAAATAATTATATTGAATCTGGCAAAAGTCCCAATCGTACTCATCCAAGAGCTGAATAAAAGTATCTGTATTCCCATGATAAGAAAATCCAACATTACGAATTTGCCCATTATTAACTTTTTCTTTTAACCATTCATCAGCACCTAATGCTTTTAAGCGGTCCCAGGTCTTCACATCAGTAAGCATATGCATAAGATAATAATCAATATGATCTGTCTGAAGTCTTCTTAATTGTTCATTAAAATACTTTTCTAAATCCTTTTTTGACTTAACCATGTAATGGGGAAGCTTTGTAGCAATATATATTTTATCCCTACAATTATTTCTTTTTAGAATTTCACCAAATGCTATCTCACTGCCTGAATAAACGTAAGCAGTGTCAAAATAATTTACCCCATTATTTATTGCTTCCATAACTTCTTTTTCTGCCTTATCAATATCAATGCTACTTCCTTTTTTAGTAAAACGCATACAACCATAGCCTAATATAGATAGCTGCTTTTCCTTTTTGTCTTTTCTATACTTCATTCCCGAAGTCTTTTCTACAAACTCCATTATTCTAGTCACCTCATTAATAATATCTATTATAGCTACTTGTTTTTTAAAGAACATTAATATCATTGATATTAAATGCTCTAAGTTCACTTTCAATATCAATATGTTGTTTTAGATACATATCTTATTTTCCAAGTTATTTATTATAACCAATTTCAATCAAAAAGTCTCCTAAATCCTTATCTAAATTCATTATATGATTTTTCAACCAATTAACTAGGCTTTCCTGAATATTTAAAGCTAATACTGTTGATCCTCCATGAGTTTCAAAAACTCTTCTGAATTCTTTAAGATCACTTTTAAAATCTTCATGTTGTATATGTTGTATATCCATTAGGGGATAATTTGTTTTATTTTGAATTTCTTCTTCTTCATTAAAATGCTTAATTACATATTCCTCAAGAAAATCTAGAGTTTTAATAACCTCATCATTACTTTTCCCATCCTCAATAGCTGTCAATAATTTCTCCAAACAATCAAATAATTCTTTATGTTGATTATCAATCCTATCAATTCCTATATTCAAACTACAATTCCAAGTTAAATACATAAAAATCACCTTCCATAAAATATATTTTGCCTATAAATAAATATACATATATACTTCGACATATCATACATAATACCTTTAATTTTATGTATTTAAACTGATAATTTTACTAACAACAACATTGTAATAATAATACAGTTGGCAATTACCTTATGTAAACACAATCAATAAACCCGTCATTATGAAAATTCCTAATATGATGCTAATGGAATTAGCTAAAGCTGGAATTGGATTATCTGGATCTATCATTTTACTATATACTGCTGATATTGTAGACAATGGAGCAAATAAAACAAGTACAATCATTTGCTTTGCTAAAATTGGAACTGGTAAAAAAAAGTAAACACTACAACTAAAAATTAAATTACTAAAATACCTAATTCCAAGCAATTTAGTAACTCCTTTTGCTTGAGTCTTAGTAATATTAATTTCTAATATAATTCCAATCATTAACATTGCAAGAAATGCATTAGCAGAACCAATCATAGAAGCAATAGTCGTAATTTCTTTAGGAATTGATATTTTTAATATTGAAATAACAAATAAAACTATCAAGACATCAAATGGAACTGTCCTTAATAATGTCTTGATTAATTTTTTAATATTTAGTCTTCCGCTACCATCTACTTCATTTTTAGCCAGTGCATAGGAACCACCAAGTACCATACAAGAATTACCCATATCAAACATACACATATAAAGAAGAGCTGTTGGTTCAAAAAAACTGGCTGCAAATGGAATAGCAAAGTTACCTACATTATAACCTGAACAGTTAATTATACTGATAGCTTTTGTAACTGGAGAATTTCTACGCTCTATATATTTTACAAGAAAAATATTAAATAAATTACTAATTAAACCTACTAAAATAATAATAATTGCTACATAATTTATGTTCATACTACTTGCACCAGCAATTAACGCGGCCGGCAATGTTATATTCATCACTATCTTGGATAAAAAAAGTCCATCTTCTTTTTTAAAAAAGCCATTTTTCTTAAGTATGTATCCTAGAATCACGATACAAATAAATCCCAATGATTTGACCATTACTTCTTTCATTTAACCATTACCTTTCCAACAAACAATTTTCGCTTAGTTTCTTTATATTTAGATATAATTCTCGTTACATTATATCTTGTTTTGATGCAACAAATCAATCATAAGTATACTTTGGTATTTGTTTTTTTAGATAAGCGGATAATTTGTACAGTATTGTACAAACTAACTGTGTAAAAATACTATGCAAGGAGGTATTTTAATGACAAAAGATAGTCAACCAGATAATAAAATTGCAAGAATGGAAAAATGTAATTATCAAACTCCAATAACTGAAGAAGGACATAACCATAATCCTAATGCAAAACATAAGTCTATAGAGAATCAGGGCTTTAAAAGTCAACATTTCAACAGATTTGGTAATTAAATATCTTAATCTAAAATGTAACCAAGTGAAAATCCACTTGGTTACATTTAAATACTATCCTAACACCTTTTCTTGATTTCTGAATCTTAAAAAAATTTATCTTTTCTACTTCACCATGATTTTCTCTATAATCTGAATACTTCACGTATTAATATACCTATTTTTTTAGATAATAATGATGTAACTAAATTTTATTTATCTAATTTAATTATTATATATTACTGATAAGTTTTAAAATTATTATGTTAGGAGTGATTACTGTGAGCAAACAAAGAACACCCGATGGTCCAGCTCCAAAAGTTTATGATACTGAAAAAATAATTGATATCCATTCACTAGAATCTGACCCTTCTTTTGATTCTAAAAAAGTTCGAGAGGTTAAAAGCTATGTAGCACACTCAAAATCTACTTTTAGTTCAAATGATACAATTGCTCAAAATGAAAATAGCTCAAACCCTACTTGGGGAATACCAACACTCGCAAAGTTCGCTCATGCTAATACAAAGAAAGATGTTGATGTATATGATGTTCGTGGTAAATTAGATTGAATTTATAAAAAAATAATCCATAGCCTAAGAGACTAGTTATTGAATTTTGTAACTAGTCTCTTACATAATAAAATTTATACTGTAAATATTTTACATTAGTGTTATAATTTATTAATGAGTTCTATTGTGTTGCATTAAATATGCATAAAAGGAGAGTGGACAAATGCTAAGAGTAAATAGGTTACTTTGCTTATTAAGTATTTTATTTATATTTAATACTTATACTATAAGCACAATAACAACATTTAACGCTTTAGCAACAAAGGTTGTAGAAGATAATAATATAGAAATAGTACATAAAGATCAGACTGAATTAATTGAAAATCCTATTGAATTGCAAGATGAAAAATTCAAACAAAAAGAAATTGCTATGCAAAAGGAAAAGGAAGAAAAAAAGAATGAACCTGAATTGAAAGAGTTTATTCTCACTTTTTATACATCTCTTGAATCTGAAAATAGCAGTGCAGGTGCAGTTACTTGTCAAAACAAACCATTATCACCAGGTGGTGTAGCTAATAATGTAATCCCTCAAAATACTAAAATATATTTAGAAAGTTATGGCCTCGTTATTGTTAATGATAAAGGCTCTGATAAATATTTTGGTGTAGACAATAGATTAGATGTCTTTATAGCAAGAGAACCTGGGGAAAGTGATACACAATACTCGCATAGAGTAAACAGCTATGGGGTACAAAAGGTTCAGGGTTATATAGTTATTTAAAACCTTGAAAACAAGAATATTGGAATTGTGTAAGTCTTATTTATAATTAATACCATAAATAAACATTTACTTTACATTAATTCATATGAGCATAAATCATTGCAACTCAGAATAGCATTTATTAACTATTTCAATAATAGCTCCTCTCAAAATCAACTCTTAATTATATTTTAAATTTATGAACTATTTCATTAATCTTTTGAGCAAGTTCTGCTTGACTTTGTGCCGTTAATACTACTTGTTCTATGGCTTTTGTAGTTTCATTCATGCTTTCTCTTATTGTGTCTGCTTCTCCACTTGATTTTTGTGAAAACAATGCCATATTTTGAACAGCTTCACTTACTTGTCCCACCATAGCTGTTATTTCTTCAGACATAGTCGCAATTTCATCAGACATTTTGCTTACAAAATCTGAATCATTATAATACTGGGTACCTGTTTCACCATAAGCATCAAATTGTTCATTTACCTGTGTATTTATAAATTCTAATATATCTCTACCTGTATCAATACTACTTTTAAATGCCCCCTGAACTTTAATAATAGTATCTTGAATATTTATTACTGCTTGTGATGAATCTTCTGCAAGTTTTTTGACTTCTTCTGCTACCACTGCAAAACCTTTTCCTTGCTCCCCTGCTCGTGCTGCCTCTATTGCTGCATTTAATGCAAGTAAATTTGTTTGTTCTGCTATATCTCCAATGGTACTTGCCATAACTTTTATACTATTTACCACTTTGCCATCTTCAATAGCTTTTGCCATCTTATTTTGTTTTTCAGAGGATATTTTTCTAGTTTCCGAGATAGCTTTTTGGCTATTATCTTTAGCTTCTGTAGATCTTTCCTTAGATTGATTTGCATTATTACTTCCTTGCATAGCTTTAGAAGAAAGTATATTAATACTTGAATCCACTTCTTCAATAGATGCACTTATCTCTTCTGTGACGCTACTTGACTCTTGCATACTAGAAGCAATAGTATCTACTGCTTGATTTATAGTAATAGTTTTAGCGGATAACTCTTGAACCGTTACTGAAAGTTCTTCAGATGAAGCACTTATATCTTTAGAATTTTCCATAATTACTTTTACTAAGCTACTTACATTTTCTTGTGCAGTATTTAATGCTACAGCTGTTTGTCCAAATTCATCTTTTCTTGTGATTATAATTGGAGTTGAAAAGTCATAGTTTGATAGTCTTTGTGCTAATTCTTGTGTTTTTTTCAATGGATTTATTATATTTTTACTTAATATGTACGCCAAAAGAATAATAATTAAAAATGCTACGGCTGTGAAAATTAGTATCGTGTATCTAACATTGTTAAACTCAGCTGTATTATCTAAATTAGCTTGTGCTGCTACTTTTCCATTTATATCAATACATTTTTGCAATTTTTCAGCCATGCTATTTTTAAGAGCAATTACATCTGAATTGAATAGTCTATTTGCTTCATCATAGTTATTAGCTTTAGCAAGGTCAATAATCTTAATTCGTAATTCTCGATATTTTGCTAAGTCAGTCTTAAAATCATCATAAGCTTTCCTCTCTTCTGGTGTTGAAGGAGTACTTTCATATGTCTTTTTTATCTCATCATTTTTTTGTGTTAAAGCATCGAGAGTAGCTATATCAACATTTATTTTCGAACTATCTCTTTCAAGAACAATTTTAATTAGAGATTCTCTACCTTGAGATATATTTCCTTTTATTTCCTCCAAAGCCTTAATAGATGTTAAATTGTTGTTATACATTTCCGCTGCATTATTATTTATTTTTGCAGAACTTAATACACCTTCTGCCCCTAGTAAAAGCATAAAAATACATACTAACAAAAATACTGAAACAAGTTTTTTCTTAACACTTAAATTTATAAATGTATTCATTTAACATTCCCCTTTCTTATTTAAAGTATATTCTTTTAATGTTATCATCTGATAATCCTGTTTATTCCCCTCTGCCACTATCTTCAGATTTAAAATATTGGCAAATTCTATGATCTTTATTAAAATTCCATATCTATTTTAAAAACTCCACTAAATTCGCATTTAGTGGAGTGCTTGTACTTTGAAATTTCTATTTTCAAAGTTATACTTTTAACATATGTAAGATTACTACTTACTATTTTGCACTAAGGTATTCATCTATAGCGCTAGCAGCTTTTTTTCCTGCGCCCATAGCTAATATAACTGTTGCTGCTCCTGTAACTGCATCTCCACCAGCATAAACTGCTTCTTTAGTAGTAAGCCCAGTTTCTTCTTCTGCTACTATACATCTTCTCTTATTAATTTCTAATCCTTCTGTTGTTGAAGAAATTAATGGATTTGGTGATGTTCCAAGAGACATTATTACAGTATCTAAATCCATAACAAATTCTGATCCAGGAACTTCAACTGGACTTCTTCTACCAGATGCGTCTGGTTCTCCAAGTTCCATCCTAATACATTTCATCCCTTTAACCCATCCCTTTTCATCTACTAAAATTTCACTTGGATTAGTTAAAACATCAAATATTACGCCTTCTTGCATAGCATGATGAACTTCTTCAATTCTTGCAGGAAGTTCAGATTCGCCTCTTCTATAAACAATATGACTTTCAGCTCCAAGTCTTAGTGCAGTTCTTGCTGCATCCATAGCAACATTTCCTCCACCAACTACTGCAACTTTATTTCCAGCTCTAACTGGAGTTTCATATCCGTCTACAGCTGCTTTCATTAAATTTACTCTTGTTAAGAATTCATTTGCAGAAGATACTCCATTAGCATTTTCTCCCGGTATTCCCATAAATCTTGGAAGACCTGCTCCTGAACCTATAAATACAGCTTTAAATCCTTCTTCTTCAAATAATTCATCTATAGTTATTGTTCTTCCGATAATAACATTAGTCTCAATTTTAACACCAAGTTTCTTAATGTTTTCAACTTCAATTTTAACTACTTTTTCTTTTGGAAGTCTAAATTCTGGAATACCATATACTAAAACTCCACCTTCTTTATGAAGAGCTTCAAATATAGTAACTTCATATCCCTTTTTAGCTAAATCTCCAGCACAAGTAAGTCCCGCTGGACCACTTCCTACTACTGCAACTTTAATTCCATTTTTAGGTTCTGTTGCACTTAAATCAACCTTATGTTCTGCTGCCCAGTCTGCTGTAAATCTTTCAAGCTTACCTATAGATACTGAGTCGCCCTTTATACCTAAAACACATCTTCCTTCACATTGCTTTTCTTGTGGACAAACTCTTCCACAGACAGCTGGAAGTGCACTATATTTTGCAATTTCTTTTGCTGCATCTTCAAATTTTTCATCTTTAACATGTGCAATAAATCCAGGAATGTTAATTGATACTGGACATCCATCTACACATTTAGGGTTTTTACAATTCAAACATCTTGCAGCTTCTTTTGTAGCTTCTTCTTCATTATATCCCAAACAAACTTCTTCAAAGTTTGTAGCTCTCACCTTTGGGTCTTGTTCTCTTACTGGTATTCTAACTAATCTTTCATTCATATCCATTATTTATTACCTCCACAACCGCAGCTACCATTACTATGGGTATTTCCTTCTTCTGCTTTTAATTGACATTTTCCTTCTTCAGTCTTATATAACCCTTGTCTTCTCATTGCTTCATCGTAATTTACTAAATGTCCATCAAATTCTGGTCCATCAACACAAGCAAATTTAATTTCTCCACCAATAGTTACTCTACATGCTCCACACATTCCAGTACCATCAACCATAATTGAATTTAAACTTACTGTAGTTGGAATATTTAATTCCTTAGTTAACATAGAAGTAAATTTCATCATTATCATTGGTCCAATAATAATAGCATGATCATACTTTTTACCTTGATTATTAACCAAGTCTTTTAACATATCAGAACCTGTTCCTTTAAATCCATAGCTACCATCATCTGTTGTAACATAAAGATTCCCAGAAACTGCTTTTAAATCTTCTTCATATATTAATAAATCTTTATTTCTACTTCCGAGTATAACATCTACATCTATTCCTTGTTCATGTAGCCATTTTACTTGTGGATAAACTGGTGCTGCACCAACTCCACCTGCAATAAATAGTAGTTTCTTTTTCTTTAATTCTTCTATATCTTCATGTATTAGCTCACTTGGTTGTCCAAGAGGTCCAACAAAATCGGCTACTTCTTGGCCAACTTCAAATGAAGCTAATTGCTTTGTACCCTTTCCAACAGTTTGGAAAACTATTGCAACGGTTCCCTTTTCTTTATCATAGTCTGCTATTGTTAGTGGAATTCTTTCACCCTTTTCATCATTCTTTATAATAATAAATTGACCAGGTTTTGCAGACTTTGCTATTCTTGGAGCTTCTATATCCATTAAGAATATATTATCTGTAAGTTCTCTTTTACTAATTATTTTGTACACTTTTTGTACCTCCAATATTTTTGAATTATATCAAGTCTACTAACTTGATATCTTTTGAATATTACCAAAATTAATAATTGTATTACCAAAAACAATGTTTCTATTACTTTTATTGGTTTTTGCCCCATGTTATTCCTAACTGTATTAACAATAACAAAAGCTCTCTGAATCGAGAGCCAATGTCTATATATTTAATTGAGATTATGAGAATTTCAATCATATATATTATTTAATATTATGAGCTTTAAATTTATATATTATATCGAGATTATGAGAATTTCAATTTAATATACTTTTTGATATTATATATTTTAAGTTTATATATTAATAAGAGATTATGAGTTCTTATATTAATATGTGATTATAAATTGGCTTTTATCTATAAATTAACCTTAGTTCCATAGTATGTACATTCAAATAATTTTTCCATTGTTGCATCATCTATTTCTCTAGGGTTTGAGCCTGTACATGCATCTAACACTGCATTATGAGCAACAAATGTAAGGTTAGCTTTGAAATCAGCTTCTTCAATTCCATATTCCTTCATTGAATGAGGAATACTTAATTCATCATTCATTTTATCAATTACTTTAATTAATGCATCAGTTAATTCTGCATCTGTGCTTCCCTCTAATTTTAATGCTCTTGCAATATCAGCATATCTATCTTCACACTTTGTTCTATTATATTGAATTACGTATGGTAAGAAGATTGCATTAGCACATCCATGAGGTATGTGGAATACAGCACCTACTTTATGAGCCATTGAGTGAACTATTCCAAGTAATGCATTTGAGAATGCCATTCCTGCTAAACATTGAGCTTCATGCATTAAGTCTCTAGCTTCTTCATTTCCTTCAAATGATTTAAGTAAATGTTCTTTAACCATTTCTATTGCTTTAATAGCTAATGGATCTGAAAAGTTTGATCTAAATGATGCAGTGTATGCTTCTATAGCATGAGTTAATGCATCCATTCCAGTATGAGCTACTAATTGAGCTGGCATAGTTTGAGCTAACATTGGATCCAATATAGCTATATCTGGAGTTATGTTAAAGTCAGCTAAAGGATATTTAATTTTTGCTTTATAATCTGTTATTACAGAAAAAGCTGTAACTTCTGTAGCCGTACCACTAGTTGATGGAATAGCTACGAATTTAGCCTTTTGCCTAAGTTCTGGTAATCCAAATGGAATAACTGCTTGTTCAAACGTAAATTCTGGATATTCATAGAATATCCACATAGCCTTTGCTGCATCTATTGGTGATCCTCCACCAATTGCAACTATCCAATCAGGCTGAAAATTTCTCATTTTTTCTGCACCCTTCATTACTGTTTCTACTGATGGGTCTGGCTCTACGCCTTCAAATAATTCTACTTCCATTCCCGCTTCTTTTAAATAGCTTTCAACTTGTTCAAGAAAACCGAATCTTTTCATTGATCCGCCACCAACTACTACAAATGCTTTCTTACCTTTTAAATCTTTAAGAGCTTCGAGTGCTCCCTTTCCATGATATAAGTCTCTTGGCAAAGTAAAACGCGCCATTAATAATTCCTCCTACTATAATTTTTAATGCTTTATTTATTTTTTATTAAACCTCTATAAATATCTATAGCAAAATCCATGCCAATTTGACATTATTTTATCAATCTTTGTATTTTTACGCATAAAAAAATAACAAATCACAGATTTGTTATTTATTTTTCCAAATAGCAAGTAGCTATGTTTAGACCATAACTCCCTATTACGAAAACTCGATTATGTAATCTAAAAAAATAGCCTAATTATACTAACTTGTTATTTTTCGGGCATACCTTATGTAATTTTTCACTACACATCATGTCCTAAAATCGTACATTTTGTTCAATGCAACTCGTACAATTTTATTACACTTCTATTTTATACTTCTTTATTTTTAAATATAATGTGTTTCTACTTATTCCTAGAGCCTTTGCTACTTTGGTCATATTATAATTACATGACTTTATAGCTTCATTAATTGCTTCACATTCTAATTCTTGCAAATTAAAAGTATCTTTTTTAACTTCATAATTTTCATAATAATTTGCCTGCATAGCATCCTTATGGATGACTTTATCTATTTTCTCATCACAATCTTCCCATAAATCAAATGATATATTTCCATCTAAATTAACTATATTTTCTATATAATTTTCTAACTGTCTAATATTTCCTGGCCAATCATATGATAATAAGCCGTTATATAAATCTTCTTTAATCTCTGGCATTACCTTATTTAACTTAAAAGATTTTATTCTCAAAAAATATTCTATAAGTTTTTCTACATCACCATTTCTCTCTCTTAAAGGTGGTAGCATTATTGGAATAACACATAATCTATAATATAAATCTTCTCTAAAATTCCCTTTTTTAACTTGTTCTTTTAACTTTTTGTTTGTGGCTGCAATTACCCTAACATCTACAGGAATCTCTGTATCTCCCCCAAGCCTGGTTACTCTACCATCTTGAAGTACTCTAAGTAAATTAACTTGCATCTCCAGTGGCATTTCACCTATCTCATCTAAAAATAAAGTTCCACCACTGGCAATTTCAAATTTCCCCAACTTTCCACCTTTTTTCCCACCAGTAAATGTCCCATCTTCATATCCAAATAATTCACTTTCTATTAAATTAGCAGGTATCGCCCCACAATTTATTGCTACAAATTTACTACCTCTTCTTAAGCTATAATTATGCATAGCTTGTGCTATAACTTCCTTACCTGTTCCACTTTCCCCTTGAATTAAAACAGTCGATGGACTATTAGCAATAATTTTACAATTTGTTATTACATTAGTAATGGCTACACTTTCTCCTATAATATCATTAAAAGTTAAAAAAGCTCCTGTTGGGTCCTTTACATCTTTTTCTTCTTTTTCATTGTTCATAGTTACAACCATTCCAATTATCTTTTCCTTATGTCTAATTCCCTTAAAAACTAATTTAGTTTTATATGTACTTGTGTGTCTAAGTTTCACTTCTTTAATAATATTACTATTATCTGTATCTAAATCCTTAAATATGTTCCCCAAATCAGGTAAAATATAACTTACTTCTTCCTTTAATAAATCATCCTTATCTTTATTAAATATTTCTGCACCAAATTTATTAATATTAATTATTTTTCCTTCTTTATTTATAATCATGATACCCTTATCAGAATTATCTATAACACTTTCCATATAATTATAAGTTTGAGTTAATATATCATTTATTTTTTTGTTATCCAATTCATTTTCAATTGCCTTTACTCCAAAAACTACGAGTCCCAAGGTATGTGGATGTTTCATATTACTTCTACCAGTTAAATTTAAAGTTCCTATAATATCTCCACTTGTATTGTGAATAGGTGCAGCTGAACATGTTAACCCTTGAAGACCTTCTATATAATGTTCACTGGCAGTTATTTGAACACATTTATCTTCATTAATAGCAGTTCCCATTGCATTAGTACCTATATTTTCTTCATCCATATAAGCTCCAACATTAAGATTAACACAATCTAGTTTTTGACTATTTTCTTCTCCTCCCTTTATATATAAAATACATCCTTTATTATCTGTTAATACTATAATAAATTCATTATCCATAACAGCTGAAAAAATCATATCAATGTATAACTTAGATACTTCTATTAACTCTTTATTATTAATTATTATCTTTTCTAATTCTTCTCCTAACAGAATCTTCTTTGAATAACTTGATTTTTTTTCAACTCCATAACCTTCACTTCTCTTATGGGAATTTTCAACTAATATTCTTTTGTTTTCCATAGGACATCTCCATCCTTTTTTATAATAATCTTCACCTTTTCTAGCTGACTCAATAGTATTTTTGGCATGCAAAACTTAGCCATTTTAATTACATTTTACCACAAAAAAATAAGAGTTACCCTATAAACTCTTATTTTAATACATTTTTTAGCAGTGATAAAAACCTCTTAGCTAAAAAATGTCTTGAAGTTATTATATAAATAGTTATGATATTGAATAAATATCATAAAACTCAACGTTTATCATTTTAATTTCAAAAATCTAGATTCTATTTTTGTTAATGGCTTCCGCCTACTTATTCTGATCTTTAATAATTTCAAACTGATCATTTAAAAGTTTTCTATTTAGAACTTTTTCTGTTACATTCAATATTTTATTAAGTATATATTTTAATATATCTCTTAAAGCTAAGTATATTTTTACACAAAGGTATAAAACTAATGTAGATATGGAGGTGATATAATGAGTAAAAGACCTTTAGTTCCAGAAGCAAGAAAAGAACTTAATAAATTAAAAAATGAATTTGCAAATGATATTGGTATAGAATTTAATGATAACTATGAGGGAAATAAAACATCAAAATTAAATGGACATATTGGTGGCGCAATTGGTGGATTAATGACTAAAAAGATGGTAGAAGAATTTGAAAAAAAATTAATTGATAAGTAATTTTATTATAACCTCTACAACCTTTTAAATGGATGCATATTTCACAAACTATTAATACATGATATAATATCCATAAAAAAGGGAGATCGGAAAATTTATGAATGATAAAATAACTAAAGTAGATATTATAACATCTCAAGGAAAACTTGAACCTTTAATAGATGAATTGAATAAGATTGGAATTACAGGTATGACCGTTTCTAATGTTTCAGGTTGCGGAGTACAAAAGGGTCACACAGAATATTACCGTGGAACACCTGTAGACATTAAGTTATTACCAAAGGTAAAAATAGAAATTGTAATTGCTAATGTACCTTTAGACTCAGTAATAGAAACTGTAAAAGAAGTGTTGCATACTGGTCAAATGGGTGACGGAAAAATTTTTATTTATGATGTATCTAATGTTATACGCATAAGTAATGGAGTCGAAGGAAAAGATGCTCTTTAATATATCATGAATTTAAATCAGTAAACAGCACAGCAATTATAATAATCTTATCTAACGAATTATTAATTAAAATTAAAGGATTTAGTACTCTGTTAATTAGAGAGACTAAGTCCTTTTTTAGAGAAATTAATCTCAATAATTGTCCTAGTATATTTGACTTGTTATTTTCTTTCACATGTCTGAATTAATAATTCAATCTAGTTTTTATTTACTTAGCCTCATTTAAAAGTTTTAACATTTTATTATATGCTTTTCCTTCTTTTTCATTAGAAGACAATTTATCTAATGAAATTTTAGCTTTTTCAATATCATTGTTAAAATAAAACGTTATAGATTTATTCCATCTATATGCATTCTTATAGATTTTGCTAAAGCTCAATACAAAAGCTATACTTGCAAGTATTAATCCCACTATTATAATTAACTTAATGCTTGATATTACACATAGCCATCCTCCAAATATGAAATATGCTGGTATGTTTTTAGCATTTGTATTTATTCCTAAAGACTTTTCTAATTCTTTCACCTGCTTCTTTATATATGAGTTGCTAGGCTTTTCCATTTCATTTTTCTCTTCACCTGGAATAACTGATTTTTTCATTTTTTCATTTCTCCTTTAAGTTTTTCTTTAGCACTATTAATATCAGCCCTTTTCATATTCATATGTTATTCATCTCACGCCTAATAGGATGAGAGGGTTCAGCACAAAATAGTTAAATATTCTCATGATCAAACTCATCATGAATATCTCCAACAATTTCTTCTATTATATCTTCTAATGTAAGTAATCCGCTAGTCCCACCATATTCATCAACTACAATTGCAAATTGTTCTCTTTTATCTTTAAGTCTTTTAAATATATTTTTTATATGCATTGTTTCAGTGAAACTATTAACTTCTCTTATACACGACTTTAAATCTAATTTATTATCAGAAACTATATCTCTGTAAATATCTCTAACATGAACAAAACCAACAATATTATCCTTGTCTTCATCTATTACAGGGTATCTAGTGTATCCATTACTTGTTATTATGTTTATTACTTGCTCTTGGGTTGCATTTACGTCTATGCAAACCATTTTTTTTCTATGTATCATTATATCTCTTGCTTTACTACTCGCAAACTGAAAAGCATTGGCAAGTAGCAGTTGATCTGCCTTATCTTCTATACTTTGGTTAACTATCATTTCTAATTCACCTTTTGTATAAATTTCTTGTGCTTCATTTACTGGTTCTATTCCAAATGGTTTTAAACAAAGCTCCGTTAATTTATCAAATGTTACTGTTATAGGATACGTTAATTTGTGAAACAAGACTAATGAACTATCTAAAGCTAAATTACATTTTTCTGTTTCAGCTAGTGCAATAGCCTTTGGAACAAGCTCTCCAAATACAACTTCAAGTAAAGTAATTAAAGCAAATGCAAATATTAAAGAAATACTATGCTTAACACTATCATTTAAAGCTACCATATCTAGCATCGGTTCTATTATTTTTGATATAGTTGGCTCACCTAACCAACCTAATAATAAACCAACAACAGTAATTCCTAATTGAGTTGAAGATAAATAAGAGTTTAAGTTGTCTTTAACTATTTTACACTTAATTGCTCTTTTGTCTTTTTCTATTAAAGTATCTATTTTTGATGACCTTATTTGTACTATTGCAAACTCTATGGCTACAAAGTAAGCATTAATTAGAATTAAAATTATTATTGCTGCTAAATTTATTATTTCTGATTTCATATTCTTTTCCCTTCACATATTTATTTGAACAAAAGTGCCTGGGCTTAATAAGTTCTTAATTGTGCTTCGAACTCTTTTCATAGGTACGCACTTTTTTTATAGGTGAAATGATCTTGGTTGTGTTAAATAAGTTCCTAATTGTGCTTAATAAGTTCTCGGTTGCACTTCGTGCCTTTTTCATAGGTGCGCATCTTTTTATCTGTGAAAAGTTCTTAATTGTGCTTCACACCTTTTTTATCTGTGTATATTTTACCACAAAAATAAGAGTTTATCTTGCATAAACTCTTATTTTTGTACTTCCTAAAAATAAATTAATTCATCTTCAATTTCATCTACAACTTTATAGTTTTTAACATGTAAGAATGGAATTTCTCGTTCCTCTTGAGCCACGAATTTTTTATGAATTACTGCTTCTATTTCAATCCATTCTTTACCTTTAAAATTAATAGGTTTCTCAGTTTGACATAGAATCCCTAAAAAAGCAATATCATCTTCACAACACGTCATCGCATTTCTGCCAAAAGCAAAAATATTTTTAGGATATTTAGGATTAGTAGCTACAATTCCTTTTAATTTTATACTTTTACCTTCATATTTTTCTGGTGATTCAGTTGCATCTATATACCATACCCCAAAATCATAATCTTCAAACTCAATTACATCTCCATTTATATCAAATGGTAATTCTAATGGGTTATCATCAATCTCACCATTTTCTAATTCAAATAACATATTTGCTTTTGTATTAACAGCTTTTACACTATTTCTAAATTTCAATTTATCTGTCTTTTCATTACAACGATTAAATATAATTAAATCAGAATCATTAAATTGTTCTATTAATAAAGACTTCATATTACTCATATAGCCCTCAAAAGTAGAAGCATCAATAGGTGTTATAACTTGAGCAATTTCCCATCCTTCTGGGAATTCTACATTAGCTACAATATCATATTCCCACATTCCATTATATTCTATTATAACTTTTGTTGGTTTATGTTCTTTGTTACAGTCCTTCAAAAATGAATCTGTCAGTTCTTCTTTACTATTAATATGTACTACTGTCACATTGTTTTCTTTTAAAATATTATTTTCACATTCTTCTATGCCATTTTCACAAACAATTAAAGTAATCTTTTCACCTTCAGCAAATTCTGGATCTTTAAATATTTCGTTAATAAAAGTTGTTTTACCGCCCTCTAAAAAACCAGTGATAAGAAAAATTGGTACATGTTCCTGTTCCATTCCTTCATTCCTTCTTTCTTTCAATGTTCAATTTTCGATTATTGAACATTGCTAATTAATTTCCCAAATATAAGTATGGTTTTCTCGCAGATATCTATATGTGAAATAATTGTTCTATTTTATCTTTATCTAAATTTGTACCTATAACACATAATCTTCCAGTATAATCAGCTACACCAATACGTACTTCATATTCACCTGGAACTAAATCAAAATTAATCCATCCACCTTCAGTGCAAGGTATTATACCCTTTGCACGTAAAATAATACCGTAATCTGAAGTTTCTGATAAAAATTTTAATATTTCATTTATTTCTTCTTTACTATACTTTTTAGGTGTTTCTACGCCCCAGCTTGTAAATACTTCGTCTGCATGGTGATGTCCATGATTGTGGTTGTGTCCACAATCGCATTCTTTATCATGATGTTGGTGTTGGTGTTCATGATCATGGTCGTGTCCACAAGAGCACTCTTCATCATGATGATGTTCTTTTTCTTCTGCTAAAAGTTCTTTTTCAAGTAAATTTTCTCTTTCCATTGCAGTAACAATTTGTTTACCGCTAATTTCTTCCCAATTTGTAGTGATAATATGTGCACTACTATTATGTTGTCTTATTTGAGATACAACTAATTCTAATTTTTCCTCTGAAAGTTTTTGTGAACGACTTAAAATAATAGTATTTGCACTTTCAATTTGGTTATTGAAAAACTCTCCAAAGTTATCCATATACATCTTGCATTTTATTGCATCAACTACGGCAACAGAACTGTTAAGTTTAATATCAACTTCATGCTCAATATTTTCTACAGCTTTAATTACATCAGATAATTTTCCAACTCCTGATGGTTCTATTATTATACGATCTGGTGAATATTTAGCTAATGCGTCTTTAAGGGCAGTTCCAAAATCACCAACTAAAGAACAGCAAATACAACCTGAGTTCATTTCAGTAATTTCAACTCCTGAATTATTTAAAAAGCCTCCATCAATTCCTATTTCTCCAAATTCATTTTCAATTAACATTAACTTTTCGCCGTTATAAGCCTCTTCTATTAATTTTTTAATCAAAGTAGTTTTCCCTGCTCCAAGGAATCCTGATATAATATCTATTTTAGTCATTTTTTATCTTTAGTGAGAGTGTATATAATAAGTATCAAACTCTCACTAAAACTCACCTCTTTTCTTTTAATAATATTTATTTTGTATAACATATTAATAATTTTATTGATACTTTGTCATAATAGAATATTATGACGGCTCATTATCTTTAATAAAGTATCGTTTAGATGGAAATGTAATTATAAGTCCTAAAAGTGATTGAATAAATCCTTGCGTATTATATGAATTCTTAATTTGTGTTAATATAAAAATCATAGATACTACTAAAAAAAATAAATTATAGGTTATCATTGCCCAATACCCCCATCTTTTAAGCCTAAAATAGCCATAAGACATTGTTAATAGACTTATAAAACTTAATATTCTAATTGTACCATCTAAAAAATCAGATATTGGAATAACAAGAATTCCAAATTGTTCAATAAATTTAGGTGTTAGAAAAAATGATACTATAATTAAAAATGCACCAATCAAATTCAAATCTCCAATAAATGTCACTAATATAGGTCTTTGTACCTTCATACATAATCACTTCCTAATAATTCACTATTATGCCTAAACTAAATGTCCTTAATCTTCTATTTTCATCTTTCAATTCTTCCACTTCTACTACTGGATAAACATAATCAGATCAAGTGTTCTCTTGATTCCTTTGTGTGATTTATTAATACTTTTTTCATTTTATATTATTCTTAAAATTCCGAACTGTCAATCCAACGCCCAAGTTATATTTATAGTTTTAATTAAATTGGTAATTTCACAAATATATACACAATTAGAAATCAATGATACTCTTTTGTGTAGTGTTACATAAGAGAATTTGGCTGTAGGTATTTCTTCATTAGAAGTTGTTCCATTTTTGCTTGTCCTGAGCTTGCCTCAGGAGCATGCAGAAATGGTGCAACTTCTAATGTTAGAAATCCACAGCTTAATTCTCAGTAACGGTCACAACAGAGTATCGTTGATTTCGTCGGATTATACGCATAAGTAAGATTTTCACTGTGGTTATCTATATTGTTAAAATTCAGTAGTGATTTCTACTATATGCACACTTTTTTCGTCTTTGCCTAATACTTTATACTGTATTTCAATTTCAAATTTATTAGGAAAACTTACATCTATATACGGATATTCTTCTTTTTCTTCTTTATTACTTTTATCCTTTATTAATCCCATACTTAGAGCCATTGGATCTTTTGCATCGTGCAATTCATATAAGCATTGTTCAATTTGAAGTAGTTCTGCTCTAGTAAATTTAGCAACATTGCCTAAGTCCTTAAATTCAAAGGTGAATTTATTAAAAAATCGGCTCCATCTTTCAAAAATTTCATTTCTTTTTTCTTCTTCTCTTTTATGTACTTCTTCTTTCTTGTCATTATAAGATTTTATTAAGTCATTTGCTTCGATTTTAAATTGTTGAAATTCACTACCAATTTCGTTTATAGTTTTTTCATTACTTACTATTTGCAAAGTTGTATTTTTTATTATTTCATTTTTATATGTAGCCTCTATGTTGATATCTGAAATTTTATTATTAATATCAACTGTATCAAATTTCACTTTTTTAAAATCTTCAAGTAATGAATCTAATTCTCCTAATAACGCATTTTCCATTTTACCTTTAATTTCATTTAATTTATCTTCTTGTAATTTTTTTACTTCTTCTAATTTACTGTCCATTTTTCCTAGACTTATTATAGTTTCTTCAGCTTGACTTTTATTTTTAATTGCATTATTTAATAAACGATTTTTTTCTTTTAAGCTATTTTCCATAGAATTTATTTTTTCTTTGCCTACTTTAATTTCATTTTTTAATTCTAATAATTCTTCTTGTGATTTTTTTAAGTCTTCTTCTTTCTTTATTGTTTCAACTTCTTTTTCATTTTCCATAAAGCTTGGTAGCATTTCTTCCTTTGGCGTAAATCTACCACCATAAGCTTTTACTGATAACCATACAATTCTTGTAAAAAGTTGTCTGTCCATCTTTCTCCAAGCATTTAATAGTGTTAATTTTTCAACATCTACTGACTGTTCAAAATCTCGCCTTTGTTCTTCATCCATATTTTTCAAAGTCTCTTCTATACTTTCAGTAGTCTCTTTTAATTCAATGATTTGTTGCTCTTTTAAGGCTTCTTTAGCTTTCCCATCAAGTTTTTCACAGTATTTTAAATAGATATTGTCAGCTTTTTGCCCTGGGGTTAAATCTTTGTAAAGTTTGTATAATTTAGCTGCCTCTTCTATTACTTCTACTGATATTTCATCTTCTGTTGGATTTTCTATATCATTTTTTGTTTTCTCCATAAGGACATTTAATAATCTTTCATCTAACTCCATTCTTGTACAAATTTTCAATTCATCTTTCTTTTCATCAATTAAAGTCCATATTTCTTTTACTTCTGGTTCTTCAATCATATTATTCTTCCCAATTTTACTTCCAAAAAAATTAATTATACCTATAGTTTTTTTCTTAGCCTTTTGTGCGATTGGCTTCGATACATTAGTCAAATTCATAGTTTCTAATAATGCAATTTGTTCAATTATCTCTTCATCAGAAATTTTTCTAAGTCCATCAAAAATATTAGGCATGTCAATCTCCTTCATATTATACTTGTATTTAAATTACCGCATTTTGTCTTATGTCTTTTCATATTTGTCCATTTTACTTATATTTTAACACAAAAAAGTATATTATATCTATTTTAAACGATTAGAGTACAAAATAATAAGAATGTAAAAGATATTCCTCGTTATATTTAATGGTCATTCTCCATAAACTATTCTTAATTTTACTAATGGATGCAACTCCATTTTCATATTCATCAACAATTTTCAGGAAGCTTATTTTTTCCTTTTCCGAAGCATTTTTTTTAAAATAACCCCAAATATGCAATGCAGCATTTATTACATTACCGGTTGTAATTTCCGTCTCCATTGCATTTTCTATTAAATTATAGAATTCGATAACTGGATAGTTATTTTTATCCTTAAGCAAATTTCGTATTTTTGCATAATTAGCAGGTGAGCTTTCTAAAACTTTGTATTTATACCTACTCCATTCAATTTCAAGTACTTTAATGTCTTTATCTATAGATGTCCCATTAATACATTTTACCGCCGAAAGATTTTTATCCTTAACCTCAAGCATTATATCAATATCATTTCGCCCTAAGCATTCATAAAAACTTATAAATTCATTAATGTTTATACTCTTTGAATGAGATCCAGGTTTCTTTATAATATTCTGCTGTGAATAATGGATTTTTTGATATCCATCCTTTATACTCCAGGTTTTTTCGCATTCATTAATCCAATCTATTTGGCTCTTTTCTTCTTCTGAAGAATTAATATAATTATGTAAATTATCAAAAATAACTGGAATCTTTAATTTAGTTCCTATTTCTAAGACATCATTAATATTATAAGATTTATCATCATTTTCAATAACAAGTCTTTCTTTTATTGATTCCTCTAAATTATTGTAGTTATCTATAAATCTATTAATTGCCTGTTTTTTATCATTATATACTCCACCTATATGTAATATAATTTTGTTTGCCTTGCTTACCCCAAGGCTATTTAATACTCTAGTATGATACTTCAAATCATCAATTGCTCTATTTACAACATCTAAACTTGGTGAATTCAATACTGTATATTGTCCTGGATGCATTGATACCCTCATTCCATTCTCTTGAATTTTTGTACCTATTTTTTGAAACTTTTCAAAAAATATATCCCACCAAGAAATATTATTTACAGAGTTTGATCCAAATGGTATTAAATCAGAGCTAATCCTAAAAAGCTTAATATTGTTTTTAATATTATAATCAATTATATTTTCAAGAGAATTTAAGTTGTTAGAAATTAAATCTAGCAGTTTTTCTTCATTTACATTCCTAAGTACACAACTTTTTAGATTAGTACTAAAAACTCCAATAGTTAAACATGCATATCCTATACTCATTTTCAATCTCCCTTCATATCTTTATTATTAACTATAGTATTTCATATATATTAAGGGACTAATCACTTGATTTTGTAACTAGTCTTTCAAATTTCACATTTCTAATTTATTTTTGAATATTCTTTATACCATTACTTTAAAATATAGCTTTATTATATCATGCCTTTCCGCATATTCAAAAAAATAGCAACTATACAATACTATTATGAATTGATACATCTATTATAAAGAAGGAATGTATTAATAAATATAGAATTACACATATTAGATAATGATTTTGTATATATTGCAATTAACAATTGAAAATGTACAATTGATGCCCTTTATGGGTAGTCTGTGAGAAATTTAGGATGAAATCACTACGTGATTTTCTTAAATCATTCTTACTTTATGCAAGGAGTGATTATTATGATTCAAATTAAAGAAGGTATCAATAAATTTTATTTAGGTGATACTTTAGAAAATACCATAGCAGAGGTAACTTACGTATATGATAACGAAGATACTATTATAATAGATCATACATTTGTCTCAAATGAGTTACGTGGTCAAAGTGTTGGTAAACAATTAATAAGAAAAGTTGTTGATTTTGCAAGACAAGAAAACAAAAAAATAATACCACAATGTTCATTTGCAAAAAAAGAATTCATTAAAAACGAAGAATATAATGATGTATTATTTAATGATCAAATTTAAATATAGACAGTCGATAATTTTATATATAAAGAGCCATCAAAATCAATGTTTAAGATTTTGATGGTTCTTTACTTTTATATTTTTACTTTTGCTATTCTTATTTAAATAATTTTTCAATTTCACAAGGCGGAAGTGGTTTGCTAAAGTAATATCCCTGAATATAGTTACAGTTTCTTTCTTTAAGAATTGAAAGCTGATCTTTTATTTCCACACCTTCAGCTACAACTTTTAAATCCAAGCTATGTGCCATTTGAATAATATTATTAATAATTGATTCTTCCTTTTTATTCGAAGTAATATTATCTATAAAGGACTTATCAATTTTTAAAGTGCTTATAGGAATTTTTCTAAGATAGCTCAAGGAAGAATACCCCGTACCAAAATCATCAAGTGCAATTCTAATACCCATATCCATTAATTTTTTTAATATCTTTATACTAGAATCAAGTGACTGCATAAGAACTGTTTCAGTAATTTCAAGTTCAACAATCTTTGGATTAATACATGTATTTTTTAAAATATCTTTAACATTTTCTAAAAAATCTGCTTGTTGCAAGTCAACTGAAGAAATATTAATACTTATACTTTTAAACTTATAACCTGCATTAAGCCATTTTACACTTTGTTTGCAAGACTCATTAATTACCCATAAACTTAACTTAGTTATATATCCACACTGTTCAGCTATAGGAATGAATTCTAACGGAGATATAAATCCTAATTCTTTACTATTTAGTCTAAGCAAAGCTTCAAATCCGAATATTTCGTTATTCTGTGCATCATATTGTGGCTGATAATTAATACTTAGCTCATTATTTTCAATTGCTGTTCTAATGATTCTTTCTATGCAAGTTTTTCTCTTTAGATTCAAGTACATTTCTGGATCAAAGAGAACAAATCTATTCTTCCCCAATTCTTTTGCTTTATACATTGCTGAATCTGCATTTTTCAAAATAGTACTTGTATCAGTTCCATCCCTTGGATACAAAGCTACTCCCATACTTGCTGTAATATACATTTGTTTATTATCAATTATAAAAGTTTTGTTAAATAAAGATATTATTTTTTTTGCATAAAATTCTACTTCAGATTCATTTGCATAAGGATGAAGTAATATAAATTCATCTCCACCTAATCTACATATAATGTCTTTTTCATCTATTAAACTCTCAAATTGTTTTGCCACGTATATAAGAAGTTTATCACCATAATCATGACCCATTGCATCGTTTATATTTTTAAAATTATCTAAATCTATAAAAAATACAGCTCCTTCTACATTTTTGCTATTGATCAATTCTAATTGCTCATTTAGTTTATCCATGAAAGACGTTCTATTTGGAAGTTTAGTAAGAGAATCATAATAAGCCATAAATTTTATTTTGTCTTGTGCAATTTTCCTCCCTGAAATATCTGTAATCGAACCTGCAATTTTTATCACTTTATTTTCTGAATTTCTTAAAGCTTTACCTCTAGATAATATCCATACATAAGAACCGTCACTAATTTTAACCCTAAATTCAGATTTATAAATTGAGGTTATATTATTGATATGATTTTCAAAATCTTTTTTTACCATCTCTATGTCATCTGGATGACATAATTCCATAATCAATTTAATAAAATCAATATTTTCTTCTAATTTATAGCCTGTAATATCATATAATTTTTCAGAAACAAAAAATTTTCCGGTAACTAAATCCCACTCCCAAATTGAATCATTAGAACCATCTAATGCAATTTTATACCTCTCATCGCTATTTTTCAAAGCTTCCTCACTACATTGTAGTTCATCATATTGTGCTTTAATTTCTTCTTCTGTTGCTAATAATTCTTCGTATACCGCTGTTAATTCGTCATAGCTTGCTCTTAAATTGCCAATCATTAAGTTAAATGACTTTCCCAGTTCTCCAAATTCGTCATTAGTATTAATATTAGACTGAACATCAAGGTTTCCATTTCCAGCAGCATTCATTAAAGGCATCAGTTCAATAATCGGTTTGGTTAATCTTTTTGTAATAATAATAGTAATACCTATTACTATTATTATTATGCAAAGCGTTATACTTATTATTAAATAACCAATTTGATTCGCTTTACTTATAAGTTCCTTTTTTTCTATAACTGAAGCCATTTTCCATCCTGTATAGGGAGACGTATAAACATTAACTAGCACAGGCTCTCCATTTATGACAGTTTCAAAGTTACCATTATCTTCTGCTATAAACTTATTGTAATTTTCAAAGGAGTCTCCTGTTTGTCCATATGTATCACCTAACTCATTTAGCTTTGAAATATTTTTAAAATTCAAAGCATTATTTGGATGAGCTAATATTGTACCATCTTTTAAGAAAAGAAAAATATAACCATTATCGCCAATTTTAATATTATTTATCATCTCTGATATTTTGTCTAAACTTACATCAATACCCACTACACCTACGATATCTTGGGATTCATTTTTTATAGCAGTAGAAGCCGTTATTATTACATTATTACTATTATCAATTGCAGAAGTGTATGGTGCGGAAATTGATACTTGATTCGAATTAGCTAAAGCTGGAGCATACCATGGTCTTTCTCTAGGATCAAATGTACTTGTTCCTAATCCGTCTGGCCACTGCACATAGCCTCCCCATTTAGTTCCAATATATACATATGTTGTTTGTAAATGAGTTGTCCCATAGTCCTTCAAGTGACTGTAAATAGCACTTTCTATCCCTGGAATTTGTGATGAATATTTTTTATTTGTTTCAATATTTTTTATGTTAAATAAAGCTACTATAGATTGGTCAGCTTTTTTTATATCTGCAGAAGTTGCTAATAAATTAGTATCTTCCTTTATTCGTTTAATCATGTTAGAAAAATTCTTATCTATTTGCACCATTTGAGATTGATTATTTGAAAACAAATCATTTTTTAGTGAATTATACATATAGTTATAAGTCATTAATGCTATTGGAATAGATGTAACTAATATAATTGCCAGAAAATATAAAAATAATTTCACTCTAAAAGTAAGTTTCATATCTATCACTCCTAAAACATTGAGTTTCATATGTTTAATAAAAATGTATTTTAATTAATTTTTTTAAATTTCAAATATAATCTAACTAACATTAACGTTTACATTACAATTTATGAAAAATTAATCATATTAATTATATATTTTATCATTAGTACTATAACCTTTCAACTTTATTCGATATTAATTTTATCAAAAGAAGGTATTCATTAATAAATATAGAATAGTAGTAGTATATACATTTGTTGTATATACTAATTTAATTTAACAGGAGGTATTATTATGAAAAAGTTATTTAAATGTACTATTTGTGGATTTATAAGTGAAGGTGAGGAAGCTCCTGAAAAATGTCCAAAATGTCTTCAAGGTAAGGATAAATTTGTTGAATTAAGTACTGAAGATGCTGATAAAATTTATCAATCAGATAGAACTAATGATATTCATATGGAAATCATTGCTTTAACTGATAAAATTGCTGTTCTTTGCAAGGAAGGTCTTGATATTAAATTAGATCCTAATTGTGTAGGAGTTTTTGAAAAAGCAAAAAATGAATCTTGGACTATAAAGCAAAGATCAAAAGCAGAACTAGCAGGCCACATGACTAACGGTAAGTGGTAGAATCTAATATCTTAATTAAGAATATCTTGATTTATTGATTAAGATATTCTTAATTTTATGAATATCTATTATTAAAATAACCTTTGGAGGCGACCTTTATGAACATTTTAGAATTTGCAATAAATATGGAGCTTGAAGGAGAAAAATATTATAACGATCAAGCTGAAATTATTAATGATAAATATTTAAAAAATATTTTTTTAATACTAGCAAAAGATGAAAATTCTCATGCTAAAATCTTGCAAGATAAATCTAACAATTTATCTTATGACTTAAAAAGTAATGAAACACTATCTGAAGCTAAAAACTTATTTAAGGGAATTGAAGATTTTAAAAATGAAATCAAACAAAAGCCTGATCAATTAGATTTATATAGGGTTGCACTTGAAAAAGAAAAAGAAAGTATAGATCTTTACGAAAAATTGTTATCCCAAGCAGAGGATGACAAATCAAAAAAATTATTTGAATTTCTTATACAACAAGAAAAAGATCACTATACAACACTCGAAGAATTAGTTTCACAATTAAACAAAAGTAATGATTGGGTTGAAGCTGCTGAATTTGGTATAACATCAGAAGATTAAATTAAGGCACATGAAAAAAAATATCTATGAAGTTTTATAAATACACCTATGATACTTAAAATATTATAGGTGTATTTCTTATTATGAAAATAACTTAATTAGTTCTTCTTTTGAAAGAGATGAAAGCATATTTTCTCCTTTATAATCACTGTTAAGAACATCATTTATAAGCTCTTTTTTATTTTCTTGCATATTTATTATTCTTTCTTCTATAGTTCCTTCTGAAATTAACTTAAATACTTGAACTACATTTTTTTGTCCTATTCTATGAGCTCTATCAGTAGCTTGTTCTTCAACGGCTGGGTTCCACCAGGGGTCAAAATGAATAACAACCTGTGCAGACGTCAAGTTAAGTCCTGTCCCCCCAGCTTTTAATGAAATCAGAAATACCTTACACTTATTGCTATTATTAAATTCATCTACAAGCTCTAATCTTTTACTTGCCTTTGTACTTCCATCTAAATACATATATTCAATGTTATTTTTTGTTAATTCTTTAGAAACATTTTTAAGCACAGATGTAAACTGTGAAAATAAAAGAATCTTATGTTCATTTTTTATATTTTCTTCAATTAGATTTAAAGCTTCTTCTATTTTTCCACTCCCACCTTTATAATTCTCTACTATTATTGATGGATCTAGACAAAGCTGTCTAAGTTTTGTTAAATAAGAAAATATAGTTATTTTATCCTCTTGAAAATTTTCATCTTCCATTTTCTCTTTAATATCTTTTACATATGCAGCATATACTTTCTTTTGTTCTTTAGTAAGTTCAACATAATAATTTTTCTCTATTTTATCAGGTAATTCACGAATTACATCTTTTTTTAATCGTCGTAGCATAAAAGGTCTTATATATTTTTGAAGTTCAATTTTAGTATCATCATTATTAATAAACTTTTTCTTAAAGGTTGTTGTATTATATAAGTAATTTGGCATGATAAAGTCAAAAATGCTCCACAATTCAATTAAATTATTTTCAATTGGCGTTCCTGTTAATACAAATTTACTTTTAGCATTAATATTTTTAACACTCTTTGTACTTTGAGCTAATGGATTTTTTATATTTTGCCCTTCATCAAGTATGCAATAATCAAAATTCAATTTTTCATAGCTTTCTTCATCATTTCTTAAAGTACCATAAGTAGTTAAAATAACATCATAATCATTTATATTTTCTATAAGTTTTGCTCTTTCATTTTTATTTCCATGAATAACACAAATCTTCATAGATGGTGCAAATTTAAAAAATTCATTTTTCCAATTGTATATTAATGATGTTGGTGCAATTATTATAGACTTTTTATCTTTTTCAGAAAGTAAAAATGCAATAGTTTGAACTGTCTTTCCAAGTCCCATCTCATCAGCTAGTATTCCACCAAAACCTAAATAACTTAAATTTTTAAACCATTTGAATCCTATTATTTGATAATCTCTTAATTGTGTTTTTAAGTTTTTTGGCAAAGTATACTGTAGTTTCTCCAAATCCAAAACCTTATTTGCAATATCTTTAACAATATTTTTACCTTTTACAAATGATAGATTGTTATTCTCTAAATAATCATTTAAAACAATAGATTTATTTTTATGAAATTTTATGCTACCATCTTTATCATTACTGGAGACATTATCTATTAATCCTAATAAGTTATTAATTTCCTCACCTTCAAGGTTTATAAAACTATCATTTTTAAGCTTATAATATTTTCTTTTGCTTTTAAAAGCATCTAAAATGTTTTTGTATTCTTTAGGAGATATATCATCAATTTTAAATGTAAAATCTAAAAAGTTATCTTCACTATCATTTATATTTGCTTGGATTTTAGGAGTAATATAAACTTTTCTGTCTTTAAATCTATCAGAATAATATACATCTCCGAGTAGTTCTAATTCTTTATACTTATCCCCTAGGAATAAATATAAATCATATTCTGGTGCGTTAAATATAAATATATTGTTCTCATAAGAAAAGTTAAGGTTAGTTAAGGTCTCTAAAATTTGTTCTTCTTTATTGATATCACGTATTATGATTTTATTTTTATGTGTTACATTTGAAAAATATTTTAATATTTCTTCTCCATACTTAAGATTTACATCTAATACTACTTGTTTTTTTCTTATATCTAAAAAGAATTCAGCTTTCAAATCATTTTTTACTAAATTATCAATCTTCTTATCTACTTTAATATTAGAACTCATGTTTTCTAATTTAGGCATTACTGTATTAAACATATCTAAAGCTTTTTCTTTTTTAAATTCTAACCTTTTGAATTCATCAAAATACTTATAAAATATCTTAAGACTTTTTATTTGTGCTTTAGAAGGTAAATAAATATTTTCTTCAAAAAGAAAAACATCATATTTACTACTAATTGGTTTCAAAGACTCTCCAAGTATATTTACAATATATTTATCATTTTTTTCAACTATATCAAGTTCTAAAGGAATATCTTCTTCAATAATTTTCACTTTTTCGCAATTTAATGTTATTTTTTTGTCCCCTACAATGTGTAAAAAACGTCTAAGCACCGCATCCTGAATATTTAAATATTTTCCATTAATTAATCCACGATTAGCATATCCATATGAATTTTTCAATTCATCGTTAGCTACAAATTCTTCTATAAAATCAATTATATTCTCATCATGTTCATTAAATACATGTTCTTCTGGATAATATGTGAACTCTTTTCCATACTCGATTTCTTTATCTTCAAATCTAGCATTTATAAAATCCGTTACATTCTTCAATACATACATTTTTTTCTTTCCAATTTTAAAATTTGCTTGAAAACACTCATGAATATTTTTATTATTTAAATGCACCTCTAAATTGATCTTTTCTTTTATGTTCTTTAAACTTGTAAGTTCATTTAATATGTCTTCACCCATATTCTCAATTCTTTTTTTATTTTCATTATCCCTAGCTATTCTTAAAGCTATATATTTTGATAAAACAGCGGATATATGCTTACATATATACTTATTACTTGAAGTTATATTATCCGAAAAATCTCTACATTCACACTCTGTATCTTCAATTTCACTAGTATTTCCATCTATTAAAACCTGAGCACTATAATAACAGTAATTTCTTTGTGATAAAACAGTAGCAGTAATTTCTATAAGCTCATTTTCCTTGTCTACATTCTCTTTTAAACTATTTACTTTCCCACTTCTAATTATTTCATTTCCTTTTTGCTTTTTATAAAACTCAATTCTATTTTCAAAATCTTGTGATAATTTTTCTATACTAAAATTCATATTACAAATCAATTCCTTTAACTTATTTATCCGTTCTTAGGTATTATTAACCATCTTATATTTTTATATAACTATTAATCTATATATATTATAATTAGTTTTGTACAATTGCAGTATTAATTGTTTTAAAAATCACGTGATGATTTCATCCTAAATTGTCAATTGCAATATATATAAGTTTTTTCATATTTATTCCCATCTATAAAATATAATTCTTTCTATATCTAAAATATTATATCCGTAATTTACTAAATTCACAAACTTGATTTTTACATTTACTCGTATAAAAATAAGTGTATAAACTAAAATACATCTTGCATATTTATTAATTTCAAAAAAGCCAAAAAATAGAGCACCGTCACAACGCTGCCCTTACAAAAACATCTAAATGTTTTTTGATTATGTTTTTATTATATAGAATTATCTTCAAAAATTCAATTTATACTTTCGAAATATTATACTCCAATTGTTGCGAGTATTATTGCTTTAATAGAATGCATTCTATTTTCAGCTTCATCAAATACTACTGATTGTTTTCCTTCAAATACTTCATCTGTAACTTCTATTTCAGTTAATCCAAATTTTTCTCCAACATCTTTTCCAATTTTAGTTTTCAAATCATGATACGCTGGCAGGCAATGCATGAAAATTGCTTCACTATTTGCATTATCCATAACTGATTTATTTACTTGATATGGATGTAATAGCCTTAATCTACTTTCCCAAACCTCATCTGGTTCTCCCATTGATACCCATACATCTGTGTAAATTACATCTGCATTTTTACTTCCTTCACTAACATCTTCTGTTAATGTAATACTTGCACCACTTACTTTTGCAATTTTCTTGCATTCTTCTACTAATTCCTCTGCTGGAAATAATTCTTTTGGTGCACATGCTATAAAATTAAGTCCCATCTTCGCACAAGCTACCATTAATGAATTTCCCATATTATTTCTTGCATCACCCATGTAAACAAAGTTAACGCCTTTAAGTCTTCCAAGCTTTTCTTCTATAGTTAAAAGATCTGCAATCATTTGAGTCGGATGAAACTCATCAGTTAATCCATTCCAAACAGGAACTCCTGCATATTCAGCTAATTCTTCAACTGTGTCTTGGCTAAAGCCTCTATATTCTATACCATCATACATTCTTCCAAGAACTCTTGCAGTATCAGCAACACTTTCCTTTTTACCCATTTGAGAGCCTGCTGCATCTAAATATGTAACTCCAAGACCTAAATCACTTCCAGCTACTTCAAAAGAACATCTTGTTCTTGTTGATGTCTTTTCAAATAATAAAACTATATTCTTACCTCTTAATCTATCATGAGGAATTCCAGTTCTTTTTAATGTTTTTAATTCCTTAGATAAATCTAATAAATATCTGATTTCCTCTGGTGTAAAATCTAATAATTTTAAAAAGCTTCTTCCTCTTAAATTTAATGCCATCGTTATTCCCCTTTTCATCTATAATAATAATTTAAATTTTATCAATTATTTTACTTAAATACTACATCTTTTTTTTAGTTTTAACAATCCTTTCTCTTCTAATCAAGCTTAAACTCACTATGCAACTTCTGAATTTATTACTTTAATCAAATTATCAAATAATAATTAGTAGAAAACTTAATTTCGCTAATAAACAAATAAACATCAATATCTATTATAATACTATTGATGTTTATCTAATATTAACAGAATCTAATATTTTTCTAACCGTTATTAGTTTACATGTTTATCTTGAATTAATGCTCCATTAGCTTGTCTGCTGAATTTATTCAAATAATTCCATGACATTTCAGCATAATATGGATTTGGATTACTATGCCACATTCCATCAACAGTACACATCATCATATAATCTGCATTTTGAAGATTGTCATTACTATACCATGTACCAGTATTAATTGTATAACCATACTTATCGAATGTTTGACTATTATTAAGGATAGCACCAAATGTATATTTACTGTCAAAAGTAGTTACAGGTATATTATTCATTTTCTTAAATGTATTTAATAAAGTGTCAAATTCAGCACGTATTAGAGGTTTAGGATCATTGTCTTTCTTTGAGAAATTAATGCCATCATCCGTACCAACTCCATATATAATCGGAAGACGTGTCAAACTTTGTGATAATCTTTTCTGAATGTTTGAAGCAGTGTCCGCATTTAATGAAGGTCCACCTGCAACTATATCTATTCCTGCAAAAATTTCCGGATGTAAGATTGCCATATCTGCAGTCATGGTTGCACCAAGTGATATTCCTGACATATATATTTTTTGTATATCAATTGAATAATGATTTTCTACATCACTAATCAATTTAAGTAAAAACTCTTCATCATTATAATGACTTAATTTAGAATATGGTTCATTCCAAATTCCAGGTGTAGTTGAAGCTGGAATAACAGTTATAAAATTTGATTTTGATCCCACATATGGAAAGCCTAAACCTTCAGCTTGTTCTATATTGTTACCTGAAGCATGTAATGTCATAACCATAGGTACCTTTACATTTGGATGATCTTGTACATATTTAGGTATATATACATTCCAGTTATGAGGAACATTGTTATTATCACCTAGTAATTCTTGTCTGTGTTCAACAACAATTAGTTGATTTTCCATAATATTTTTCCAAGCTGACTGTAGTGCTGCATATACTTCCTTATTAGTTGATGGTCTAGTTAATTGACTAGGATTAGAAAGTCCAATTAACTTTTCATTATAGGATGTTGCAGCTATAGCATTGCTATTAAATGTATTATCCATTGATTCATATCTTGCTCTTCTTGTAGGATTTTTCATACCCATCCATTGGTTATTTAATAAGTAGTCTGTAGTACCTGATGTATACTCACAACCATCAAAGCACATATAAAAACTTGCTTTAGTGATTTTATCACCTTTCATTGTAACCTGTAGCCTGTAGGAAATAAGATCATTATCTGCATCAGTCACACCCACATAAGTAGCATCTTTTAAAGATGCTGGTATTGCTTGTAAAGTCTTTGAGTTAATTGAAATAGCTTGCTCTGCTGCAAACACATAGCTTGGTGTGATAAGAACCATAGAAATAGCAGTTACACATGCCAATATCATGTTTAATGGTTTAATAAATTTTCTTTTCATAAAATATAATCCCCCTATTAATGTTACTTAGTGTTTTGCAAATTATACATTTATAGGTTTTTTGCAGTTTTGCAATCCACTTTATTTATCTTTATACTATATAGACGATTTGCTTTTGTGCTTTCTGACATATGTTTTTATTTTACCTGTATATGTAAAATATCTACAAACGCTTCCATCAGACTATATTTAAATACTATCATCAATAATATGGATTATAAATATGAAACTTTCAAGTTATTCACTTTTAATGTCCAAATGTCGATTACAACAATTAAAAGTTCAATTAGCACATTTATATACTTTAATCACTTTTTAAATTCAAATTCCTTATATAAATTCCAAGTTCCTTCTTTCCAGTTATAAATAGTAACATTATCAAATGAACATTTAAATTCACAAGGATACTGATGAACATATCCCCACACCTTATCATACAAAGACTTTAACCCTTTTGAAGCTAAAGTTACATGGAAAATTTTATCTTTGCCATCTTTCTCTTCAAATTTAATATAAGGTACTGTACTCATCTTATCTATTAACCTATCATGAACAACTTTAGCTTCTTCAGACATATTTACTTTCATGTAAACTACCCTATCACCAAAATGATCATAACCATTAATCATAAAAGGTGTACATTTTTCATTTTCACTAAAACTTCCAAGAACCTTATTTAATTCCGTAATTTCTCCATCATACTCAAAGGGTGCATTAATAGTGAAATGAGCTGGCAACTTAGATGATCTTGACTTGAATTTTTCCATGAGATCTTTTCTTAAATTATTGTTAAAGTCTCCTGCTTTTCCTTTTACCACACCTACTACTACATATCTCATAATTTCTCCTTTATCTATGGCATATTTATGAAGTCGGTAAACCTCAATATTAATTTTCTGAGCTTAGTATTTAAAATAGTTTTTCCAAATCTCCTAAGGCACATTCAAAAATAATAACAAATTAATATGATGCTTTTATATTTTGTACTAAATTCACTAATATACTCATTTCCTTTCATTTAAGTTTCCTCACAATAAATAATCAATATATAACTTCTACTAACTTTCTTCTTTATTTATTAAAGGATATGATAATTAATTCATACCCTTTATTATTTTATTTAGTCAATCTGAAGTCTGTTACTTGTATTAGTGCTTCCACTGGTGCCTGTACTTTCTTTTGGTGGTGTACCAAATCCTGTTCCCAGAGTGCCTGCGCCTCCTCCTGCACTTGTACTTCCACTCGTTCCCGGACCCATACCAAATCCTGTACCCATTCCACCAGTTATGCCTGTACCGCCTCCTGTGCTTGTACTTCCACTTGTTCCTGAGCCCATGCCAAAGCCTGTTCCCGCACTTCCTCCAGTGCCCATTCCACTAGTTGTGCCTGTACCACTTTTTAATATCTGAGATGCACCAGTATTTTGCCATTGTTGAACCTGAGTAATAGCTTCCTGAGGTGTTTTTCCCAATCCTACAAGTACACCTAATAAAATAGCTTTCTGATATAAACGTTGTGTATTAGTTCCTTGACTAGGTTCTCTTAAAGCATAAACAACTAAAGGAGTAATATACCTAATCCAATCATCAGGAGTAAACTTAGATTTGTCTTGACTTGCTTGCCTATTCATAGGCATAGTATATTCATAATTCATGTTGCTCATATTATTCATATCATTTATATCACTCATATCCTCCTCATCTATAAGTATCCCAACCTTAGGTGCATTGGTTAGAATGTCAATTATTCCACGACAAGAATTAAACTGACTTGTTAAGTCTTGGCCTGCTGTAAGTCCAAAATGTGTTCCTCCCCCCCAAGCTTCTGAATTACTTATATCATAGACAATTCCTTCTATTGCAACATAGGCAGGGTATCCATTTCTTCCGGTATATTGTGCTAAATCTTCTAAGGTAAACTCTTTTTGTTGTCTATAATAATTATTTCCTGTAAGTTCGTTAATAGTTTTAAAGTCAAAATAAATAGACATAAATACCTCTCATACATTTCTACCTATAAAATATATGATTCAAACATTAAAAACTTGCTTAATAAAATGTAATCTAGACTTGAGCAAGTTAAAAATACATTTATATTTTATTGCTAACCCCGAATGTTTCCTATAAATATTTATATATGAAAAAATTTTTCTATATAAATACTTTCCTTTAAACATATATACCTTTTTAAATATATTTCTATAAATAAAGGTTTATAGAAATATTTAAACCTATTTTAATATAAAACTACAAAAATATAAATATATTATTATGATTAAGTTCATAAAGAAAGCTCTGTTAACTAGATACAAGATTTAGTTAACAGAACTTTTCGTTTCGTGCTCTTTTAGGCATATTTAAAAATATTTTTATTGTTCCATGAATTAATATACATCATTTTAATTGAGTTAAATCTATGGTAAATGGTTTCCCTATTTGTTCAATCTTCCATTCACCATCTGGAAATTCTTCTGCATAAGGTGTTAAAGTCAATGTCTTTGCATTTTCATTATATTTTTCATCATATTTATTTATTTTTAATACCACACGATCTTTTCCAATGTGATCTGCCCTATCTGACCTAAATCTAACATAATGATTTAAATTATCATTACCAGAAACCACTAACCCATAACGTGGTTTCTCTTTATAATTTGATACTGAAGCATAAATTTTTTGACCTAATGAGTTATCTGTATATTTTTCTAAAGTCCATTCCTCTCCATTTTCGAGGGTAAATTTATTATTAAGTTCCATTTCTCTAGTATCAGCTTTTAATTCATCACCATTAGCCTTAAATTCAAATACCCACTTTCCATCTTTTATATTTCCATTTATATCTACAGTTGAAAATCTAATTTTCATATCTAAATCTCCATCTAAGTTATTATTTCCTAAATCATAGGTTCTAACTTCTTGAACCTTATAATCATCAATCCTCTTAGATGATCCACAGCCTCCAGCAAATACCACTTTATTATTTATATAAATTAGACCAGAAGTATGTACAGGTGACTCCACATTCTTTAATTTCTCGTCAGAAGATATATTATATGAAACATTTATTTCATTTCCATCTACTATAACTTCATTTAGTTTAATTGTTATTCCATTATCAGTTATTGATTTATTAATAACCGTCTTATATTCATCTAAATTCTTATATATACCTAAGAAACTACCAATATCCTCTACTCCAGCTATTTTTAATACATTTGTTAATGCATTTGCTCCAACATTTGTGCCAAATAATGTTACTGTGAATGCTAAAGCCACTCCTGCTACTATCATATTCCTTTTATGAGATTTATTTTTAGAAATTGATTTTCTAAAATTAGCCTTAATTTTTTTCTTTTCTATATCATTTAAATCTTCTTTTTCATAATCGTCTAAATTTATATTTGCTCCATTTAACATACTATATATATTGTTTTTCATGCTACAACCCTCTACTTTCTGAAAAATTAAATATTTTTTGTATCTTCTTCTTTCCTCTAGATAATCTATTGTAAATTGCATCTCTCTTAAGTCCTGTTTCAGCGCTTACATCATCGATTCCTTTTTCCTCAACATATAACTTATAAAACAAATCCTTATCCTTTTCTTTTAAGCAATTTAGCATATCTAAAATATCATCATCTAATTCATCCTTGATAATTTCTTGATGGGTATTATCTGGAACACTTATATCGAGGTCATCTATATTTTCATATTCTAATCCTTTTAAATATTTTCTCTTATAATCAATGCTCTTAAATTTTGTTATTCCAGCTACCCAATTCCTAAATTCACTTTTATTTTCATCAAAACTATCGATGTTATTCCAAATTCCAAGAAGTATGTCATTAATACATTCATCTTGTACACCTTTTAGATTATAAAGATGTTTGTATACAATGGATTTAATGACCCATCCATAGTTATCAATAACATAATCTAAAGCTTTTTCATTCTTTTTTCTTAATTCAGAAATTAAATTTCCTTCTTCAATTTTCATTGTTACCCTTCTTCCTAAAGCAAGCTTGCATGTAATTAATTAGCTCTTACACTTAATACTTCGTTCCTTAACTTATTATATCTATCAATAACTCAAATAAAAATATATAAATTTGTATTGTAAATTCCAACTAGCTCTCATTTTATTAATCTTCAGCTTTTCAAAATAATGTATATATTAGTCAAAATACTACTTCAAAAAAACATTAAAGCGGGTGTGCTCATCCATACCTTTTACTAATCAATCAAAATTTAAAAGATGTTCAAAAAGGCGTTGTAATCCGCTTACCTCACATGAATATATCAAATAATGTGAAAACATATAACCTCCTAATTATACTAATCGTTTAACAATTTAAATATATTAAAACTTGACTAGCTTTTACATTAATTATATATTTATATATATAATTAAGTTTTGATTACTCTTATTCTTAAATTGTATATACAATTTAAGACTTACTTGTAGCAATAACGCTACACTAATTGCTAAGTTGTATATAATATTTAAGTTAGGTTTTCATATTTAAGTATCCATATTACATATCAAGGGGGCTTTTATAATGAGTTTTATAAATGTAAGAAAAATACCATCTCCAGAGGAAATTAAAGATCTTACTCCTCTAACTGCTAATCTAAAAAAGATTAAGGCTGAAAGAGATGCAGAAATCAAAGAAATATTTGCTGGAAATAGCGATAAATTTATTGTTATCATAGGACCTTGCTCAGCAGATGATGAGAATTCAGTTTGTGATTATATTAGTAGACTAGCAAAAGTAAATGAACAAGTTAAGGATAAACTTTTTATTATTCCTAGAATTTACACAAATAAGCCTAGAACTACAGGTGAAGGATATAAGGGAATGTTTCACCAACCAGATCCAGAAAAATCACCTAATATCCTTGAGGGATTAATAGCTATTAGAAAGATGTTTATTCGTTCAATAGAAGAATCTCATCTAACTCCTGCTGATGAAATGCTTTATCCTTCAAACTATATGTATTGCGATGATTTATTATCTTATGTAGCAGTTGGGGCAAGAAGTGTTGAAAATCAACAACATAGGCTTACAGCTAGTGGAATTGATGTTCCTGTTGGTATGAAGAATCCAACAAGTGGTGATATATCAGTAATGTTTAATTCAATTCAAGCAGCACATGCAAAACATAACTTCTTATATAGACATCAAGAAGTTAATACAACTGGTAATCCATATGCACATGCTATTATGCGTGGATCAGTTAATAAACATGGTAACAATATCCCAAATTATCATTATGAAGATTTAGTAAGAGTTGCTGAAGCTTATGGCGAAGCTGATTTCCCATATCCAGCAGTAATTGTTGATGCAAATCATGCTAATTCTATGAAGAAATTTGCAGAGCAACCTCGTATCGTAAAAGAAGTACTTCGTAGTAGAGAATATAATAGTGATATTAAAAAGTTAGTTAAAGGTGTTATGATCGAAAGTTACATAGAAGAAGGAACTCAAAAAATTGATGACCGTATTTATGGTAAATCAATCACTGATCCATGTCTCGGCTGGGAAGCTACTGAAAAGTTACTTTATTACATGGCTGAACAAGTTTAATTCAGTTAAGAGTTAGCAATGAACAGTTAACAATTAAGAAAGAAAAGCCAATTGGCTTTTCATAAATATATTTTTATTCACTACAATGGACGATTAACACTCGTCCATTGTTTATTATGAAAAGTTAATTACTATATAAGTTTCAATATTAACCAATGGAGATGATAAATAAAAATGAGATATTTAAGTGATTACCACCTACATTCAAAATATTCTTTTGATGGTAACCAAACAATTGAACAAATTATACGTAAAGCGATTTCTATAGAATTGAATGAAATATGCATAACAGAACATATTAGCTTTGATCCTAAAGATATCAGTTACAATTTCTTTGATTTCAAGGAATATGAAAATGAAATACAACGACTTTCAGATGAATATTGTGGAAAAATCAATATAAAAAAAGGGCTAGAAATTGGAGAATATCATCTTCATAAAGAAGATTTTGATAAATATTTTAAAGAACATAATTTAGATTTTATAATAGGCTCAATACATAACCTAAATGGACGCGGCTTTAGAACAAATATTTCTGAAAATGGTGTTAAATATACTTACGAGGCTTATTTTAAGGAAGTTTTAGCATTTGTGCAAATAGGTGATTTCGATGTCCTTGGCCATCTTGATATCGTCCAAAGATATGCTTTTGAAGTTGGCAACGTATATAATCTTGAGGATTATAAAAACTATATATATGATATTTTAAAAACAATAATTTCTAGAGGAAAAGGAATTGAAATAAATACGTCTGGTTTATCTAATAATTTACTTTTTCCAAAACTTGAAATATTACATATGTACAAAGATCTAGGTGGTGAAATTTTAACAGTAGGTTCCGATGCGCATAGTCGTAATAGAGTTGGTGAAAAAGTAAGTTATGTATATGATATGTTAAATGATATTGGCTTTAACTATGTATTTACTTATGATCATAGACAAATGAATGGAATAACTTTATAGAAATACTTATATTAATATATAATTACACTAAGAGAATTTAATACATAAAAATAAGTAAAAACTTTTTATATTCTTTTATTTCAACAAAACCACCAATTTCAAACATGAATTGGTGGTTTTTATTATTTTTAAATCTTACTTTCCTGCTAATGCAAGAAGTTTTATATTACCAATCTTAGCCATAGTTGCGTAACCTTTTCCTGTTTTATCACACCAACTAAGTACGCCTGTTCTCTTACCTGCAGTACCATCATTTACTTGAGCATCAAATCCCATAACTTTATTAGCTACACCAGGAGTCTTTAATGGTATTGCCATTTCAACTACATATCCATCTGCAGTAGTTTTGGTAGCAGATTTGAATTTAGCTTTATCACACTTACCGTTAAAACTTTGTTTATTTTCATAATTAACTCTGTATTGAACATCATCAGCATCATAAGTTTCACCTCTTGAATTGTTTTCATCTAAGAAGGCTTCTACTGAATCTTGTTGGTAATCATCTTTACTAGTTTTATCTAATACACTATCTTTAACTTGACAAAGAACATAAAGATAACTATCAGCCCATAAAGTTTTAACAGTTGCTTTAGCTCCTGCTTTTCCTTCTACAAGTACATTGGTTTCTACACTGCTTGCAAGATCCCATACACTATCTATATTTCCATCAATAGTTGGAATTCCATATTTAGTTTCTAAAATTTTATTATCTGCATCTAGCACTAAATATCCATATTTACTTGAATCTGCATCTTGCTTATTACTGAAATCATTCCAAACTGCTGAAGAAGCTATTTCTCCATTACCTACACTATCGTTAATTTTAATATCAAATGCAAGTTTAGCTCCTACTACAGGTGTAAATCCACTAAACGGTATTTTAAATTGTACTTGATATCCGTCAGCTTTATCAATAGTTTTAATTGTGTCTGTATTAGTTGTTCTAGTTGCTGAATATTTTTCTACTTTAGAACCAGTTTTGTCTACAAATATATCTATGCCGTCTTTATCTCCAACTGTACTGTCTTTTACATCTGCAAGAACATATAAATTATCATTATCGTATGCAGTTTTTATTGAAGCTATGGCTCCATTTTTTCCTACTACATAATTATCAGCATCAAAAGATGAAAGTGTAGACCATTTAGCATCTACAGCTGCTCCAATTGCAATTGTTGTCTTTGGTGTATTTACTGATTGTCTAAATACGCCCTTAACCTTTGAAGGATCAACAATTGCCCAATAGGCTGGTTTAGCTTGTAAATTTCTATCAAATAATAACGGTGCATCTTTTCTATCTTTTACTGGAAAATCATCTAACCATGTATCACAGTCTGCCTCACCCCACATCATAACTGTACTTATATTCTTTTTAACTGCTTCTTCTTTAAATACTTCAAATAACTTTTTATATTGAGTTGCTTGTTGCAAATAAATATCATTAGTTACTTCTTTTGTAGGTTCATTGCCATTATATATTGACATATCTGCTTCTGTTACTTGAATATCAAAGTTTGGCTTAATGCTTTTTAAAGTTGCAAATTTTTCAATACAGTCTTTAACTTGTTGAGCTGAAGGACTATACATAGAAACATGCATTTGAAGGCCTACACCATCTATAGGAACACCTTTTTCAAGTAATCTCTTAATAAGATTGTACATATCATCTCTTTTTCTAGTGCTTCCTTCCATTCCATAATCATTTATAATTAATTTTGCTTTTGGATCAGCTTCACGAGCATATTTGAAGGCTAATTCAATGTAATCACTGTCAAAGCCATCTCCATCAACATCTCCGATTATAGATTTATATTTTGAATTTCCGCTATCATCTCTTAAACCATTTGAATCTGAAATAACCTCATTTACAACGTCCCAAGAATCGATTTTTCCAGCATATCTACCTGCTACATTTTGGATATGGTTTTTCATTCTGCTTAATAATAAATCACGTGAAGCAGGTTTACTTGCATCATTTTTATCTTGGAAGAACCAAGCTGGAACTTGACTATGCCAAATCAAATTATGACCTCTTAATTTCATATTGTTTGCTTGAGTATATGCTAAAAGCTTGTCTGCATCATCAAATTTGAAATTGTTTTCAGTTGGCTCTGTTGCATCCATCTTCATACAATTACCAGCAACTATTTCATTATACTGATATTTTATAAACTCTGATTGAATATTAGAACTATCAAGTTGATTCGGAAGCACTGCTGTTCCAATTGTGAAATAATCCTTATATGTTGCGGCTAAACTTGGAATATCTCTTTGAAAGTCTTTAACTTGTGTTTCTCCTACTTTTACATTGCTAGTTGACGAATTTAATTCTGTCGCTATGCACGGACTGCTTGTATAAATTCCAGAAATCATAAAAAAAGTAATTGCTAAACCCATTAGTCTAAAATTTTTTTTCCTGATAAACAATTGTAATCTCCCCCTTATTATTAATAACGTTTACATATCAATTGTATAACTTTTCTTAATTTTAAAAAACATAACAAATTATTGATTTTATACAAATTTCTATAGTAATTTGTAATTATACTCATATAAAAATAGCACATAAAGTAGCTTTTTAGGAATTCAGCTACTCATGTACTATTAATTATTAATCAATTTAAGGCATATGAAAGATATTTTACCATTATTGTTATTATTTTTTATGTGTTACTATTTTCTAATTATTACTTACCTCTTTATTGGTTAATGTTAAATCAGATGGTAAAGATAATTTTTTACTTCCTAGTCCTAAAGTAAATGATAAACAAAGTCCTATTATCACAAATATAACTGCAACCAATGTACCTGATTGAAATCCTGTAGCTACTGCAACTTGCTCAGTAGCTGAATTATTTAAGGCTTTTAGCTGTGCTGCTGACATTATACCAATAAATAATGAGGAACCAATTGCTGCTGATATTTGTTGAAGGGTATTTACAATTGCTACCCCATGAGGATAAGCTTCTTTTGGCAATTGGTTAAGAGAACTTGTTTGGCAAGGTGACATTGTAATACCAACTCCAATACATACTGCTATGTATGACACTATAATCTTAATAAGAGATGTATCACTATTTGAACGTGATAAAATAAATAATGCGACAAGTATTATAGTAAATCCTACTGGGATTAATACTTTTACTCCAACTTTGTCATATATTTTTCCACTTATAGGAGTTACTAATCCATTAGCAAGTGCTGCTGGAAGTAATACCATTGCTGCTACAAAAGTTGTAGTTTTAAGTGCGCCTTGTAGAAACATAGGTAACATTACATTCATAGTGAACATTGTCATCATAGAAATCATAACAAGTATTACTCCTATTGAAAATAAAGGATATTTAAATGTACGTATCTCAAGCATTGGTTCTTTTAAAGATAATTGACGTTTGCAAAATACAATCAATGCTAATATTCCAATAATAAATATTATACCAATAATCTTCTTGTTTCCACCTCCACTTAAACTGCTTATACCATATATAACTCCACCAATTCCTATAGTTGATAATATAATTGATATAATATCAATCTTTGGCTTTGTAAGTGTTGATACATTAACTAAATTAATATTTCCAAGTAACATAGCTAAAACTATAAGTGGTATTAATATAATAAATAATGCATGCCAACTAAAAAATTGTAGAATAATTCCTGCAAATGTTGGTCCAAGTGCTGGTCCAAGTGAAATTGCACAACCACAAATTCCCATAGCTGATCCATGTTTTTCTTGTGGTGTAATTAATAATACTGTATTCATCATAATTGGAATCATCATCCCAGTTCCTGAAGCTTGTAACATTCTTGAAATAAGTAACATTACAAAAGATCCTGAACAAGCTGCACATATTGTTCCAATTAAAAGTAACGTCATTGCCCCTAAATATAGCTTCTTTGTTTCAAATGTCTGAATTAAAAATGCTGTAACTGGCACCATAACCGACACAACTATCATGTATGCAGTTATTATCCATTGTATAGTTCCCGCTGTAACATTCATTTCTGTCATTAATGAAGATAACGCTACATTTAGTATAGTTTCATTAAATACAGCTAAAAATGCACTAAACACTAATACTCCTATAATTGCTTTTGAATTAATTTTTGTTGTAGATTTTCCTATTTTTGTTGCTTCCATTAAATTTCTTCCCTCCGTCTTTCTAGACCAGTCTCTATAATTTGTTTTCAAAAAAAGTACCCATTATGAAAATAGGTATTAATTTTATATCTTCTTTCACTATGTATTTATTAAATTAGGTATTTGTTTAGCAATTAGTCTAAGTGAGTTACCATTTCTCTTTGTAAGTGATAAAATAATTCCACCCTCAATCATAGCAGCAATTGCACCACCTAATTCATAAGCTTTTTCTCTGCTTACTCCAGATTTAATTAATTTTTCAGCATATATATTTTCTAATGAAGTAAAGATTTCTTCGCAAGCTTTTCTTAAAATTTCGCTTGTTAAATACGTCTCTAAAGCTATTAAACTTATAGATATATCCCTAGTTTTTTGTTCATTATCAATTATTGTTGCTATATTTTCTATATTTATCATGATAGCTTCAACTGGATTTTCAATACTTTCTAAGGCATCTTTTATTTTATTCTTTATTTTTTCCCCTGCTAAATTTATAGATTCTAAAGCAAGCTGCTCTTTTCCTTTAGGAAAATGATAATATAACGAACCCTTTGGCGCTCCACTTTCTGCTAATATTTCATTTAGTCCTGTTGCATTATATCCCTTAATTTCAAAAAGCCTTGATGCAGTTTCTATAAATTTTTCTTTTGTATTCACCTTATTACTACTCATATTGTTATACCTTCTTAATAAGTTATAGTGACCGGTCTACTTTAATTATTATACTTTTGATTTTCATAGATGTCAAATAATTATATCTTTTTCATTTAGTAATAGCATTTTCTATAGCTTTTAAGATTACTTTACTACTATTAGTGGCTCCTGAAATAGCATCAACCTTTAAGCTTTGTGCCTCTACTACTTTTTTAGGAATCACCTCTGCTGGTGTTCCTCTCTCATTTTTATGTTCTAATATATTTATATTACTTATTTTTTTATTTTTAATTTCTACCTCCACCTTTGCCGAAATTACATCTGCATTAAATTCTCCAATATATTTGCCATCTTCCTTATTATCTAAATTAACCTCTTTTATCACTATATTATTTACTTTTTCTTTATAGCTGCTTATCTTCTTCATATAATTAATCGCAAGTATGCTACAAACCACAGCTATACATATTGCACTTATTATAATATATTTCTTCATTTTAAATATCTCCCCTTCCTTATATAATCCTACTAATTCCATGCCCTTAAAATAATAATAAATTAAACTTTTTCTTTCTTTATTGAATTTAAAATAAAATCAAATCCATTTTCTGTTACTTCTCTAATATCTTTTTTGAAATAACCTTTTATATATTCTTCTTTTCTTGAAAACGTGTTAACAAACCCCATAAGAACTGACCATAGTATTAAAGAAATACTCACACAATCTATTTTATCTGTAATCTCGCCTTTCTTTACCCCTTCTTTTATACATGTTTGAAGCATGTCCAAAGTTGTTTGTTCTAATAATTCGCATTCTACCATATAACCTTCACTCTCGAAAATAGATCTAAAATAACCCCTATACTCTCTTTCAAATTTTAAAAATGAATACCCCATTGATTTTATTTTTGAAATTTCTGATGAATTTTTTTCTTTTTCTAATTCTTCTAAAAATAAATCATTTAAAATTAAATATCCTCTTTCCTTAATCTTTTCATATATTTCTTCTTTACTAGTAAAATAGCTATAAAGTGTTCTTTTAGTAAAACCTGATTCTTTAGCAACTTCATCCATGGTAGAATTATTATAACCTTTGCTAAAAAATAGTCTTTCTGCTGCATTTATAATATCCGTCTTATTGATATTTCTTCTTTTATCTTTAGGATTTAAATTTTCCATTTAATTATCTCCTTACGCAAAATTACACTGCAAGTATACTAAATATACTCACAGTGTAATTTGTTTTTATAATTTTGTCAACAATTTTCAATATTTCATATCTTCTTTTTGAATATCTATTATTTCTGCATCTGTATTACATTCTATAAAAGTTGTAATATGCTCCATTGTAGAATCTAATTGAGCTGAATTTGCACATATTCCTGCAATTCCTATAACTATTGTATTATGAATATCTTGATTCTCTATTTCTGCTACTGATATGTTAAATTTATTTTTCAATTTTTGAATTATGCTTTTTACAATCATTCTTTTTTCTTTTAATGAGTGTACCCATGATGCTCTTAGGGTAACTTCTATAATTAAAATATTCATATCTTCCTCGCATTTTCTTTTAATCATAAATATAATTTAGTTTCAATTCTTCTATCATATTCTGACCAATTACCTGATTCTGTTTTATCTTTTATTTGAGAAATCTTATTCATAGTAGCATCTATAGAATCAGCATAATTTACTATGAATGCTTCTTCCATTTTCATGTCTCTTGGAGAACCATATTCAAGCTTTCCATGATGCTGAATAACACAACCTTTTATTCTCATAGCAAAATCTTCTGAGTAAAGTGAAGATTTTTCCCTAATGGCCTCATTAATCATCTCTGTTCCAATTACAATGTGACCTTCCATTTCTCCCCTAAGAGTATATTTAAAAGGACCATCATAATATAATTCATAAATCTTCCCAATGTCATGAAGCTTTGCAGCAAGCAGCGCAGTTTCTGTTCTTCTGCAGTCATATCTTTCACAAAGCATTATAGTTAAATACATAACATTTAGGGTATGTTCTGCGAGCCCTCCTATATAGTTATGATGCATGGATACACCTCCTATGCCCCTTTTAAACTTATCTAAGAATTCTTCGTCTTTAAAGAAATAATCATTTAAAGCTTTGCCTTCCCTTGAAATTATATATTTATCTGTATATAATTCAATTTCCTCCATGATCTCTTCAATTGGTCTATTTAATGTTGGCAGATAATCTGAAACATCATAATCTGAAATAAATTCATATTTTTTTACATCTAGCTTACCATCCTTGATTACTTCAATATCTATTACTCTTCCTTCTTTAATATCGCCATTTTTATTTAGTATATTAGCCTTTATTTCACCACTTTTATCTGCTAATATACATACAACTTTGTCAGAATCCTTAAATATTATTTTCATTACCATTAATGATATTTTTATAGTCTCCCCACTTTTCATATCGCTTAAAAAATTCTCTTTTGTATTCATTTCTTCCTCCAAATTAATTATTTTCTTATTTAGGCCTCAGATCTAAATTGTAATATATATTTTACATTTTACAATTATAGATAACACCTCATAGAAATTTGTTCTTCAACTTTCAATTATAACATATATAGTATGTGTAAAATAAATATTTATATTTGATAATGAGTTCTTAAATATTTTTCAGATTCTTCTATTACTGCCTTAGCTTTAGATGAAATATCAGATGGTAATGATAATTTTATATGAACTTCTATTATTTTTATTAATTATTAAGTATTTATAAGCTTTCCTTATTATAAATGTAATTCCAACTATATTTTAATCAATATAGTAAATATTACTTAGATATTATTAACAAATATCTATATTTAGAAAGATGCAAATTTATTTTAAATGAATTATATTATTAGTATAAAACTAATTTAAATAAACGCTTCTTGTAAACGTTTATAAAATGGAGGGATTATTATGAACTATCGAATTGCTAAAATCTCAAAATCTAACTTAACACATTATCATTTTATTAAAAGTATTACTCATAATAAATCTTCAAATATCTTATTAAGTTTCTCAAATTCGCTTGTTAAAGTATGTAAATCTTTTTTAAACTCAATATTTGCACCTACAAAATATAGTTATGATGAAATTTCTGATACTCATAAACCTTACAATGATAATTACTATTTTAGAGATACTACTGATTTACAATTAAAAGCTTCCACAAGAACTTTTTTATAATATGAAAAATTAAGTGGTTATTAATAAATTTATTCAATATGTAAATTCAAATCAAAAAAGCAGGAGTTATACTGTTTCTATAACTCCTGCTTTAATAAGTTTTATTATTTATTTAATAAATTCTGTATTATTCTAGTTGCATCCATATATTTCGCAATAGATCTACCATGATTTAATCTATTTATGATTCTAGCTGAAAGTTCTGACAGATCAACGCCCTCAAACCATTCAGAATTATATAATTCTTGTGGTATATATGATAAATTAGTAGAATATATTCTTGTTATTAAACCATCTTCATAAGCTTTATTAAATTTTTCAAATCCTTCTGTAAAGAAAGCAAATGTTGCAGCAACATATACATTCTTAGCACCTATTTTCTTTAATTCTTTTGCAATATCAAGAACAGATTCTCCAGATGCTATCATATCATCAACAATTAAAACATCTTTTCCTATAACATCTCTACCCATATATTCATGTTGAACAATAGGATTTTTTCCATTTATAATTGTAGAGTGATCTCTTCTCTTGTAGAATAAACCAACATCAACACCTAAAGTACTTGAATAATAAATAGCTCTATCCATGGCTCCAGTATCTGGACTTATTACAAGTAATTTTTCTTTATCTAATTCTAAGGATTTTTCATTACATATAATTGCTTTTACAATATCATAAGTTGGATAAATATTTTCAAAAGATAACAGTGGAATAGCATTTTGAATATTAGGGTCGTGAACATCAAAAGTAATAATTTCATCAACGCCTAATCTTTCAAGTTCTTGAAGTGCTAATGCACAATCTAAAGATTCTCTACCTTTACGTCTATGTTGTCTTGATTCATATAAAAGAGGCATTATTACAGTTATTCTTGCTGCCTTCCCTCTTATTGCCCCAACAGTTCTCTTTATATCTTGGAAATGTTCATCCGGACCTTTGTGATTTTCAATTCCAAACATTTTGTATGTACAGCTATAATTTCCAACATCACATAAAATATAAATATCTTTTCCTCTAACAGATTCAGAAATCTTAACCTTTCCTTCTCCATTTGAAAATCTTATTTCATCAAGTGGTATTAAGAATGATTCATTACAATTTCTGTTGTTTTGGATATACTTGTCTATAGCATTACCCAATTCCATACTACTTTCTAATGCTATGATTCCAAGTTCATGATTTAATTCACTCATTTGTTTTCCCCTTTTTTATTTATTTTATCTGATGTCTAGAGGTTCTATTACGCCAAAATCTTTAGATAATGATGCTTAGAACATGCCGACTCTAGATAAGATACCCTTGAGGGTACATTGTGCCCCTTGTGGGTACTAGGTGCCCCTTGTGGGTATAAGCTAAACTAAATTCAACTGGAGTGTTAAGTGCATCCGTTGTTTCTCATTTAGATAAATGGAAGTATTACGGATGATAGCTATCGAATTAAACTCCACCTAAAAAGTTTCACAAAAAAATTCAAACAATTAGATTATACCCCAAAATCATATATATATAAATATATTATTGCAAATTAAAGAAAATTTTTTAATCATTTTAAAGTCTCTCTTTTTTCAATTTCACTTTATAAAATAGAAAAAATGCTATATTTAAACGTATTGAAGCGTATAAATATAACACCTTTAATAATTTATTAAACCAAACTAAATATGTTCTTAAAACCATTGTTTTTTTCTCCTACTATTTCACCATCTTTTAATGTTATTATTCTTTGTGTTTCATTTGCAAGTTTCATTTCATGAGTTATTAATATTATTGTTCTTCCTTGTGTTTCATGAATCTTGTGAAATATATCCATAATTAATCTTCCTGTTTCAGAATCAAGAGCTCCTGTTGGTTCATCTGCAAGTATGATATCCGGATCATTTGCAAGGGCACGAGCAATTGCAACTCTTTGCTTTTGTCCACCTGATAATTCATTTGGTAGATGAGTTATTCTATCTTCCATTCCCACTAATTGCAAAAGCGCTAATGCTTTATTTTTTCTTGTTTTTCTATCTACACCATAATAAAGCATTGGTAGCTCCACATTCTTCAGAGAATTTGTTCTAGGTATTAAATTCGAAGTTTGGAATACAAATCCTATCTTCTTATTTCTTATTTCTGATAAATTATTATCAGAAATTTTGCTAATATCTACATCATCAAGAATGTACTCACCGGAAGTTTGTCTATCAAGAGCACCTATAATATTCATTAAAGTGCTTTTACCAGATCCAGATGCACCAACAATAGATATAAATTCTCCCTTTTTGATATTAATATTGATATTTTTAAGGATATCTAACTGATTGGGTTTTCCTATAAAAAAGCTTTTCGTTATGTTTTTCATTTCAATTATATTATTATTCAATTAAATCGCCTCCCCATTTCATCATTATAAAAATCTAATCCAATTTTATTCATATAATGCTATACATTAAGTTCCTAATAAAATATTATTTGTACTAATAATATTTTTATTACTAATTTTGAAACTATATTTAGGTTGTTAATTTAAATTTCTATATTTCCCTTTTCTTACCTTGATGGTATCACTTCCAAGGCTATAAATCAATGTAAACTTTTTCATCTATAAAAAATATAACGTGCTTAAACTTCTAATTGTCAATGCCCAATTATCAATAATTGAAAATTGAGCATTTAACATTAGTACTTCTAAATTGTAAATTTATTTTAACGTATAAGTATAACTTCATAAGCTCTTTATATCTATATTCTTAAATTCTCAAAAGTATTTCATTTATTTCTTCACTTATCTTAACTCTTTCATCATAAACCCATTTTACATCCATTTTCAAACTGAATATTTTACAAAATGAATAATACATATTTATCTTTTGATAATATATTTCTAAATCATCTAAATTGCCATTATAGCACTGTGGAAGAAATAATTCTTTTTGCTTGTTAACAAATAGCTCATCTACATAATCTAAAAATGTATTCATTAATTCATCTCTTGTCACATCAAAAGGAACCTTTAATAAATCCCATTGTATTTCTTCATTAAGTTTATATTTTTTTATTTTATCTAAAATTAATATATATTCACTAATATCCATTTTTTTATAATAATCTAACTTTTCTTCGCGAGTGCTCCAAAGGGCAAGTTTCTCATTTAAAGGTAAACTTCTAATATTAAGTATTGCCTCTGATGGGCCAATAACAGCTTCTCTTATAGTTTCATCTTCAGCTTCGAGTTTAGATTTAATTATATCTGCATTTCCACCTACACTTGCAATATATCCAGTATCATAAATTCCAATTCTTCCTGCACGTCCTCCAACCTGTTTTATTTCTTGTGACGTTAATTCTCTTACTTCTTCTCCATCAAATTTTCTTATACTGACAAAAACAATTCTTCTTATAGGTAAATTTACTCCCATTCCTATAGCATCAGTAGTTACAAGTACCTTTGTTTCTTTATTTACAAATTGTTCGTATTGCATTTTTCTAACTTCTGGTGGCAAATCTCCATATATTATACTAGCTCTAATTCCTTTACTAGAATACTCTTGTGCTATTTCTAGTACTCTTTTTTTAGAAAATATTACAATAGCATCTCCTTCTTTAGTATCGTTGTAATTAAAGTTTTTATATTCAACTTCTAATGGAATATTTCTTTTGTATTCTTTTATTTTATATTCATCTTTGCAGTCATTTATCATTGTTTCTAATATAAATTTTGAATTAGCAGCTCCACATATATGTATTTCATCACAATCTAGACCTAGTACTGCTCTACTCCATGCCATACCACGAAATGGATCTCTAATCATTTGAATTTCATCAATAACAGCTATATCATAATGCTCTTTTAAGTTAACCTTTTCTATTGTACATGAAGTATGAGTAGCACCTACATTTATTATTTCTTCTTCCCCAGTTGAAAGATTACAGATTACTCCCTCTCTATTAAGCTTTTCAAAATTTTCTAAAGCAAGAATTCTAAGTGGTGATAAATACACACCCTTCTTTGCAGTTTTAAGCCTTTCAATTGCATTATAAGTTTTTCCAGTATTGGTATCACCTAAATGTATATAGAACTTCCTCTTCATATGTCTAGCCCGAGTGTATTCATCCTTAGGATTACTTGGAAAATTCTCTTCAAATTCCTTTGCAATTAATTTAGGAATATGTTGTTTTGTAAGTATAGTCATTATTCCTTGGTTTAAATAATTATTGTAATTTCCACGTAAAACATCATAAAAATCAAATTCAGTATTATTTTTTTGATTATAAGAATCAAGCATTCTCTTTGAGACACTTTCTAGTATATCTTCATACCTTTCGCAGACTACTTTAAAGTCTTTTAAACTTTGATCTTCCAAGTCTTTAAGCTTTTTGAGTTTCTTTCTTATTGAACTTTCATGTTCTATAAGTGCTCCTGGTTTTGAATGTTCTACTATTTCTTCTATTTGATTTATTTGACTTTTATATTTTTTAAAATCCCTTTGTGCTGCATTATTCTTCATTTATTCCACTCCATATATATAGCTTCTATTGTGATAAGATCTTGGTTGCACTTCGTGCCTTTATTAATTGGCATACCTCTTCAATATTTCAATAATAATATTTGTGCAAATATCCATGCCTTCTACTGTAATATGTTCAAATTCTCCATGGTATGCAAACCCACCAGTTCCAAGGTTAGGACAAGGTAATCCCATATAGCTTAAAGTTGCTCCATCTGTACCACCACGAATTGGTTCTATAACAGGTGTAACATTTAAAGTTTTCATAGCTTCTGTTGCATTATCTATAAGATGAAAACAAGGTTTTATATTTTCAATCATATTTTTATATTGATCTCTTATTGTAGCTTTTACTGTGCCTGCACCATATTTTTCATTTATAAGCTTTTCTGCAAGTTGTATCATTGATTTTTTGACTTCAAATTTTTCAGCATTATGATCACGTAAAATATATTCCATAGTTGCATTATCTGTATTTCCACTAAGCTTTTCTAAATAATAGAAACCTTCATACCCTTCAGTATATTCTGGTCTTTCTGCTGCTGGTAACATTGAGTTAAATTCAATAGCTACATTTAAGGCATTTATCATTGTATTTTTTGCAGAGCCTGGGTGAACTGATACACCACTAATTTCTATTTTGGCTGCTGCTGCATTGAAGTTTTCAAAAGATATTTCGCCTTCCTCTCCTCCATCAATTGTATATGCAAAATCTGCCCCAAAGTTTTTCACATCGAAAAAGTGTGCTCCAAGTCCTACTTCTTCATCTGGAGTAAATCCTACACATATTTTCCCATGAGGGATATTTTCTTTCATTATAACTTCACATGCTGTAAGTATTTCTGCAATTCCTGCTTTATCATCAGCTCCAAGTAATGAAGTTCCATCAGTCGTAATAAGAGTTCTACCCTTTAAATTTTTTAACGACTTAAATCTCTCAGGTGATAAAATACTATTGTTTCCTTTTAAAACAACATCTCCACCATCATAATTTTCAATTATTTGTGGTTTTACATTATCTCCATTAGCTGCTGGTGCAGTATCCATATGAGCTATAAGGCCTATACTTAGCTTATCCTCATACCCTTTTGTCGCTGGAATATAACCATATACATAACAATTATCATCTAACTTAACATCGCAAATAGCAAGTTCCTTCATTTCCTCTACAAGTATATTGGCTAAATCAAATTGCCTTAAAGTTGTTGGATGTGTATCCGAATTTTCATCTGACACAGTATATACCTCAACATATTTTAATAAACGTTCATAAGCTTTCATATATTTCTCTCCTTCTAATTACGTATAATCTTCCTTAAAATAGATTCTCATTTAATAAAAATTATTTTTATTCTTATGTTTAATTTTATATAAGTTTGCTCTTATTCTTATCTTCTATACTTTTTAGATGTGCTTCTGTATTATAACTACCAAAAAGAGCTAAAGCAATTATATTGTCTTCATTTTCAATTTCAAACTCTCTTAAAAACATTTTACCTCCATATGAGCAAATTTATTAATTCTATTTAATTATATTATATAGCATAGTATGTAATTTTTGTATAACTAAAAAGTATGCTAACGTGATTTATTAGCATACTTTTTTATTTTGTATATTTTTTTATTAGAATATAAATAAATTTATTTATTTCACAAATTCTATAGTTCCCTTCGACAGTTTAGCTATTCTTGCTAGTGAATAGACATCATAGCCCTTATCTTTTAGCATTTGTGGACCTTTTTGAAAAGATTTTTCTATTACAATACCAATTCCAGCAACTGTTGCTCCAGCTTCTTCTACTAACCTTGCTGCTCCAAGTGATGCTTCTCCATTTGCTAAAAAGTCATCTATAATTAATATATTATCGTTTTTATTTATGAATTTTTTAGATAGTGTTAATTCATAATTCATATCTTTTGTAAATGAATGCACTGTTGTTTGATAAACATCACCATTTAAAATTTTTGAATTTTGCTTTTTTAATGTAACCATAGGTAAATTCATTTGCATTGCTGTCATTACAGTTGGTGCAATTCCTGAACTTTCAATTGTAAATATCTTTGTAACCTTATGATTTTCAAAATAATTTTTAAAATATGTACCCATTTCATACATTAATTCTGAATCAACTTGATGATTTAAAAACGAGTCAACCTTTAATACAGTTTCTGATAACGCTTGACCTTCTTCTAATATACGCTTATGTAAGCTTTCCATTACTACTCCACTCCACTCTTTTTTTCTTTTAATACTAAGTTTAAATAAATGCTATAATAGTTCCAATTGAACTACCTGATGAATTTAGGCATAATCAAAAAAATAATAAGTCAGCATGCTAGTCTATTTTGCTTCATACTTCATCACCATATTCACCTAATAGCCCACTATGAGGCAAATATACTTCTTCGTCTGAAGCAAAATATACATCGCATCATGGACTTGTTATTTTCTTTCATATGCCTTAAGTAAACTTTTCCAAAATAAAAAACACCTCAATTTTAAATGAGGTGTTGTATTTCTAGATAAATATATTTAATAATACTTAAAACTAAAACACTACCTCGTAGTCTGCTAATTTATGGATAGCAGGTAGAAACTTTCCAACCATATCATCGGAAATATACGAGTCTTTTGTATGAACTGTTTGTTTATTATATCATATTCGTGCTTTTCATACAAATATTTTAGTTTTTATATTTATTTAGATATTTGTATTTCATCTCCTACTTTAAATTTGTCTATTTGCTTTATCATACCTTCAAAATCTAATTCAACTGTTTTATCTTTATCTACATTATTAAATTCCACAATGTACCCAATAGCATCTTTTGAATCTTTATAGAAACTCATATTTGATCTACTATCATATATATTGTTATAACCTAACTTATCATCTCCAAGATTATAATACATAAACATATTACTTGCCATTAACAAACTTTCTTTATCAGAAGTACCTTTGCAATATACTTTTATAGTATTATCTTTTCTTTCAATATTATATATTTCTCCCTTGCTTCCATCAGAAAAATCAAATGATTTAATATAACTTACATTGTTAATTGTTTCCTTATTAGCTTCTCTTTTCTCATTATATCCGTTCTTTTTATTATCATCATATATTTTTCTTGTATCATTCCAATTCATATTACAAACCATTGGTATTATGCTTATATTCTTTTGATCTTTTACTTTTTCATAAGTTGCACACTCAGCCTCATAACTTCCAAATTCTAATCTATCCTTATCTGCTGAAGAATAACCTCCAGCAGATATTGTCTTAAACATTTTATCTCCAACTTTTAATATTATTGCAGAATATGGTAAATTCGAAAAATCATTTTCTACTCTTTTACTATAATCTCTTGCAGGTTGACTATAAATAATTCGCGTTCCCATTATATTGGATTCTAATTTGTTTAAAGTAATACCAAACTCAGGTATTTTTGCAGATATATCTTTTTCAATTGTATTTTTAAATGATTGTGAGAAATCTACATATGCATTTAACCCCACATTAACTTTATAATTTGGAAGTACTATATCAATTCTTAACTCTCCCTTTTCTGGTAATTCTTCATCACCAGTATTTCTTTCTAAGGTTATTCGTAATGTCTTTTCATCTGGATGCTCATATGATACCCCTTCACTATCACATTTATTATCTCCATAGGTGAGTTGTGCTATTGCATTATTTAATTCACTTTCATCAAAAGACTTTTCATTTTCTACTATAACTGTTGCTTTTAATTTATGTTTTGTTGCCACAATCTTATCTATTGTTATTTTTAGTCCATTCTTTTCAATACTACTATCTTTATTTACAATGTAACTTTTATTTTCAGTCAAATTTACATTTGTATTATAAGATGAAGTAGCTTCTACACTATCATCAGCCAAAGCTCGCATTTCCATAATTCCAAAGCTTAACATAATTCCTAATATAGAACTTAATAATTTATTTATCTTTTTATTTATCATAAAATCTCCTCACTTTCCCCAATTTTGTATTCTCATATATTAAACATTTTATAAAATTTTTAATTCTAATTAATATTATTAACATCAATAATATTAATTAGATAATTTTATTTCATTTTCTAGTTTATATTTATCAGCATTTTTTATTATTGTGTTAAAGCTTAATTCTACTATTTTATCTTTTTCAACATTATCAAATTCTACAATATATCCAAGTGATTCTTTTTGGTCTTTATAAAAACTCACATTGTCATTGTCATAAAAGACATTATCCTTGTTTCCTTTTATATATTGATAGTTCATATCGATATTGCTTACCATTAATAAACTTTCTTTTTCAGATTCACCTTTGCAATATACTTTTATACTGTTATCATTTCTTTCTATCTTATATATTTCTCCTTTTGATCCATCGGTAAAATTAAAGTTTTTTTCATAACTTACATTATTAGTAGTTTCTTTACTAATGTTTTTTTCTTTATTTATATCTTGTTTATATATTTTGTCTAATTCATCCACTGAAATATTGCATATTACAGGTATTATACTTATATTGTTTTCATCTTTAACCTTATCATATGTTGCTAATTTTGATTCATAATTACCTATTGATACTCCATCTTCTCCTGAATAACTCCCATTAGAACCTGTTTTATACATTTTATCTCCAACTTTTAATACCATTGCTGAATTAAATAAAGTATCACTTTTATCCTCTGTATTCTCATCTCGTTTAGGCTTGCTATAAGTAATTCTTGTTCCCATAATGTCAGATTCTAATTTATTTAACGTATAATCAAATTCTGGTATTTTGCCTGAGATATCTTTTTCAATTATATTATTAAAAGATTCTGTAAAATCTACAGGTATATCAATTCCTATGTTAACTTTGTAATTAGATAATACTACATCTACCCTCATTTCTCCATTTTCAGGATATTCCCCTTCATAATTATCTTTTTCTAAAGTTACAATCATGGTTTTATCATTTATATACTCAGAACGAGAATTAGTATGACTATGAGAATCTCCCTTTCCATAGGTTACCTCAAAAATTGAATTATTACGTTTCATTTTTTCAAAAGATTTTTCACTTTCAATTTTAAGTGTTACTTTCAATTTATGCTTAGTTGCTGTTGCTTTTTCCACAGTTACTTTAAATCCATTTTGAGTTGCACTTTTATTTATGTTAATTCCATAATCTTTATACGTAACAGCTGCAGAAGTTGTACTATTTGAATATGCATAATTAGCTTGTACATTATCATCTGCTAGAACTGGTAATTCTAATACACCTACCCCTAACATAAATCCCATAATTCCTAAAATAGGTCCTAGACTTCTACTTAATTTTTTATTTACCATTAATATACCCCCTTGGTATTTTTGTGTAATATTACTTTATAATTGATTTTAACCTTATATTGTAATTATATCAATCTATTTGAATATTAATTTTCGCTTAAATTTAGAATGTATATTGGAATTAACAATTGACAATTTAGGATGAAATCACTACGTGATTTTTTTAATAATTATTACTGCACTTGTAGAAAACTAATTACAATATATATAATTTATTTTTAGAAGCCTTATTTATGTATATAACTTTAGTATTAATTAGCCATTTAGTGATAATATCGATAAAAATAAGGATAATTTGTTTTCATTAATTCATAAAAACAAATTATCCTTTTCTCATGTATTAAAACTATAACCCATGTCACCTTATTTTTGAATGCTTACAATGATGACTTACTAATTTCAATTCTTCTAGTTTCTTCATTATAATGTGCATTAATATTTTCATAGGTTTCTTCTAGAATCATTCTTGTTTTTCCAAAGCAAAATATTGTATTTTTAAACGCTACAGCAGCACTTATCTTTCCAGATGTAGGTACTATAAGTGTTGTAGGTATATGCGCCTTACTACCCACAATTCCTGCACTAATATTTTCTCCAGCTGATAAAATTCCGCCTCTTGCTACAGAATCAGACCTTGTAAAAAGTATATCTTTCATTGCTGTAAGTTCCGATATATACTCGCCTCTGCCACCTATTACTATATTCCCAGTAGACTTTATACTGCAATCCTGACAATATCCTACTCGTATATCCAATGGTACTATTATATGTTTGTCATAATAATCTATCTCATTTTCTAATATATTAAGAAGGGTAACTAAATCATTTAAAGATTTCATATTTAAAATATTATATCCAAGCACCTTATCCTTAATAAAATCCACTAGCTTATTATGCTTTGTTTTATTTTTTATATTTAGTGAAACTATGTTTAAGGCTACTTTTTGAAAATCGCCAAAATTTTTTTCAGTTAAAGTTCTTATAAGGTCACTAGTTTCAAATTTTAAGCTATTAATACTTAATTCATTTATAGAATCAATCATTTTTAATACAACATCTCTAAATTCAGTCAACACATCTGAATACTCTTTCTTTCTTATATCAATTTGTCCTGATAAAATTTTTGAATTAATTGCATTACCGAGTATAGTTATTTCTCCACCAGTAACTACACTTGAAGTATTGACATTTTGGCTTACATCGAGCGAACCTCCTGCATTGACAGACATATTATCATCAACACTATCATAAACCTCTATATCTCCATAAAATTTAATATTACAAGTATTCATATTTACAGATTCTACAGTATAAATAGGGTTAACACTTACATTATTATTAGCTATATGTGCTTTTCCATCGATGAGAGCTATAATATTACTATCTTCAACTTTACATCCACTTAAAATGTTTATTGGCATTTTTCTAATATATTCTCTCTTTATTGCTTTTCCAAATACATTAATTCCATCCTCGCCAATAACTTCCGGAATAATTTTTGCAATCCTATCTCCTGCATTAACATTTGAAATTCTAAATAGATTTTTATAATCAAAGTTATCATTAGAATCAATTTCCGGAAATACCATTTGAGTTGGTGTAAAAAATAACTTTACTTCACTTGGTATATCTTTAACTGGTTTTTTACCTTTTGCAATTAAAAATTCTTGCACGCATCCTTCTGCTGCTAATTGTAATTGCTCTTCATTGATTCCGTAGACTACACCCTTTTCTTTTAGTATTTTCTTTAATTCAAAAATAGTGAAATGTTCCGGCTCCTTTTGAGACACTATTTCAGTAGATATGGCTAAGTTTAAAAATGCTTCTCTATCTTTTAATTTATACTCAGTCTCAGGAGTATAAACTACATTTATGTACACTTTCATTTTATCTTCAGAAATAATTACATTTGCTTCCCTAATAGATTCAGTTTTCTCACAAGTATATGTTATTTTATCACTTGAAGTTACTTCATATACCTTGTAAATATCACATTCCTTATCATTAATAAATAATTTTACATTTTTACGAGCTTTTATTGTTATACGTTCTTCTTTTGAACTATCCACAACTATTATTTCTCCATTAAGTACTTTAGCTCCCTCATCATTTTCCATAACTTCCCCCAAAATAAATATTAATCCCAAATATGTTAAAAACGTTACTCATTTTAAATATATCATTTATATTTAAAATGAACAAGAAAATAATTACATTCACTTATGTAATTATTTTCAATTCATTTATCCCTATTTTTTGCAAAAAGATAGCTGTCTAAAATAGAACTTTTTTCTACTTTTAGACAGCCTAATCCTTTATGTGCTTTCTTCTAAAACGAAAATGATTTTGGTTACACTTAATAAGTTCTTGGTTGTGCTTTCCACTTTTTTTATATGTGCGTGCTTTATTTATCTAGGAAATGTTCTTGATTGCACTTAATAAATTCCTAATTGTGCTTCTCACTCTTTTTATATGTGCGTGCCTTATTTATCGGGTTATATTTTAAAACTCAAAGCTAATTGAGTTAACCTTTCTGCTGTTGCTGTTTGTTGTTGCGCTACTACAGCAACTTGCTCAATTGCTTTATTTGTTTCCTGTATACCAACTAAAATATCTTCTGAATTACCTTTAGTATCTTTCATATTTTCTGCTATAGTTTGTACAACTGCTGAGATTTCTTCTGTAGATGCATTTAATTCTTCACTCATTGATGCAATATTTTGAGATGTATCACTAATAAAAGCTGCATCATTTTCATAATTCTTTCCAGTATCAATCAACAAATCATAACCTTTTCGTACACTATTATCAATATAATACAATATATCTTTTGAATTGCCAGATAAATTTTGAAAACTGATTTGAACATTTGAAACTACATTTTGTCCACTTATATAGTTATGTTATTTCTATTCCTCCACCAATGACAATACATTTTGAATCTTTTCCATGGCCAATTTCATTTGTTTTTATAATTGGCATATTAGTATTATTTACAACTTCTTTTATTATTTCTATTATGCTTGGATTATATTTTTCTCGTTCCATCTCTGTGTAACTTCCAAGTATTACTCCTTTGACTTTTTTAAATACACCCATTTGTTTATATTGAGTTAAATATGTTGTCATCTTATGTACATCTCCATTTAGACTTTCTAAAAATATGATTTTATCTTGAAAATCCGGCATGTATTCTGTACCTGAAAGTTTTAATAAGCAACGAATATTTCCTCCTACAACAATTCCTTCCATAGAATTTCCTTGTATCCACTCATAATTAAAATTTAGAAGTTCATTTCCATTTCCCATAAATGTACTTTTGAATTCTTTAATTTGTTTATTCTTATAATCTTCTATTAAATTTCTTATTTGATAAAGATAAGTTTTTATCTTTATTTTTGAATATATAGAATTTAAAATTACAGATAAATCACTATATCCAAAGAAAGGCTTAGGATTATGCCTTATAATTTCGTAATCTAAATAATCCAAAACTCCATTGGCTAAATCTCCACCTGATACATCAAATATAGCTTTTATACTTGAATCCTTAAAAAACTTCATTAAAATTTCAGCTCTTTCTTTTCCAGTTCCATTAAAATCGGAAATTTTCCTATATATTTTATCACTAAGCACAGTTTTGAGACCAATCAAATTTAATGTATTTTCTAATTGCGTCATCTTTATTATGTTACTTTTATCTAAACCATTAGAGCAGGCAACAATTCCTACTTTATCTCCATAATTTAATAAATCCATATTATGTTTACTCCCTTCGAATATAAATTAAATTTTTTAATTACATTCAAAAAATAACAAATTCATATGTTATTTTCTTTAATAACTTCGCTTAAAATAGTAAAAGTATCTTCTTATAATTTTATCACAAAAGAAGATACTTTTTAAGCTACTATATATATGAAAGGTTTATTTCATCCTAAAAGTGATTTTTTCAAGTTAAAAAGATCAGAAGTATTAATTCTTCCATCTTGATTTATATCTGCATTTTTTATATTTATTTTATTTGATGGCTCCATTATATATTTTTGTAATACTATATAGTCTGAAATATCTACTTTACCATCACCGTTTATTTCACCTTTGTTTATTGCAGGATCTACTTCTGAATTTCCTCCAACATGTGTACCATTCTTACCTAAATTTACTTTATGATCTAAGCCAATACATTTCCCACTTTCTTTTTCTTGCCATAAAGTAGGTTTAACAAGTGCCATTTTGACATTATCCACAGTTTTAAAATCATACCCAAGAATTCCACCAGTATCACCGGAATTAGGATTCAAACACCAAAATGTATGATTAATATTCTTTTCTTTAATTAAATCAGCTAGCGCTTGCATCCACTTTTGATTATCTGAACCATCCATCTTTCCGCCCCATTCTCCTATTAATAAAGGTGCTAAATTTTTTTCTTGAATGTAAAACCAATTCGGCTCCCAAGCTTCTTTTAATAAACTATCTTTAGTAAACCCATTTTCAAACCACGGTTGCATTGACACTCCTGGACCATAATCATGTGGTGAATATACTACTTGATTTGGATGACTTTCTATATTCACGGGATAATCTTTAACGCCTCTAAGATTCCCCCCCCACCAAGTTCCATAATAATCGTTAATGTTCTTAGTACTATAATCAAAGCCTTCCTTAGGATATGTCTCTACACCCTCTACCATAATTAAAAGATTAGGATTAATATCTAAAATTTCTTTACCTACTTTTTCTGCCTCATATTTCCAATTATCTATATCTGTTGAGCCATCCCATTTAGCACATTGTTCTTGTCTATAAGCCTTTCCATGTGGTTCATTAAATATATCCATGGCAATTACAGTATCATCATTCTTATAATAATTTGCAAGCCATTTCCAACATTCTTCATAATCCACAGCACTATATTTATCAGTATACCATGTATTAGATTGGCTTTCATTTATAACTCTATGCATATCAAGCATTACTTTTATACCCTTTTTCTTACAAGTAACTATAGATTTATCTAATATCTCTAAACTATTTTTATTTTTTAAATCTGGATTAATACTATCGTTAATTGAATCTGGCATTGGATATTTCCCTTGCCTCCACTCATTAACCAGTTGTACTGATAACGGTACTCTTAATGTATTAAATCCATTATCAGCTACTTTATCCAAAATATCATCTAATGTATTTGCCCATAATCCATGATAAGAACAATTGGGAGTTTCATTCCCAAACCAAGCAATACCAGCTAATCTAACTTCATTTCCAGATGAATCAAAAATTTTACTTCCATCAGTATGAAGATAATCATCCTTGCTGTCACTCTCTGCAGCAAATACAATAGTTGGCGTTATTAAAGCAATTAGCATAATCATAACCATTGCCACACAGTTCGCTTTAATTTTCATTACCCCGACCTCCTTTATTCTTATAAATATATAAATTTCACAGAATAACTTCACAAATAGATTGAATTATTCTATTTATTTACAATTTTACATATTTATTTGATTATATACAAGTCCATAATCGCTATCACCTAATTTTAGCACTTAAGATACTTTATGATTTGTATTTCTTATTTCTAGCCCTAATTTTACTCTTTTAAGAAATATGTCAATTCATATTCATATCCCTATTATTCATACAATGTATGGAAAAAATAGATGACCAATATGATGCATAAGGCACATCTTATCAATCATCTATTTTTTTCTTTTATGTATCTATAATCCAATCCATATGCACAAGTTGAATACTGAATGACATATTATAGGTATCCACAGAGATTTGTATTCTTTAAATAAATATCCGAGTGCAAGGCTTACCATTGAAATACTAATAGCTGCTCTTATAATATCTGTATTAGAATTTATCCATGTTGGTATATGAAATGATACAAATATTACTGTAGTTAATAAATTAGCTTTCCAAAATTTCATATGATTAGACAACTTCTGTAGTAAAAAGCCTCTAAATGGAATTTCCTCAAGAAATCCTACTAACAAACCACTTATCCATAGTATACCTAAATTTAGATGAATTGAATTGAACCTAGTAATTGCATTTTTTGTAATAAGTAGTATTATAAAGAGAGAACTTACTATAATTGCTATTAATATGCCTTGTTTAGAATTACCTATGATTTTTAAATAAACTAATGGATTTACTTTATCCTTTAGCTTTAAATAAAGAATTACTGGAATTACAAGCACAAATAAATTTATTAATAACATGCAAATATATGAACTTATACTGTCCATTATAAAATATACCTCCAGAAAGCAATTTTTGTATAATACTAGTATAAAATAAATATTTGATTTATACTAGTATTATACAAAATTAGATTATTTTAGAAAGGATTTGTTTTATAAATTATGATTATTACAAATAAGCTAAGTGAAAAATGTTTAAATTTCATAAAAAATAATACGCCCATACTTGAAGAGGATTTAGAAAAACTTTACTATGGACTACAGGTTATCATGATGGATACGTCTAAAACAATTCTTTTGCTTACAACTGCATATTTATTAGGAGTATTAAAATATACATTTATTGCATTTATCTCTTTTGCAACTCTTAGACGTTTTGCTTCTGGAGTTCATGCAAATTCAACCTTACAATGTGTGATTATTAACTACATACTATTTTTAGGTAACGTTTACTTAAGTTTAAATTTCTCTATAAATATACTAGTACAGTCTATTATATTTATAATAAGTTTTATACTTGTATTTATATATGCACCTGGAGATACTGAAGAAAGACCACTTGTAAGTAAGAAATTAAGGAAACGCTTAAAAATAACCTCTCTTACAATCATTATTATTTTTTATATTATAATTTTATTAATTAAAAATAATATATATACTAATTTAATAACTTATTCTATTTTAGAAGCTTCTTTAATTATTACGCCTATAGCTTATAAACTATTTGGTAAAAAAACTAGTAATTATAAAAATATCTAATTATGTTCACGTGTGCTATTTTACTATACAGTTATATTTCATATTTTAATTTGTAACTTAAGGGGGAGAATCTATGAATAACATTATAATTTGCGAAGATAATATCCATGAAAGAAAACAACTTATATCTATTCTCAATTCTGAAATTGAAAAATTCGATTGTAAAATTGCTCTTTCTACAGGTAATCCTTATGAAGTTATTCGACATATTGATAATCGTACAAGTAGTTTTATATATTTTTTAGATATTGATTTAAATAGTGACCTTAATGGTTTTGAATTAGCAAAATTAATAAGAACTTATGATCCTAATGGATATATTATATTTTTAACAGGTCATGCTGAATTAACCTTACTTACTTTTCAATATAAAGTACAAGCTCTTGATTATATAATTAAAGGAGATATTAATGTATTAAAAACTAAAGTTTCAGATTGTCTTATTGCGGTACATAATAATTTAACTGCTGCTAACACAAAAGTTGATAATACAATTTCAATAGATGTTGGTAACAATATACTTTTTTTAGATTTTAAAGATATTTTATTTTTCGAAACTGCTGGTACGGAGCATAAAATTTCTGTTCACACACATAATGGTCAATCAGAATTTTATGGTACCTTAAAAAATATTGAAAAAACAGTATCTTCTGATTTTTACAAAACTCATAGATCCTATTTAGTTAATACAAAAAAGATAAAATCTATAGATAAAAGTAATATGGTTATAGAAATGACAAATGATGAAATGTGTTATGTATCATTACGATATTTAAAGGGGTTGTTGAAAAAATGCCTACATTAGCAATTAAAATAATTTACCCCTTGCTTTTAGTTCTTATGTTCCTACTTCCAGTTCTTAACTTTACTTTTTTTATAAAGCCAAATAAGAAGATATTATTTATATATTCATTAATAGTATATATGTTATATAGTTATTTACTGCTTAATCATATTAATAACGTTTTATTTTTAATACCTCTAGTTCTTTTTATCTATTTATTAATAATATATAAAAAAGTTGTTATTTCTATTCTTCTTACTGGTTTAATATGGGTAATGATATCAATTTCAGACATTATTACAGGAGTAGTATTTATATCTTTTCTAAAATATAGCATTGCTGATATAAGTAATTATTCTATACCAGATTTACTATCTCAACTTTGTCTTCTTTTTAGTACCTTTATTCTTAGTAAATTAACTAGACTAATTTTCCTAAATATTTTTAATAAATTTGATATTAGTTTTGAAAGCCTCAAGAAATCTTCCATCACATTTTTTTTTAGTATTATATTAATTGTATTTTTAATTCACCACATATTTTTATCCACTATCCCAAACTCATTGGATAGTTCACGTATGTTATATAGTGCACTAACTTTATCTATATTTTTTATATTTGCTGTAGTTATTCTGTATTACAGATTTCGCTCTTTATTAAATAAATATAAAGCTAATGAATATTTGCAATTAAAAGATTATACAAATATGATTGAAAATACGTATTCAGATTTAAGAAGTTTTAGACATGATTATTTAAATATACTTTCAATATTAGAAACCTATATTGAAAAACAAGATATGGATGGCTTAAAAAAATTTTACTATAATGATTTATTACCCGGAAGCAATATAATTATAAATAAAGATATATCATTATCTTTGCTATCTCATGTTAAAATAAGCCCATTAAAATCGTTAGTGTCTTCAAAGATTAATAATGCTCATTCACAAGGAATAGACGTGACAGTAGAGCTAATTGATGATATCGATACTATTAATATGAGCACTATTGATATTTGTAGAATTACTGGTATTTTGCTTGATAACGCAATAGAATCTAGTATTTTATGTGATAATAAATTTATTCATTTTGCTATAATAAAAACTGATACTGAAATTATATTAAACATATCTAATTCATGTTTAAGCTCAACACCTCCTATTCATAAACTTTATGAAAAAAACTTTTCTACCAAGGGAGAGAACAGAGGTATTGGCTTAAATAATATAAAAGATATTATTAATAACCGTTATAAAAATATTCTTTTTAATACTACAATCGATAATTGTATTTTTAAGCAGGAATTAATAATAAACAACAAATAAAAACTTAAACACCTAAGATTATCTTTTTTAATGCTAAAAGATCTGCTGTATTAATTCTTGTATCTTTATTTATATCTGCATTTTCCTTATTTATATTAATTGCTTCTCCAGTTATATATTTTTGTAGGGCTGTATAATCTCTTATATCAACTGTATTATCATCATTTACATCTCCAGTTACAAATGTGCTCGGATCTGCATTTTGCTTAAGATCTAATATTATATGGCATACTGTTAATTTGGGAACTGTATATTCAAATTTGTTATCTGTAATATTGGTTATAGGAGCTTTTTCTGTAATTTGTGCACTGCTTTCATCAAAAGCCCACACCTTTCCTGATCCATAAATTTTATTTCCAGCTATGTTAAAGTTCATTGTCATAGGCTTATCATAATTTTTATTAATAATTATTACATGTAATTTAGAAGCATCCTTGCTGTCTAATGCAGAATATACAGATGAATTTTCAACATCAGAAATTTCAGCTTTAACTTTTATATCTCCATAAGTTGACTTTTTACCATCATAATTTCTATATAAATTAAATGCTGCCTGTGTATAATCACTTTTACCGCTAAATGGCCATAATGCTGCAAAATATACATTTTGATTAGCAAATACACCGAATACATCAGCTTGAGCAATTCCGCCTGATATATGATTATTTCCACCAAAATTATACTCTGTTATTCCTAATTTTGTTCCTGGATAATAAGTATCAATTGAAGTTTTCATTTTAGGAATAATAGGAAGATTAGAGCTTTGCCATTTACCAATCCAGCTATCCTCATTATAGGTTGGATCCCATAATGTTCTCGCTGATTGGATACGAGCTTTATTACAATCAACATTAGTATCATTACTTTCAGTTACTCTGATTCCTCCACCTGTAGCTTCTGAATAATAGTGAATATCAAATACATCTAATAGTCTTTTTCCTTCTTTTTCAGATGCTTTTTTCATGTTATCTAAATAATAATCTGAAAACCACTTGTAATTTCCTTTTACATTATTCCAATCTGGTGCACTATTTAAATCTAGATATGAACCCATTCCATATAAAACTGGTCCAAATATTTCTGCACTTGAATCCATATCTTTTACCATTTTTGAATATTCTGTGCTTTTAGATATAAGTTCTGCACAGGTTACTTTATCTTTATGAATTCTAGGATGCGTATTAGCCCAAAGTCCTGGTTCATTATCAAGACTATATCCTTTAATACCTGTATTAGTATATGATTTTCCATATTTAGATATAAGCTTGTCTACAAATTCATCCATATAAACATAATTGTCAGTTAAATCTGGTGTTTCAGAGAAATTACTTCCCTTTCTCACTTTAACTTGATCCCATCTTGCTGAAGCTGCTGTTTCTGCTTCACTTACAATTCCATTTTTATCTTTAGCAACATATCCTGCCATGGGTAAAGTGACAATGGAATAATTTGATCCATTATTCAGTATTTCATCTTGATAGTCTGTGACTACTTTTCCTGGAATGTTTTGAGTATTATAAGGTTTATTCATATTTAAATAATTATCACTGGTATGCTTCCAGTCACTTCCTGCATTAGACGCATTATTTTCCCAATTGTATCCTGTTAGCCTATTTCCACTAAGCCTGCTTCCAGTTGCCACTTGTGGAATTGTACCTTCATTCCCATCAAAATCATAATTAGCCCCATAAATATATGGACTAATTTTAACATTGTCTGCACTTGTATCAATTCTCACATTAATTTTAGCTGTATCTTCTGCATGTACATTTATCATTGGCAGAAATGAACTTGTTACTGCTAAAGCTACTAGAAGTGCTACTGCTTTTCTTCTTTTCATTATTATCATCTACTCCTTTATTATATAATTTTATAAAAAACAATTTAATCTGTTATAATTAATAAAATGGGAAGTATTAAACTTATGTTCTTTTTATTCATTAGCTTTTCATATCTCTATTATCCGCCTAGTACGTACCTTTCTCCACTAAAAATCCTAAATAATACACAATTGCTCACTATTTCATATTTTTAATTTTTATTAACATTTGCGACAGTATTTTCTTATTTTAAGATTTCTTTATTTTTTTGAGTATTCCTTAGTATAAAAAAACGCTTGATACATAATTAAAATTATGTATCAAGCGTTTTTTTTATTATCTACTATGGATTTACAAGTAAGTTATAATTAATCAACCTTGTATAATGATTTTGGCATCTTAGGTTCCTCACAAAGACTACCACACATCGTAGATGCAGTAGTTGCAACAAGCATTGCAACTGCAGAAAGAGATAGTGCTAAAAAGCTTTTAATTCTAGTAATTTTCATTTTAAGTCCTCCTATTATAATATTTTATTTTAAAAATTTATTTATAATAATCCAAGTTATTTTTAGTTTCTGTACCAACATTTTAACTTAGAACATAATAAATATTATTAATTAAAACGTATTGTTATCGTTAACATAAGAAAATTATACTATAATTTTCTTATAAATGAAACATTTTTTTTAATTACTTGTAATAATTTTTCTTAATGCAAAAAGATCTGCTGTATTTATTTTTCCATCACTATTTAAATCAGCGTTCGCAGTGTTTATATTACTGTTTGAAGGATCCATTATATATTTTTGTAATGCTATATAATCCATACTATCAACTTCACTATCACTATTTAAATCACCCTTTATACCACTACCAGATATATTTGTCCCTCCATTATCATCCATATATGAAGTAATCCAAGCAAAAGGTGCATTCCAGTTAATTGTAATTTCATTTGTAGACCATGATTCTATATTATCCATAAAACATTTAGCTCCTGGTTTTACACCTGGCTTCCAACCTGAGCCCTTAACCCATGGATCTTCTAATCCAGAGTTTGGACCACCTGACATACATCCTGCTGGTGCTTTAGGAAATGAGTTATCTGCTTGATATGACCAAAAACGATGATGTGGGTTTTCAAGTGGATTACTACCATATCCTGTAATATAACTTTGTACATTTGCATTACAACCTAATAAATAATCCATAGCTCTAGCTGTTCCATTAATATATTTGCTGTCTGTTTTACCGCTAAAATCATTTGCATATGCCATTACAATAGCTTCATTTGCAACAGTTGAATTGGATCCCCAAGGATATCCTTTACTTGTAGTATCAGATACTGGGCTCTCACTCATAGGTGTACCATAACCTTCTTTATTTTCAATATCAATAAATGTATCTGCTGCTGCTTTAATATTGTTTCTTGCAGTATTTACATCTTCTTTTGGCAGCCCATTAGGAACAAGTGCTAAAGTTATTGTTCCTAGTCCTTGTATATTTCCCCAGTTAAAACAACCTGATACTCCTTTGTCTTCTCCTCCAGTTAACTTTGTAGGCATTTGTAAATAATATTTAGAATTCTTAATATAATCTAAATATTTACTCTCACCAGTTGTTGTATAAAGTTCACATGCCGCCCAATAAAATTCATCTTCAACATGATCATCTCCATAATTTCCACCTCCAACACTACCTGTAAGTGGTGCATATATATCTGGATGAGCGACAGCTGCATCCCACGCTTTTTCAGCTGCACTTAAACACTTATTTGCAAAAGAATTATCATAAGTTTTCCAAGTACGAGCTCCTTGTGCTGCAATAGCTGCAAGATTTAATGTAGCTGCTGTACTTGGTGGTTGTATAAAACGTTTTTGAGGATCTTGATCTGGACGTACTGCAAGTGCTGTCCAGCGTTCGTCATGTGCTTTATGATGCACCATTCCCGCCAATTCATTTCCAGCTGGTACTTGCATCTTTAAAAGTGCTTCTAAATTCCAACGAGATTCATCAAGAATATCTGGCTTTCCATTTCCACTTTCAGGAATATTTATTGTATTATCTCCAAAAGGAGTTTTTGTCATATCTTGCTTGTTATATAATGCACGTTCATATTGATTCATCATTGTCCAAGTAGATATTCCACCATTAACTACATATTTACCATGATCTCCAGCATCATACCACCCGCCTGTTACATCCAAAGTATAATTTCCATTATACCAAGTACCTGGTGCATTACTTACTACGTCACTTGGATGTCCAGCTGGTCTAGCTAAATCAGCTCTTCCACTGTAAGGCATTTTTATATCAATACCACTTCTATTATGATAAAAATATTTTATAGCATCAGATTTCATTTGCGTGTATAAATCTGTACCAATTTTAAATTTCATACTTTCCTTAGGCGAGACATCTGCAGAATCCACCTCTAATTTATAGCCAGTTCCTTCTGTTTTGTAATCCGAAAAATCAATTGTATGAACCTTATCGCCTGATGCTGAATCTTTTCCAAATACGGTTGTTATTCCAGATTTTACAACAGTATTACTACTATTTAATAGTCTCCATGCTATAGGTATAGTTGAACTAGAAACTACAGTAGCCTTCTTTTCAAGATTTGTAAAGTATCCTACTTGATTAACACGAACAGCATTTGTTGGTTCTAATATTGGAGGTTCGTATCCTTTAAATTGAGGATCTTTAACATATATATTATCAAAAGAAACTGTATATGGAAGCGTAGCTCCTGTACAATCCCCAACAAGATGGAATGCAAATTCACATTGCTTATCTGTAGCATCATTCATCCTGAAAGTTCTATTAAATGTTGTAGGAACATTAGCTTTTAAGCTTATCGGTTCCCAATTATTATTCCAATATTCTTTATAAGGATCCCCTTGTTGACCAATCTTAGGATAAATTTTACAGTCAACTGTAGGTGTTACTGTAAATGACACATCATAAGTGTGACCTTGCTCAAGTACTAATCCTCTATGACGAAATTGAATAGCCCATCTTGTGTCCTTTGATCTTGCCTCATCTGGTTTTATTACAGTTATGTTAAATTTACCATCAGAAATATCAAATTCTCCATGAGCTGGGTAAGTTTCAACTTGAGTCCATGGTAATCCTACTCCGCTATCAAAAGTACTATTTCTTATTAAGTTTCCTGCACCAACTAAATTACTACTTGCTGCATTAGCTAAGGCTGGTGGCATACATGAAGATATCATAATAGCTCCTAAAGCTATTAAACATACGACTTTTTTTCTTATCATTATTGTTCCCCCTATTTATCCCTTATTATTTTACTCATTCCCAAGTACAGTTTTTCTTAATAAAAATAAATCTGCTGAATTAACTCTTGTATCATTATTTAAATCAACATTTTCAGCTTTTATTGGAACTGTTGGATCTAATATATATTTTTGCAATGTAATATAATCTTGAATGTCAACTGCTCCATCTCCATTTGCATCTCCAGGTAATTTATTATCAATTATTTCTTTTGATAAAATTGAAAAAGTACCATTTGCTATAGCTGCTTCTGATTCTGCCCAAAAACGATGATATTTAAATGTTGGTGCAGTTCCATTCTTATAAGCCTCTTCTACTTTTGCAAAGTCAGGATCTTGTTTGTATTTAGAACGAATATCTAAGAAACTTACACCAGATTTAATTTCATCACCATTAGGCATTTTTCCAGTCCATCCATCTGGAGTATATACTTTTGTGTCAAACATTTTGCTATAATCTGCACGTTCTTCTTTAACTGATAATCCTTTATCATCTTGGTTCAAATTCCACATACGATCAAGAAGTTCTTTTGCTAAATTTGTATAAGATGCATCATAAGTTGAATGCTTACTCTTTCCTACACTATAGTACATTAATGTATTAGCTAATGATGATGTTACTCCAATATCTTGTGAATAATCTTTTACCTTAACATGAAGACCTGAATTGCCTGTATAATTTCCATCCCATGTATCTGGCTCTCCTGACCAAGTTAAGTTATTTGGTACTGCATAAGTTCCATCTGCATTAAGTTTAACTACGCTTTTAACCCATTTTGACCATTTATCAAGTATTGCTTCTGCTCTCTTATCTCCTGTCTTATAATAAAGTTCAGCAACACGTTGCATTGACCATGTTTGCATACCAAACCAGTTATTACTTGGTGGATCACGATATACAGGTGCCCAGTCATAAGCCATACCATAGAAGGTTGGTGTTCCTTCTGGATATTTGCTATAACTTCCACTTTCTGTAGTTAATGAATTAGTTGCTCCACCTGCTATTCCGCCTTCTGAAGACTGTAACCATTGATAAAATTCTAATTGACGATCTAAACTCTTATCCCAATCAGATTGACCATTTGTTGATTTAGGTTTAAAGTCGCTATCTTTTGACAATACCCATGCTGCCATTGGGTTTTGATATCCAAAGTGATTATGACTACTTCCAATCTTCCAAGACCAGCCACCATCAGCTCCACCGCCCCAAGCATAGTACCATGACATTAAATAAGATTGACTAGTATTTGACGGATTATCTGTTCCTACACCAATAGGTTTGAAGTATTTATCAAACATAGAATATCTTAAATAATCTCCCATTTTTGTTGCCTTAGTTACATATTTACTAACATCTTTACCTTGAGACTTTGCCCATTCATCAGCCCAATATGTTGCCTGTATCGCACGTGCATCTGCATCTGGTGCATCTGTATAGCGCCATTGTTTAGAATAATTATTATCTCCTGTAAATAAATCTAAGAACCCATTTTTTCCGCCTGATTTAAATGCTTCATATGAAGGTTGAGGTATTGTTTTAAAACATGATTCTTCTTGTCCTCTTTGGAAAGTATTTATATATGATGGTGCCGTACTTTTTTCATCTCCACGGTTGCCAAATCCATACCAATTATCAACATCAAGAAGCCAATGCATTCCATACATTTCACTTGATCCATATGCATTCTTTAATTCGCTACTAATTGGATCCTTTCCAACTGGCGCTCCAAATTGTAATTTACTTGGATACTTATTTATAGTTGGATATTCATTTGCAAGTGTTGCTGGACTATCAGGCTTATATGAATTCATTCCAGTTTGATCTTGGCCATGAGGTATGATGTATTTATCTGCTGATTCCCATGCATCTCCAAAATTAGACCAATTATTTGTGAATTTTCCGTACATTGCTTCTAACCACATATAGTAACTATAAGCTTCACTAGTTGTTTCATGCCCATAATCAGGTGCTTCACACATTAATGTTTCTACTGAATGATAAGGAACCTTCAAAGTTTTTCCATCTTGAGTTATATCTCTGAAATATCCATTTTTTGAATCATGGATTTTTCCCCATAAGCTTATAAAACGTTGTTGGTATTCATCAGTTGCTGTAGTAGTTGTTGAAACCTTTTCAATTGTAGCTGCCATAGCTGCACTACTAAATACTGATGTAAAACAAATTGTTGAGCACATAATAGATGCAACTATTATTTTTAATTTCGCCTTTATCATTGTAAATACCCCCTATTATAATTTTTTGTTTTGTATTGGCTAAATCTTAATTTTTATTAAAATTTAGCCAATACCTTAATTAAATCTAATTAAAATATTGTTCTTGAATTAAAATACACAAACATCTAAATAAATTAATAGTTCTGTTTACATTATTATTTAATATTTATACTTCCACTAGCAAAATCAACTTTTAATTCTTTTCCATTAATGTCATAGAACGAATGATCATCATTATTAAATTCAATTGCTGTTGATCCTTTTGCTGCAGTATCTTTTATTTTTAATTGGATATTTGTTAATACTCCATCAGTTTTTATTGTTTCTGTATCATTCATAGCATTATCCATAAATATTACAGATATTATTTTTGTATCTGGATATACACCATATACAAAATTTACACTTGGATTTGTAATTGCAGTGCCGGCTTCTACTTTTACTACTTCAACTACATTTGGATCATATTTAATTCTATATCCAAAGTTTGCTATTCCTGCTTCTGGTGTTCCAGTTAGTGTAACAGGTAAATTTATAGTATCTCCAGGTTTTGCTTCAATTTTCCCTATACCTGCAATTAGATTTTGACTTATTTGACCACTAGTAACAACAAAAGTCTTCGATTTCCCTTTACTAAAATTAAATGTAAGATCTGTAGCTTGTCCATCTACAAGAGTATCTAAATAAGCCTGTTTTAATGTTACTATATTTCCATTTAGTATATAATCAGTACCTGCTTTTAGAATTACATCTTTATTTTTAATGTCAACCAATGTATTACCATTCAATGTCATTCCAACATCTATATCTGCCTTGTTATTTTTATAGTAAACTCCTGAAGTTGTTGTTATTAATGAGTCAATTTCATCTGAATCAATAACACTAATATTTAATTTTTGAGCTGCCCCTTTACTAAAATTAAATGTCAATATCTTATCTCCTGCTGGTAGTTTTGAAAGATAATTCTGTTTGATTACTACGGAACCTGCAGCATTAACCTTATAATCTGTATCTTTTATTAAATCTGTAATACCTTCAAAGGTATTCCCATTAAGTTCCATATTAATATTTATGTCAGATAAACTTGTTTTGTTAACGACTACATTTGTTTCGCTTAGTTTAGAATCTGTAACACTTCCTTTATCTGGTAAAGTTCCCCATGTTACTATGTTGTTAACTAATACAGTAACATTACCTGCCTTATTGTATGAATAATCATTACTTTGATTATAATTTGACCACTCACTATTAGTTAAAGCGCTTTGAATTGACACTGTATCTCCTGGTGTAATTGTTCCAGCAGCACTATCAAAACTTATTTCAATATAGGTGTCAGCGTTTTCAATAGGGCTTTCCATTTTTACAACTGTTCCTTTTACGTATGTTGTAATATCTTTATATTGATTAGTTATGTTGGCACTATAACAATGAAATTCTTCTCCTTTTTTATTATCATTTGTATAATAGTATCTTATCTTTACATCTGATAAGTTAATTGTTTCACTCCCTGTATTCGTAACTTTATAGGTTCCAGTTATTGAATTTGTAGATGCTTGCGCTGACACGTTTGTTAATTCTAAACCCATCTTACTGTTTGTATTAGCTGCAAATCCAGGTGCAGAATATAAACTTGCTGAAATTACTGCTGCTGCCATGATAGTAAAAATTTTTAATCTTTTCATTGAAATCATCCTTTCACTTCTTTTTTAATAAAATAGTTAAATCTTTATGATTAAAAACTTCCCCTTTTCACCCCCTAATATATAATTTTTTATTAAGTATATACAATCGATATCAAAAATAATATCTAATTTTTTTTAATAAAGATTGTAACCTTATTATCTCACTAATTTTACATTTTTTGTTTCAATTATCACATACTGTCTTTTTCATGTCATATAACTTATTATATTCCCTAAATTTACATTTAAGCTAATATTATCATATTTTGTGCATTACACTTGACAATTAACTCCTTTTGTATAAACGTTTTCATTTTCTATAATCCTCTCTTCTATTAATTACAATTATATTTTAATTGGCGAACATTGCCTATTTTAGTATTTGTATATATTGAAACATAACCTGACTTGCTGCTTTACTATATCCAATTGTGTCAACTTCTTGTACTCCTTCGATCTTTGTGAATGTTTCACCATAATCTTTAGAGTGCCACATTCCATATATTCCTTCTTTTTCACTTCCACTAGTTAACCATATTTCACCTTCTTTGCCGGGAACTGCTTTAAACTCATCTATTCCAGTCTTAGGAATTCCACTTGCATTTGTCTCTTTAAATGTTGCCCCACCATCATTACTTCTGTATAATTTTCCATTTAAGAATCCATAAAACACCTTTGGATTTACACGATTTGAAGCTACCTTAGCTCCGTTTGGAATTCCAGTACGATGTTATTACTCCACTTGATTGATTATCTAAAGCAGGCTGAACCTCAACAACTATATAATTAGTTCCACTCATGCAAATTTATGTTTTTTCATAGTTTATGTAAAATACTTAATAATAAAATAAGGAAATATGACTATAATAATCATATTTCCTTACCTTGTTTTATTATTAAAAAATAATATTATGTTTAATTATGAGCTCAATAGTATACTTTTTAAAATCTAGATAATTTCCTGCCAATTTAGCTAATGAAATATTATCCATTGTTATTTCGTCTGTATCTATGCTATTTTACAGTTGGGCTATTTGTTACTTTAGCTCCTGAAAGATTATTTTTGTTTGCTCCTGCACCTGTAGATGTACACCCATCAATTATAGCAGTACCAAATGTAATTGTCTTTCCTAAAGCAGATGGTGTACCTGTAGCTGGGAATTGATAATTACCTAAAAGATTATTGTCACTATTACATCTTGTCATTGTAACAACACCAGTTTGGTTATTTCTATCAAATCCAGCTCCTGTATTTCCTGATGCTGTACAACCAATAAGTACATGATTTAATGCATCTGCATGTGCAGGTTGACCTGGAGTTTTATTATCTATTCCTCCAACTTTAAATCCATTTCCATCACCTTTTATTCCGTTACAAATTCCATTTTTAATAGCCTTACAGTTTGTAAATTTTACAGCTCCATGAGCAGCATATAAGTCATATCCATCATCTGAATTTCCTTGTGCTGTACAATCTGTTAATATATTTCCTACACCTGAGTGTAATTTAATTGCAAATCCATCTGCATTTTCACCCAACTTTGTTTTATCTGTTTTATACTGATCGCAATTGTCATGAGAATTAACTCCTGTTAATGTATTATAAGAAGCTCCGTTTGATAATTGAACTCCTGCATCATTATTATTATGAACATTTAAGTTTGTAAAAAAGTTTTTTGTTCCTTCTACATATATCCCATTATCACCTGCATTATAAATTTCTAAATCTGCAATAGTAGATCCAGTACCATTAACCACAAATCCTCTTTTTCCGTTAACTTTCCCAGTTTTAGAGAAATCAATTTTGCCTTTCCCAGTTTTACCTGTTATTGTTACTCCTGATGGTACAGTTATTGAACCAGCTGTTACAGTTCCACTAATAGTAATAGTATCTCCTGGTTTAGCGTTAGCTATAGCAGCTTCTAAAGAACCTCCTACAGTAACTGGGATAGTTGTAGCTGCATAAGCAGTTGTACTTGGTAATAAACTTCCTCCTGTAACCATTACTCCTAGAGCTGCCATTAAACATAATTTTTTGATATTTTTCATAATGTATATCCCCCTTTTATTTTAATTAATAACAATTTGTTAACGTGAACAGTTAGCGGAACTTTTTATGCTTTCTTAATATTTTTATGTAATTATTTAAACCTTAGTAGCTTAAGTTGTTTTTATGCTTTTATTTTTTCACAACCAACTTACAATATTACTTTAACATTTTATTTTTTACTAGTAAATATCTATATCTTCAAGTAATATTTTTTATGCTTATTATACAAAACAAATGGTATAATTGCATTTTACGACAAGTTTTTGTCATTTAGCTACATATATCTAGCATGATTTGCTCTCTCTTCGCGACAATAAATTACCTTTCTTACTAAATAGTTTTTTGCAATTTAACAAGAAAGGCAATTTATTTTTAATTCATTAAATTTATATTTATTTTATTACTTAACGCTTTAAATAATCCAATTAATTAACATTACAACTTAGTTATAAATACACATAAAATTAAAATGCCGCTTTAAAAATGTTAATAATATTATTTTCATCAAGTGGTTTAAAGGCATATTTAAAATATGGATTCATAGCTTTCTTTGCCATTATTTCGAATTTTTCTTCTTCAATTCCAACTTCTCTTAAAGTACTTGGAATTCCGAGTTCTTTAAAAAATTGAGTTGTTTTCTCTATTGCAATATTTGCTATTTCGAAATTTTCTAAATTTTTATCTATGTTCCAAACATTTATTCCATATTGTGCAAATTTATTAACAGTAGTATCATCTAAAGAATATTTCATCCAATGAGGTGTTAGTATTGCAAGTCCTACACCTTGTGTATGGCTAAAATAATTTCCAAAAATATGACTCATAATATCTGCTGTTTGATTTTTAGGTACTGAGTATGTATACTCTGGATCTAAAATTGAAGCTTTTGGTTTCATGTTGATGATAATCTCCATAATCATTATTATATAAGACATTCTTATATTTTAATTTACATTTATATATGAAGTAATTATATCTTCAATTTTACCTGAAGCGCCTCTTATAACTTCAATATTGGCTTCCTTTAATGCATCCAAAGCTCTTTAACCAATTCCACTAGCAATAACTAAATTAACTTTTTCTTTCCTAAGTAAGTCCGTAAGTCCACCATGGTTGTGTTGAAGATTTTCAGTGGATAGCTCTTTAGTTTCAGTTATCTTGTTGTCCTCTACTGCTACAATTTGAAAGCTCTTACTCTTTCCGAAATGTTGATTAATCATGTCTTCGTTTTTTTGCATTGCAATTTTAATATTTTATCTCTCCTAGCTAAATCTCGTGTAACATACACTAAATGGATTTATCTTTCTATCATCTAAATTAGAAATCTTTCTTGTAGCTTTTTGGTAAATATGAAATAAGTCTAATTGATATTGAACTGATTCATCTATATCAATTTCCTTACTTATCCAAGCAGCTCCATCACCATTTAAGATTCTAGTTTTTAAATAGTCCATATTATATATTTGAGCAATTCCACTATTGACAACAGCATCAAATTGTTCTGGTTTATCATATCCTGCAAAATATAGCGTGTTTATAGTTTTATATCTTTTACTTTCAACTGTTTCTGGTTGCCACCCTTCATAAACTTTAACTAATTTAATTTCTTTTTTATTTTTTTCACCTTGTATTGATAAAAATAGTCCGTCCTTTTCTTCAAAAAGAATTTCTACTTGATTTTCACCTTTCAGTTCATTGTTAAAATATTTTTGTATTCTTTCCACTTCAGAACTTTTTAAAAGTTCTCCAATATCAGATACACGATTTTTAATTGTTTGATGACTAGGATTGCAAAGCACTAAAGAGTCATTTTGTTTACTCACATTTCTAAAGGATTCTGCTGACGCTTCGGTTACTAAATTTACAGCTTGCTTAAGAGTTGATTTTCCCAAAAGATCGATATTTAATATCTCATCTAATAAGAAAGTTGGTTTAAATTTATTTCAACTTATTTTTCTATATCCCTATTGCTATTAAAAAAGACCTAAACTAACACAAAAAATCACTTGTGCTAATCTAGGTCTTGCATGCTTTCCAGTCACAATCCTATAACTTCTATTTATTATATTTTATAATAACTTTTACTTTAATAACAGTTATAGTGGTATTTTTTCCTGTACTTATTACCACTGCCTCAACTTGAAATATTACATTAACATCATAGGTAAATTTCACTTTAAATATTTTCCGTGCCACCTGAAGCTTTTAGTATATCTGATAACATAAAATTTCCTAAAAGGTTATTCATAGAAGCTTTTTTATAATACCCTTGATATACTTTTTTTTCAACCTGTGACTGACCATCATAAGAAGTACAATATACCTGCTCTTTATTTATATCTGCATTTTCAACTTTGTTATTACCCGATTAAAAAATCCTTTTTGCAAAGTTATAAAGACCATTTTCCCAAACTTTAAAATCATGACCACCATCAGTTGTATACCAAATATGGTTAACTTTATTCCCGATTAGTGCTTGGTGATAAGTATTAGGTGTATTTCCAACAACACCATCGTTATTTCCAGTGCATATCATTACAAGTTTAGGAGTATTGATAGAGTTTTTGGGAATTGTAAACTGTGCTGCAGTAAATTGACCAGGATAATTTAATGCACTATCTGGAAGAAGTCCAGGTGCAGGAGAAAAGGCACCTATATAAGCGAACTTATCGAGTTTTTTAAAACCTATAAATAATGATTCTCTCCCACCCATTGAGAGTCCAGCTATAGCAGTATTCTCCCTACCTTGTTTCACTGAATAATTTGAGTTAATAAAAGGCATTAAATCATTGCTTAAATCATTTATAAAGTTATCAAAAGCATTTCTATTTTCTTGACTTAAAATATTTTGGGGTACTGAATCATTTGCAGCAGCACGAACATTAGGCATTACTACAATCATATCTGAAGCTTTGCCTTCAGCAACTAGATTTCCGATTATTGCAGCTGGATTTGCATTGAGCCATTCAGAATGTGTGCCGCCTATACCGTGTAATAAATATAAAACAGGATATTTTTTTTGGGCTGAATAGTTTGCTGGTAATAGCACATTGCATTTTCTTGTAGTTCCAGTTGTTTTTGAATAATAGGATACTTCTTTTAAAGTCCCATATTTTACATTAGGTTTATTATTATCAAAACCATAAGGAACTTTATAGTCACCTACAGCTTGTACATTTTCTGTAGCAATTTCTTGAATAGCCTTAGTGTTTGTAGTTGCTGCAAATGCATTAACATTATAATCACCAGCTAAATAACATATAGACATAGCCATAGATCCTACAACAACCTTTGATATAATCATTTTTAATTTTTTTGACATATAAACAACTCCTTTTTGTTATTAATATATTTGTTCTAAATTGTTAATTTTGTACATACTACAGAATTTATATGTTTACGTATTCAATTAAATACTATAATTGTAACTATTTTTCGTCAACAACTTTTCTTGAAAATACGTTTTTTATACTTAAACAATTATTTTTTTGCAAATTATTCACAAAGTAGAAAAATTATGTTTTTAATAGGTTGTGTATTCAGATTTATTAGCCTATTTTCCATCAGAGGAAGTTCGACTCGAATAACGCTCATTGAGTGCTTAAAGAGTAAGAGACCATCATCAAATCATAGATTTGGATTCACTGATCACATCGGCAAAGCCTGCTATGAAGGCAATTCCTCTCCTTGCCTAATGAAAAATATTCATAGTAACTTTGGATTTGTTATTCATTTTCATGTGCCTAATGTTGAAATTAATAAATTTAAAGAAGATAAGCAAAACTTAATTGTTCAGGTAGTTGAAATTTAAGAATTCAAACACGATTAAAAAACGCTATCTTACGACAAGCATGTTGTGAAATAATAGCTAATTTGTTAAGCTAACTATAATGTTCTTGTTACTCGATTTTTAGCATAAATGCTCATTAATTGGAGTTTTATAATCCAAAGACATCAATAAGATTAAAGCTCTCTTAAAGACAATTTACCAGTAAAACAATTATCAAGAATATTAAGGAGATAAGAAATTGAAATAGGAGGTGAAATACAAAACTATAAATATTCTAAGAAATGTTTACGTATTCAAATGAATCAGAGAGAGGCTAAAAAATTGAGAATGGCATGTTTTTTATATCAATAAAGTTTAAAGTGGAAACTAAAAAATGTAGACCAATGAGGGAGAATATTATTTTACAAGGGGGAAATTAAAAAATGTTAAAAAGATCAAGTTCACTGTTATTAGCTTTTACATTATTACTTAGTGTTGGAGTAAGTACACCTACAGTAGCAAGTGCAGATACAAATGCTGTAGCAAAAGTTCCTGGATATTCTAATCCTCTTATTACACAAAAGTTTGGTGCGGATCCATATGTTATGGTTTATAATGGCAAAGTATACGCTTACATGAGTAGTGATGCCTATATGTATGATAGTAATGGAAAGGTGATTGATAATAATTATAGCAACATCAAGACAATAACTTGTTTATCATCTGATGATATGGTTAATTGGACAGACCATGGAGAAATTCCAGTTGCAGGATCAAATGGTGCAGCAAAATGGGCAAACAATTCTTGGGCGCCTTCAGTTACACATAAAGTCATAAATGGTAAAGAAAAGTTCTTTCTTTATTTTGCAAATAATGGAGGGAGCATTGGTGTGCTTACATCAGATACTCCAATTGGACCATGGACAGATCCTCTTGGAAAACCTATGATTACAAGCAGTACTCCTGGAGTTAATGGAGTTGTATGGCTTTTTGATCCAGCAGCATTAGTTGATGATAATGGAACAGGTTATCTATATTTCGGTGGGGGCATACCAGGAGGTAATAGTCCTACACAAACTCAAATTGAAAATCCAAAGACAAGTAGAGTAATAAAATTAAATAATGATATGATTCATACTGAGGGTAGTGCAGCCACAATTGATGCTCCTTTTATATTTGAAGATTCAGGCATGCACAAATATAATGGAAAATATTATTATTCATATTGTGCTAATTTTTCTGGTACACATCCAGCTGGATCTCCAGCTGCAGGTACAATTGCTTATATGACAAGCAGCAGTCCTATGGGGCCATTCACTTATGATGGTACTTTCCTAAAAAATCCTGGAACATTTTTCGGAGCTGGCGGTAATAACCATCATGCTGTTTTTCAATTTAAGAATCAATGGTATGTAACATATCATGCTCAAACTCTTGGAAAAGCTTTAGGGGTTACGAAAGGATACCGTTCTCCTCATATTAATAAGCTTGAATATAATAGTAATGGAACTATAAAAGATGTACAAGCAGACATGCAAGGTGTACCTCAAGTTGCTAATCTTAATCCATATATAAGGACTGAGGCTGAGACAATTGGATGGAATGGCGGTATTTCAACTGAAAAATCTAAGGCATCAGGAAGTATGGTAAGTAGCATTAATATTGATGTTACAAGTATAAATAATGGAGATTGGCTTGCTGTATCAAAGGCTGACTTTAAAAATGGAGCTAAATCATTTAAAGCAAATATTGCATCAACAGTGGGAGGAAAAATAGAAATACATCTAGATAGTTTAGATGGTCAACTTATTGGTACTCTAGATGTAAGTCCTACAGGTGGAGAACAACAGTGGAAAGAAATGAATTGTAATGTAAAAAGTGTTAGTGGTGTTCATAATGTTTTCTTTAAGTTTACTGGAAATGGTAATAAAAATTTATTTAATATTGATTATTGGCAATTTACCTCTTAAATCAAAGTTTCAATATACAAAATAGTTTAGCTTCTAAAGTGTCATCATGGGTAACAACAGGATCACAAAACATAGCTAAATCGTCAGTGTATATTTCCCAATTATATATCAATATATAAATAATATAAGAGGTTGCAGTGTTTTGTAACTTATTAAAAAGTATATAGAAAGGTTAAAGGGGGAGGATTATGTTAAAATCAAAAATTATTAAAATATGTGTTGGAGCAATCGCATTAAGTTTATTTTTTTCAGTGTCTACTTCTATAAATGCAAATGCTGCAACATCGGTAAAAGTTCCAGTACTAATGTATCATAGAATCGAAACAAATGCTAATGAAAGTAATACATGGCAAATAAGCTTAAATGAATTTAAACAGGAAATGAAATATTTAAACGACAATGGTTATACTACACTTACTAATGATCAGTTTTACAATATTATTACTAAAAAGGCGTCTATGCCAGTAAAACCAGTTCTTTTAACCTTTGATGGTGCAACAATAGATTTTTATAACAATGCATATCCTTTACTCAAACAATATGGATTTAATGCTACAGAATATGTTGTGACAGATCAGATTGGAACATCTTGGGGAAGTGCATCAGATATGATTAGAATAATGAACGAAAATCAACTTAAAACAGTTGCAAACAATAAAATAGAGTTAGAAAATCATTCTACAACACATGGACATATTGCAAATTTGGGTACCACAGAACTAACAAAAAGAGTAAGTGGTGCAACTACTAAACTTGAAAGTTTGACAAACAAACCAGTAAAGTACTTCGCATATCCATTTGGTGAATCAAGTAACAATTTTGTTAATGTTTTAAAAAGTTTAAATGTAAAAATGGCATTTAAAGTAGGTGGAGGAATGGCTACAGATTCTAGTGATTTAATGAATATGCCAAGAATAGCTATTGTTAATACTGATAATATTACAACATTTACAAGAAAATTAACAACTGGAAACTAGTCTAAAAATGTTAGCAGTGTTCATATTATTTACTTTAAATTCACTAATTAATATTGCTATTTATTCAATATTAATTAGTGAAAATTTAATTCTAAATGCAAGTGGTATACAAGCTAACTATTATATATTACAAGGAGGAAAAAATATGAAAAAATATCTAAGCGTGATTTTGTCTGCAACTCTGATAATGTCTACATTTTTAACTTCGGGAATTCAGGCAAAAGCAGCAACAACAACAACAACAACAACTAAAGCCGAGACTAATACAAATAATGCTAATTTATTAAATACTTATGGAAAAGTGTTTGGAAAGGTAGGAACTACATTAAACGCAGGTCAAATTTCAGATAGTAGTGCAATAAATGCTACAAAGAAGGAATACAATAGTGTAACACCAGAGAATGAAATGAAACCTGATGCTATATTAGGTTATTCTGCAAATGTGATTTCTATACAGCAAGCAAAAGCACTTGGGTACTATATTCCTGATAATTATCCAGAAAGTACAGTTCCAAAACTTAATTTTACAAGTGTAGATAATATGTTGAAATTCTGTTTTGACAATGGATTATCAATGCGTGGTCATACACTTGTTTGGCATTCGCAGACTCCACAATGGTATTTTAAAAACGGTTATAATGATAATGGTGGATATGTAACTCCTGCAGTCATGGATAAGAGAATGGAGTTCTATATTAAAACTGTTATGGGACATGTATTTTCAAGTAAATATGGAAGTGTAGTTTATGCATGGGATGTTGCAAATGAATATTTACATGCATTACCTGCTGAAGATCCTAAAGCTACTGGATGGCAAAAGGTTTATGGAAATCTTGGCACAAAACCAGGGTTCATAAAACAAGCTTTTCAGTATGCGTATGACACATTAGCATATTATAAATTAACAGATAAAGTTAAATTATTCTATAATGATTACAACGAATATATGGAAGTTAATAAAATAATTGATTTGATTAGTTACATTAATTCAGGTAAGAAAATATGTGCGGGAATAGGTATGCAATCTCATTTAAGTACTGATTTTCCACCAGTTGCTTATTATAAAAGCGCATTACAAGCATTTGCAAAAGCAGGATTTGAAATTCAAATTACAGAACTTGATGTTGGATGTACTTCTTTATCAGAACAATCAAAATATTATTATGATTTAATGTCTGCTATTTTATCAGTAAAAAAAGCAGGTGCAAATATTACTGCCCTTGTATTTTGGGGATTAAGTGATGATCATTCATGGCGTAATAATGATCCAAAATATATTAGACCATTATTATATTCTAATTATTCAACACCAAAAGAAGCTTATTATTCAGTTTTAAAAGCATATTCTGATGCAGGATATACTATTGCTAAGTAATTGAAGGCTTTGATAATACAGCTGTTATAAAAAAATCCTTCTAATTGTTGATTTTAATTTACAATGCATATTCAAATGATGCACAGAAGTTTTCTATAAAATCTTCGCAAACAAAAGGAGCATATGTTGTTGCAACTATGAGCAGTAATCAAACTAAGGTATTAGATGATTATAATTTCGAAACTTCTGATGGTACCAATTGTATGCCAATGGACTTATGGTGGAAATAGCAATCAGTTATGGGTATTAGAACCAACTAACTAGTTTGCAAATTCTAGTAATACACCAGTTGCAGCAAATACTGGTGCAAAAAATTCTATTCATTTTGAGTTAGATAAGTTTTTTAATGTATCTAACACAAATATTAAACTCTGTCTCAAATTTTATGCAAACTTACAAATTAATTCAAAATAATAAATTATAATAAGAAAACCATAGAGAATTATAAAGCTCTATGGTCTTCTTATTGATTAGTAATATTCTTAGCAGTAGTTATACCTATATATCGTTTTCCCTCCAATCACCAGTTCTAAAAAATAACAGTGAAACAAAAAATGTTTCAAACATTATACTTGTTCTTATAATTGTTGAATTAGGCAAAATATCTCCATATCCAGTTGTTGTAATAGTTACAGCACTATAATATAAGAAATCTATTAATGGATATCTAATACATTTGGTCTCAATCATTCTAATTATCAATCAAAAATATCATCAATTTTTCACAAAAAACTCCATGCATTTTATCATTCTCATTAAAAATGAAAATTCTATGGTTTAAAAACCCTCAACCCATTATTTTCCCTATAAATTGTTATCTTTTTATATTTTTAACTTTTTAGATTGTAAAACATTTATCTTTAAACCCATATTCCTTTTTTAAAATATTTATTAGAAACTTTACTTCTGATGATGAAGCTACCGATGAGCTAGTCAACTGCACAGATAATGAATTAGTTTACCATACCAGCAAAGAAGAAATAGAATTTACCATAATAAATGAAGGTACCGGTGAATATAAAATAGATTTAAATTCCTTATGAATTAGAGAAAGGAGATTTAGTATTAATAAAGCCTTTCTCTTTACATCCAATAGATAACCAAAATATGCATTGGAATACTATGGTATTTAATTTAAATATGTTAAACAGCGCTGTTACTGATGGTTGTCTAATTAAATATTTTGCTCCACTGTTAAACAATGAACATCAACTACCTTTAATAATCAAAGAAAACTATATGGAGAATATTTCAATTAAAGACATGTGCTCTATTTGTAATTTCAGTGAATACCATTTCATGAGATTTTTTAAAAAGTATATTGGAATGACATGTATTGGATATATCAATACTTATAGGCTTCAAATTGCATCTAAGTTTTTAGATACTACTGATAAATCTATAATGGATATATCTTTTGAAGTTGGTTTTAATAATCTATTTAGATTTTAATAAGTTATTTAAATCTAAATACAAGCTTACTCCAAGAGAGTTTCGAGAAATTAATCAAAGTTTATAAATATTCATTAACTTATGCGATATCTAATAAAAATTGAAAACGTATTTGTACCCTCAGAGTCATAATATTCCATATGACTAAGAAAATTTCGCTAAAAATCACTTAATGGCAGGTTGGATTATTTCAGTTTGCTACCAATATAAAAGCACTGTGTGAAAGTTCGAAAATCGAAATTTTATGTTTCGATTTTCACTTTTGGAGATTCACTTTTGGGACAAACTAAAATGGAACAACCCATCATTAAGTGGATTCAATTGCTTATTTTCAATGATGCTTTTGCTAAGATTCTATTGCATAGCTCCGCTAGAGTCGAGATAATAATTACCGATATATGTATTATACGCCATGTCTCCTCCAGAGTTTAGATAATACCATTGGTCACCATCATTTACCCAGCCAGTTTGCATTACTCCATCTGGATTCATGTAATACCACTTTCCTCTTACCATTTTCCATCCACTTACTGGAACTCCTTGTTCAAGTAAAAGCCATTTCCCAGTAGAAGTTTTTCCCCAATAATCTCCTGCTCTCCCTGTGCTCGGAATAGTGCTTACAGGGATATTTCCTGGATTTGATTCTATAGTTGTATTTGCTGTTGTTGTCGCTGTTGTTGAAGTAGTCGTATCAGTAGTGCTATCTTTCGTTTGTTGACTTGAATACCTATTTATATCTGAATTAACTTTATAGTTGCTTTTAGCTATATCTGTGTTTTCGAATCCTGGTTCTAAATTATTTAACTCGTCCTTACTATAAGTATCCTTGCTTTCTGCATAAGCACAAGTTCCTTGAGCTAAAACTACTACTACGGCTAACGTTAAAATTCTAAATTTATTACTTTTCATTTTCCTCATCTCCTATAATATTTAATGTAAATTATTATTTTATCTTAAGTTATATTCCTATTATTAATTATCGATTTAATCCTTTAATTCTTTAGTATTTTTAATTGTCAATTTGTAAAATCTCTGTATTTGTTTTTTCTTGAACATTTAAAATTAATTTATTAGGCACATGAAATAAAATAACAAGTCCAAAGCTGGCATGAATATTTTTTATCAGACAAGGAGGCGAAGTGCCATCATAGCTGGTCTATTCTGGCATTTTGCCGATGAGCAGATAAGTGAGAGTCCAAAAAGTAAGAATTGAAATTTTACATTTCATTCTTCGAACTTTCTCCTTGGAGCTTTTATATTTGGCTCTTCGAACTTAGTTAACAACCAAATGGTGTTAACCTCATTAAAAAATGATTTTGTGTGAATCGCTTACTCACTGAGCGCAGCGAGTCGAGCTTCATTTATGATGGGAAATATGCTGTCAGATTGACTTGTTATTTTTTTGATTGTGCCTTAACTCCACAGAAAAAATTCCAATATAGCTAATGCTTAATTGGAACTCTTCTCGTAATTATTTAATCAATATTTATATTTGATTTTTTTCTTAACCTTTATTATTAAATTTCTTGCAAAGTTCTAGCATATCTTCCTGTGCATTAATATTCTTGCCTTCTGCTTCAACTTTTTTATAAGAACCATCAGGCAGCAAAACTCTGCTTTTAACATTATCTTTTATGTAAAGTTCCAACATTTCTTTAAGTTCTTTTTTTATTATTGGTTCTTCAATTATTGTCATGGTTTCAACTCTTTTATCTAGATTTCTATACATCCAATCAGCACTTGATATATAAATATCTTCTTTTCCGTCATTGAAAAAATAATATATTCTACTATGTTCTAAATATCTCCCTACTATGCTTCTAACTTTTATATTATCACTTAATCCTTTAACTCCAGGTTTTAAGCAACAAACCCCTCTAATTATAAGAATTACTTTAACTCCAGTTTGTGAAGCCTTATATAAAGCTGTTATAAGCTTTTTATCGACTAATGAATTCATCTTAGCTATTATTTTTGCTGGTTTTCCTTTTCCTGCATATTCCGTTTCTCTTTCTACTAGGTATTCTAATTTCTTTCGGAGTCCATAGGGTGCAATGGTTATTTTGCTCATGTTTTCCGGTCTAAAATATCCTGAAAGCATGTTAAATATAACAGATGCATCTTCTCCATATTCTGGTTTTGCAGTAAGTAGTCCTATGTCAGTATAAAACTTTGCAGTTACATCATTATAATTTCCTGTTCCTAAATGAACATATCTTTTTATACCCTTCTTTTCTTTTCTAACAATTAGTAATATTTTGCTATGAGTTTTAAGTCCTATTACTCCATATATAACATGACATCCTGCTTTTTCAAGTTGCCTTGCCCAATGGATATTATTTTCTTCATCGAACCTAGCTTTAAGTTCAACTAATACTGTAACTTGTTTACCATTTTCTGCAGCTTTTGAAAGAGCTGCAATTACTGGTGAATTACCACTTACTCTATATAATGTCTGCTTTATAGCTAGTACCTTTTCATCATGTGCCGCAGCTTCAACTAATTTAACAACAGATGAAAAACTTTCATAAGGATGGTGAAGGAAAATATCTTTTTTACTTATTGCTTGAAAAATGTCACATCCTTGCAATTCTTTAATTGGTAAACTCTTCATTGGTCCAAATTTAAGGTCCTTATACCCCTTTATACTATATAATTGATTAATAAATGTTAAATCAATTGGTCCATTTATAGAAAATAATTGATTATCACTTATTTCAAATTCTTGTTCTAATTTATTTATAATTCTATTGTCATTAGTATCTTCAATTTCTAGTCTTACTGCAAGCCCCCATCTTCTTTGTTTAAGCGACTCTTCTATAGTCTCAAGTAAGTCTTCTGCGCCTTCTTCATTTAAACTTAAATCTGCATTTTTTGTTATTCTATAGCAAGCAGTTGTTAATACTTTGAAACCAAAGAGTTCACTTATGTGATTTTTTATAACGTCTTCCAATAGTACAAAATTTTCTCCTTGTGCTCCTGGAATCGGTACGAATCTTTCTAATACAGATGGTACTTGAATAGTTGCAAATATTTCTTGTTCACTTTTATTTCCTTTTAACATAACACCAATATTTAATGTTTTGTTTAATAATAATGGGAAAGGTCTTCCAGAATCAATTACCATAGGTGTTAATACTGGATATAGGATATTTTTATAGTAATCACTTACAAACTTTAATTGTTCCTCATTTAACATATCATATTTTAAAATTCTTATATTCTTAGCTCCTAAATGATCATACAGATGTTCATATGTTTTATATTGATCTTCTACCATTTTTCTAACCCTATGTAATATTTTATCAACTTGTTCGGTAGGTGTTAATCCTGAAACTTCCCTTTCTTCAAATCCTGCCTGAATTTGACTATATAACGATCCAACCCTAACCATAAAAAATTCATCAAGATTGGAACTAGATATAGCTAAAAATTTAAGTCTTTCTAAAAGGGGATTTGTATTATCTTTCGCTTCATCTAAAACCCGTTGATTAAATTCTAACCAGCTAAGCTCTCTATTAAAAAAATTATCATATGTGTTTATTTGATCCATAATTATTCTCTCCCTAAATCAAAATATTGTTAACTTAATTTAATTATTTGCAAATATAGTATTTTAAATACTTCTTTAATAATGTAATATATTTAAATGGATACAAATATATAATCTAATATTTTTGTTAACTCTATGTTAACATACTATTATTTGTAAGTTAACTTTTTTATATTATATTGTTAAAGAGGAGAATGTACATGAAAAATATTGCTGTAATTGACATAGGTTCCAATTCCATGAGAGTTTTAGTATATGAAATATATGAAAATAATTCTTTTAAAATAATTGATGAAGAAAAAAGAATGACCAGGCTTGGTGAATTCATTACTAAATCCAATGATTTATCAAATCAAGGCATTCAAAAATTGTTGATTACTTTAGAGTTCTTCAAAATTCTTTGTGAAAAAAATAATGTGGTAGAAATAATTGTAGTAGCTACTGAAGCAGTTAGACGCGCAAATAATAAAGAAGAGATTTTGTCCTTAGTAAAAGAAAAATTAAATTTAGATATTAGAATCCTGAGTGGTCTTGAAGAATCTGCTTATGGATATTTAACAATTAAATCTACTATGGACATTAGTAGTGCCCTTCTTATAGACATTGGTGGCTCAAGTATGGAGATTACTTTAGTTAAAAATAAAACAATTTCTCATGGAATAAGTGTACCTTTAGGTTCAATTCCTTTAACTAAACTCTTTCCTTTTGATAAACGAGCTGACAATGATACTTTATTAGAATTCAAACAATTTATTTTCAATGAATTTGATAAACTGCCTTGGTTAAAAGATGCTGCAGACTTACCTTTAATTGGCATAGGTGGTACAGCTCGTTCAATAGGTAAAATCCATAAAAAGTTCATAAACTATCCTTTAGATTTATTGCACAATTATACAATAACCTTCGATGAAGTTAAAGCCATGTATGACTATATTATTAATCTTGATATCAACCAAAAATCTAAGCTAAAAGGGCTTCCTAAAGAAAGAGCTGATATATTCACTGCTCCTTTTTCAGCACTTGTAATGCTTATGAATTATTGCAATTGCCCAAATCTTAAAATTAGCCAATATGGAATTCGTGAAGGTGTTCTATATGAAAAACTCTTGGGAGAGAATATTAATAATACAGATATTTTAGATTTTTCTTTAAATAATATTTTAACTACTAATGATTTGAATATTTCCCATGCGGAGAAAATCAGTGACCTATCTTGCGTACTTTTTGAATACTTAGAAAATCCAACTTCAAAAGATTTAAAATCAGAGTATAAGTTGCTTAGAATTTCTTCTAAATTACATGATGTAGGCGTAAGTATATCTGTAAAACATTCTTATAAACATGGTTTTTACATTATAATAAATTCCCTTATTGCAGTGCTTACTCATAAAGAAATATTAATGGTTGCATATACCGTTGCGCTTAGTGGTAAATTTGATTATAAATTAGCAGATGAATATAAATACTTATTAACTAAAGATGATATTCTAATTTGTAAAAGGCTTTCCATAATCCTATGTATTGCTCGCAAAATTGATAAATATTTTTATAATAGCTTAACTGAAGTTATTATTATGAATGAAAAGGATAATTTTAAATTATCACTTCCTAAACTTAGCGTAAAATATATGAAAGATAGCTTACCTATAGAAATGGAAGAAAGCTTTAATAAATATTTTTCAAAAAAATTATCAATTGTAGCCCTTTAAGTAAATTATTAATATTTATCATACTTAAATTTATAGCTAAACAAAGAAATTGGATTCATATTTTGCAGTTGGACTAAGAAAATAAGCTATTGAAATTTTCTTAGTCCAACGGAATAAACATGTATCCAATTTCGGCGAGTTATACGCATAAATATAGTTTGAACTTAAATCTGTATTATATTTAAATTATTCTATTTATTTCAGAAACTATGCATTCTATGAATTTATCTTTATCTATCTCTTTAAAACATAATTCACTTACAGGTACATATGCATATGTGGACCCAATAAATTCATATTCTTGATTAATGCGTTCTATGCATTCTGTAAAAACACCTTTCCCTCCACTATATAATGTAATATAAACTGAACTAATATTATTAGCATCATCGCATATATAATCATTAGTAAGCTTTACTTCTACAAGCTTTCCATTAACCTCTATACTACATAACACTTCATTCCAGTCATCAATATACTTATTATATGTTTCTATAAAATTATATTTCTCAAACTTTTCATCTATTACATTTTCTATTTCTATAACCATATTTTCTATACATTCTTTTAATATATTTTCTATTTCTTCTTTAGAGTATATTATTTTGTTAGTATCCCTATCAAGATCATCAATTTCATCAAATTTCATACTAATCTCATATTCTTCCTTAAAAGCACTAGATTGATCATATAACTCATCATAAGTTAAGTCTTTATTTTCATAATAGCTAAAACTTCCTCCCATATTTAACCACGGCCCTTTATAATATTAACTATTTTAAATATATTAAAATAATTAATATTATATAACCATAATTTGAATGGTATCTTAATTTGTTATAGGGTTACATCCTGATTCTAATGCTACTTACATAAATTAAACCCAAAAAACTATAATTAAGTTTTCTTTTGAAATATTTCGTTGAAAATGTGGTATAATGTTAAAAGTTATATTTAAAATTAGCATCAATACTAAATTATAGAAAAATAAATAAGTAAGGAGATAAATATTATTATATGAAAATCGAATTTGATAAAAAGTTAATTAAATATTCAATCTATGTAACTATTACAGCAGTTATAATATATGTAGCATTTCTAATTGTTTTAAATGTAGGCACCTTATTTAATAATGTTTTTAATATTCTAGGCTATATGCTTAATTTAGTTAAGCCACTACTAATATCAATTATAATTGCTTATCTCTTATACCCAGTCACTAGATTTATTGAGAATTTTTTACAAATAAATAAGATATATAAAGTAAAAAAGTCATCATCAAGACGTGTTATAGCAATATTATGTTCATATTTTTTAATTATCGGTATCCTTTTAGGATTACTATGTGGCATATATTATATGATTGGCGGTCAATTATCAAACAATACTACTCTAACTAACATATTTCAGTATATTTCATTAAATGTAAATAGTAGTTCCTTTTCTACTGCATCCATAAATGCAGCTCTCGATGGTTTAAATAATTCTTTTATAGACACACTTAAGCCATATATTATAGATGGTACAAATTACTTACAAAATTATGTTATAAGTAATATTGGAAATATGACATCCTACATAATGTCTATTGGTAGTAGTGTTGCAACATTTTTTATTGCCTTAATACTCAGCATATATATTCTAAATGATTCTGAGTATTTTATAAGTTTATCTAGTACACTTTATTATTTAGTATTTAGAAAAAGTAAGGCAGGTCTTAAAATCAATTATACCTTCCATGTTCTCAATGAAGTTTTTGGAAAATTCATACGTGGACAGTTATTAGAGGCCTTTTTTGTTGGTGTTTTGTCTGCAATTGCTCTTTCAATTATAGGAATAAAATATGCCATTGTAATTGGTATAATTGGAGGTCTCTCCAATATGATTCCTTATGTAGGTCCATTAGTTGCTACTGTACTTGCTGCAATTATGGGATTACTTAGTGGACAACCAATTAAGATACTTTATGCTATCATTGCTATGCAAGTTGTTCAGCAGATTGATAATAATCTTCTAGCACCTAAAATCGTGGGTGATAGTGTTGGTTTACATCCTGTATTTACTATGATGGCAATATTAATTGGTGGTACTGTTGGTGGTCTACTCGGAATGCTTCTTGCAGTACCAATTGCAGCTTCTATTAGGGTGTTATTTAATAATTGGTATGATAATTATATGAGAAGCCAAGATAATTCGTAATTGACTGCGAGTCGAATTTCCTTCAAATTATTACAATTGCCCTTGACAAAAGTAAATTGTTTCAATATAATTTAAACAATTTAATATATATCGCATAACAAAGATTTATAGCTTACTATATTTCGGAGTATGAGATTTGATAGTAAAAGCAATGAAAAGAATAAGTAGAAATTGGATAATCCAAACAGAAAGTTACCGGTTGATGAGAGGTGCATGGATTCCTGTTTTGAATACATCTTAGAGCTTCAATCTGAAAGAGATTAAATTATCTTGAGTAGGCTTTGACGGAACCTTGCACCCGTTATAGTGCTAAAGTATAACCAAATTTTTGGCGTACTTGAAGAGGTTAATCGTGTGAGCGATTAATAAAATTAAGGTGGTAACACGAGAGATATACTCTTGTCCTTTATAGTAATATAAAGGGCAAGGGTTTTTTGTTGTATATTGAGTCTTATAGAACTTGCTTATATTAGAAAATTAAAATGTAAGGAGTCAAAGATATGAAAAAAACTGTTGAAGAACAAATCAAAATTATAGGAAAAGGTGTAGCTGATATTATCAGTATTCATGAGCTAAAAGAAAAACTCATCAAATCAGAGAATGAAAATAAACCTTTAATAATTAAATTAGGGTTAGATCCAAGTGCACCAGATATTCATTTAGGTCATGCTGTTGTACTCAGAAAAATTAAGCAGATGCAAGATTTGGGTCATAGAGCTATTATAGTAATTGGTGACTTTACAGGAAAAATTGGTGATCCAACAGGAAAATCCAAAACTAGAAAACCACTTTCTGAGAAGCAAGTAATGGAAAATGCTTTAACATACCAAAAACAGATTTTTATGATATTAGATAAAGAGAAAACTGAAATTAAATTTAATAGTGAGTGGTTATCTAAACTGAATTTTGAGGAAGTGCTAAAGTTAGCTGCAACTACTACTGTTGCAAGGATGCTTGAGCGAGATGACTTTAAAAATCGTTACACTAGCAATACTCCTATTGGAATTCATGAATTCTTTTATCCATTAATGCAAGGTTACGATTCTATTGAATTAAAAGCTGATATAGAACTTGGTGGAACAGATCAGACTTTCAACATTCTTATGGGAAGAACTCTACAAAAGAGCATTGGAATGGAACAACAGATAGCAATATTTATGCCTATATTAGAGGGATTAGATGGGATTGAAAAAATGAGTAAAAGTTTAGGAAATTATATTGGTGTGCAAGACGCACCAGAGATAATGTTCAAAAAGGTAATGGAAGTTCCAGATAATCTTATTATAAAATACTTTGAATTAGCTACAGATGAACATCCAGATAAAATTGATGATATTAAGAGTACTTTAGAGAACGGTAAAAACCCAAGAGATGTTAAGTTTGAATTAGCAAAAATTATTACAAGATTATATCACACAGAAGAAGAAACTAAATGTGCTGTTTTGTATTTTGAAAATGTATTTAAACAAGGTAATTTACCTGATGTAGTGCCTCAAATAAATGTATCTTCAGATTGTAATTTATTAAAAGAAATTGCAACACTCCTTGTGCAAAATAATTTTATAGCATCTAATAATGAATTTAGAAGACTAGTAAATCAAGGTGGTGTTAAAATAAACAATGAAAAAGTAATTGATTTTGATAATACACCTATTGCAACTGGCGATATAATCAAACTAGGTAAAAAGAAGTTTGTCCAAATAACAAAATAAAACACATACTTTTCAAGAAATAATACTGTGCTAACTATTTATGATATAATATATTTATAATTATTTTATACTTTCGTAGTTTAATCATTAAAAATCAAAAGTTAGGAAGTGATTAACTTGGCTTTAGCTAATAATAATTTTATATCCTATGATGAATATATAAAACTTAAAGAAACTTCTGACAAAATAATTGAATATATCGATGGTGTTATTTATATGTCTCCATCGCCATCTACCAAGCATCAAAGAGTCTCTGGGAGGCTTAATACAAAATTAATGTTGTATTTGGAGAATAAACCTTGTGAAGTAATTCAAGCTCCATATGATATTCAACTTAAATTGGAAGACATTGATGACGAAAAGCTTGTTATTCCTGATTTAAGTGTTATTTGTGACTTAAGTGGATTTACTGATAATAAATACATTGGGGTTCCTAATTTAATTATTGAAATCTTAAGTCCCTCAAATCAAGGGCATGATTTAGTAACAAAATTTAATCTATATATGAAATATAAAGTAAAAGAATATTGGATAGTAAATCCTTTAAAAAATGCTATTACAGTCTATTTATTAAATGATGATGGTTTTTACGAACAAGCTGATATTAAAGTAGATACTGGAATGATACATTCTTCTATATTAGAAAATTTCGAAGTAAGTTTAGATTATATTTTTAAATAATTTAATAATGTAGTTTCAAAAAAATAGACCAAATATTTTTTTATATTTAGTCTGTTTTTTTCTTAAAGTAAAACTTTTTAATTATTAATTTTTGGTGCGTTATTTCTTACTTATTAAATATTAAATACTATTCTAATATCTTTTTTACATTATTTTCTGATATATTACACTCTTTCGCTATTTCTCTTATGGTATATCCTTCAGTTGAAAGCTTAAATACTTTTTTTGTTAAAAGAATTCCTTCTTCTCTTCCTTCTTCAATTTTTTCTCTATCTCTTTCCAATAAAGTCATGTAAGTTCTTGGTTGTGCTTCGCACTTTTTCAATATGTGCACCTCCATCGAAATATCATTTTTAACTTCCTGTACTCTTCTATGTATGCTTTTAACAAGATTTCCTTTAGAATGATTTACTGTGTCATCACATCTTGCACATCTTTCATATTGATCACCTTTCTTACAAATTACTATTTATAATACTTAACCTTAAATTGGAATTTGTCATTTGATTTCCTTTAATGAAGATGAAATGTCTTTATATACCAATGTCCGCATACTATCACCATATATCGCTACATTTGCTTTCATTAAGGCTTCTCGGATACATTCAACCAAATCCGATTTATATCGTGCAATACTCGGCAATGCCTTAATACATCGTCTTGCTGTAATTGGCTTTTCATCTAAAATGTGCTTTAAATAATCATCTATAATTTCATCAATTTTATTTTCTGTATCCCATTTAGCGTTAACAGATATTAAAATAATACCTCTGGTTCTTATATATGAATTACTATTGTCAATCATTTCAGCAAACACATCAAAAAATTTATAGACAGTGTTAGATTTTTCGCTTTCAGTTTCTAACATCTGTAATGCTTGGTACGCAACTTTATTATCTTTAGAATATAATCTTTCAATCAATTCTGCGGTACTTTCCATAATTTCACCTTCTTAAACAAAAATTCTAACCTATAAATTCCTATTTACCATACTTAACCTTAAATAAGAATTTAGCACTCTTTTCCCATTTGTGAATCCGAAGATATTAAACGCCCTCGTCCTTCAACTTTCACTAATTTTTCAAGTTCTTTTAATGCGTCTTTTGCAATCCACATTTGTGACTTACTTCCATTTTCTTTTAATTCATGAGCCAAAATGATTGCTTTTTCCTGATAGTTAAAATCTCTTTTCCCTATTTCCCTTAATGCCCATGAAGCTGCTTTTTTCACATGTTCACGCTCATCATCGGAGTGTTCAGAAATAAGTTTTAGGTAATCATCAAGAATATCATTTGATATTGATTTTTCATGTATAACAGCAGAAGCCATTAGAGTAAACGCTGCTCTTTTGGTATATGTTGCTTTAGATGTACACCACTTTCCAATAAGGTTTTCATAATCTTTTAATTTTATAATAAGGTTTTTGCATAAATGGTCACATAAATCCCACGAACAAACATCATTAATCAATAGTTCAACTTCATGCAATGAAAGATACTCTATATCAAAAACAAGAACTGCTAAGAGTTTTGCTTCATGATAGCCTGTCCTCCATAACTCATACGCAAATTTATTTGATTTTTTAATACCTTTAGCCAGTTTGCGAATATCTCCTGTGGAAACTCCCATACTATTGTTTTCTGGTATTCCCATTTTAACAACATTTGCTTTATATTTCTCAGAACTTATGGACTTCAATTCTAAAATAATTTCATCACAAGTCATTGTTTTTCCTCCAATGCTTTTCTTAAATCTGAAATATAAGTAGTCTGCTGTTTCTTTAAATATATTCCTACAAAAGGTTTCATTATCCACTTCTTTGGAGTTATATTTTCCGTAAAATTTATCTCGGTCTTATTATCTGTCTTTGAAAACAATCCTATCCAATGCCCATGCATGTTGTTGTTATCCATATCAAACGCATACTGTGTCATAGGTTCAAACGTTGTTATTGTAAAAGTTGTAGCATATCCTTCTTTAGTATATTCTATAAATTTTTTTCCTACTTCCAAAACCTCAATTTTGCTCAAATCACTTCTCCATGCATAATTATCAAGAGAAGTTACTATCTCCCAAACTGTTTTTATATCTTCCTTTAAAGTCACTTTTACATTTGCAATTGCCATTCTATCCCGCCTTTCAAATTACTGTTTATAGTACTTAACTTTAAATTCGAATTTGACAATCACTTTTTATTAGTTCTTCTTTTGATAAGCAACAATTTTTCCATATCTTCAAATAAAGAAGTATCTATTAATTCAAACATCATCCATTTTCCATCATGGTAGGTCTTGGATTCATCATAAACTTTTTGCACTTCAAGGGAATAATTTTGTTTATCTATTTCAAATTTTGTCCGTTCATCTTTCCCAAAAATAATCATAAAGCCAAAGCAATTTTCTTTCGCATATAATGCACAAAGCGTTTTTCCACCTCTGCGATATTTATACTCATATTCCCATGCTTTACCTCCATTGTTCCATAAATGTTCCATGTCATATTTTTGTTCAATCATGTCGCATAATGCTGTCCAAGCTTCAAATAATGGTTTCCCGATTAGAGCAGTCAACTCATCATTTGTGGGTGCTTTATCCAACATCTTTAAGCCTCCTTTCAAATTACTATTTATGATACTTAACTTTATTTATTTGCTTTAGTATAATTATCGTACCACTCCCTACCTGTTGTCCATTTTTTAGTTTCAGTATTTTCTTTTAATATTTCTGAACATGCAATTGCCATAACATATTCTCTAAGTCCATTTTCTTTACTCTTCTCAAACTTCGTTACCATATATTTTAAAGCATTGTCACCTAAATTTACAATGTCTTTATAATCTTGACTATCTTTTGTATAGTCATATGGATTTGATGATGCAGTAACTTTAGTATTATTGCAGATAATATCTAACTTGCTATCAATAATAGATCTTTGAAAAAATAAAAATTTTTCCTCGCCTTTGTTAGTTTTCGCAATATATGATATACCTTCTATCGTATCTGTTTTGCATATATCTACTACTTTATAAACTGTTCTTTTTCTACTTTCTGCGTTACTAAAATTGTCTCTTGTAATATCTTCTATAAGTTTAACACCTTCGCTATCAATAATTAAGTCACATATTATAGCATCTCCTTCATATGTATAAGTTGTTATTCTTACCATGTCTGCTACATTTTTTTTTATATTTTTATAATTTTCAATAAAGTTATCAAGTTTTTCTATATTGAAATCTCTACCGTGTACTTGTACAACATCACCGTTTTTTTGAGCCAGCTCAGAGCTATATTCCTGTGGCAATTTATCCAATTCTGTATAAGAATTGGGTATAATTTTTTCAACATTTGTAATTGATAGTATTGGTTTTTTCTCTGATTTTATTGTATTGGATGCTTTTGAAAAACATCCAGAAATTGAACTTAACATAACCAAAACTAAAATTGTACTTATACTTTTTTTCATTATTATCTCTCCCTATATATTAGATGAAGTAAAATACAATAATTTTAAGTTTTTATATAAACTATATTTTGGTTCACCATAATTTACTATTCTATATTAATTATAGCATATTTTGTAAATATAATACTCTTCAATTATCAAAGAATCAGTTTTATTTACCGGATTAAATCTACATGCTATGTAGAGTTGATGAATAATTATAAGCTATTCCAGCAATATTCATTCTTTTTAAGTCTGTTACTCTAATCACCTTATCATTATCATGTTGATAAGGTATAAATTTATGGTAATACTACTAACTACACCATTATTTAAATCAAGTTGTAACGGATACCTCACTCCTCCAATTTTCCGTAAATATGATCAAGGCTACGATTTAACTTTTCTATCTCTATACTTCCATCTTTCATCATAGAAGTAGATTCTACTGTAATTGTATCAGAATATCTTTTGCTTCTTAAAAATGTAAAGAATTTATTAAAATCGATATTGCCTTCTCCTATATGTAATGCCTTTAAGCATTTCCAATCCATGTGACCCCCACAATAATCATTAATGTGCAAATGTCTAATAGGATTTCCTTCCCACAGCCACTCCCATTCATTTTCATAAATCAATGGCATCTGACTATGAAATGCGGCCATCTTAGTATCAAATGTAAAAGAAATATTCGGATAGCATCGTTGTAATGATTGTAAATGTGTCATAGGATTTTGCTTATTTCAAACAACATTTTCAACTGTAAGAAGCAAATCATAGCTTTTTGAAATTGCATGAAGTTTTTCAAATTGCTCACTATTGTTATTTATATCCCTATCTGATGGAATCCCTCCCCATAAATGCAAAACAAGCTTTTCTGCCCCTAATACCTTTGTAGCTCTAACGCAGATTCAATATCATTCTTTTCATTACGGCTAATCATTTCACCGACTTGCTTATCTACATATACTATAGGAAACGTAATATCTGTAGCTTTCAAGTCGTATACTAATTGATTCATTACATCATACCATGAAGGATACAGCATGAATTCGAATCCATCACAATGAATTTTTTGTGCATTTTCTATGATCAACTTGTAATTCATTCCATTTACTCTTCCTATAAATGCTCCTGTGGAGCACAAAACTTTACTTCTCAATATTTTATTCTCCTATAACTTTTTAAACTTCACTATATTTCAAATAAAAATATATTTCTATACATCAACGACCAATTATTAGCCTAATGGGTATATGGATAACAGGTAGTTATAACTATATATTTATGGTTTACCACTAACATTAATAATATATAAATCAAATTTAAATCATTAGAGCCATAGTCCTCAATATATGACTACCCCAGAAAAACACTCTAACAATCCTCTACTTCACTTAGTTTATATTTTAATGAAAATCATAAATATTAACTCCAATAGATATTCATAAAGCACGAAAAATGAGTTTTCTAATCAAATAAAATCGTCAAAAAAATTATCTTATATATTCAAGTATCACCTCATTTTTAAACTCTTTTACCTGTTTTACAATCAATCACAAATTCTTTCCATCCTCCTGGTGGATCATATTCCCCATCTCCATAAATATATTTACCATCAAAATCATGAACTAATACTCCATCAAATCCCAATTCATCAGATGTCCATAACATAGTGCAACTTTTGTTAAAACATAGTATATTAAAACAAGTTGCAACTAGTATAAATTCTTCATAAGGGTATATATAACCAAAGTAGCCATCTACTCTAGTATTTATGTAACTATGAGTATCAATGTCTATTAAATAAAATGATTCACAAAATCCGATAGCAATATAATTATTCCAAATGGTAGCATCTTTAAATGTAGTCGAATATTCAAGATAAATATTTATAAGGAGATATGGACTATCATCTTTCTCAACAGTACAATATATTTCTAGAGTGCCTAATGTTTTAGGAACTTCTCCTATATTAATTGGACTCATTTTTATCCAAGGGTAGTCAATTGTATTTCTAAATTCAGTTTTATATGTAGTCAACGCTATTCCCCCTCATTATCTCAAGAATATCATATAATTTTGATTTGAAACTAAGAACTAACTAAAGGTATCAATATATCTAATGACTACTATTGAAACCATGTGTATCATCTCTCAAGTTAATTTTCCCAAACTTTGCGTAATCCTTAAATACTTTTCTATAATTATGTTAACTGCCCATTATAGACATTATAAGCATCTAAAAATCACGCTTTGACTTTTCTCAAAAGTCAAAGCGACTACATATCTCTATAACTAACATCTTTAATTATACTACAAAATTTTATCATTTTATCTAAATTATTCCTAATAAGTACTATTTTTTTCATATAAAATTCAAACAAATTCATCCAAAAATCAAAGCATTTATTTTAATCTCCTCAAATCCTTTATCTCACAATCTGCCTTCAACCCCTGATGTTTCCTATAAATATTTACATATTTATATAGTTTTATATGTTCATATTTTTCTTTGAAAATATTTACCTATTTAACTAGATACCTTTAAACATATATACCTATAAATAATTTTTTATATAAACCTTTAAACCTATTTTCCTTTGTAAATATATTTCTATAAATAATTTTTATAAAAATGAGCTGCTACAAAACTAAATTAATTAGTTTTGTAGCAGCCCCATAATATTATGTAATTATGCATTATTCCAATCTCGTCCTTATAAATCTAACATACTCATCAGTTAATAGCTCTTGATATGCCGGATTTTTTTCTTCTCTCATTACTGAAACTAAATCTAAAAGTTCTTCTGAAACAATATTATCTAATTTAGATACCCTATCCTCAAAGGAATTCGTAGATTTAATTTTTAAGTAATTATCTTTATCCATACACATAAATTCTAAATTTTTTCCATATCTCTTTTTTAAATTATCACAAATAATAATTCCCTCTGGATCAAAATCTCCTGCATAGAAAATCTTACATCCTTCTTTCATAAGATTATTTAAAATTATATGTGTTGAACTATTAGGTTGACCACTTATACAAATAAGACTTGGTCTTAAGTTTTTACACTCTTTTAAAACTTCATAAAAAGAAGTGGGATTTTCAAATATGAATACTATTTTCTGGTTAGCATTAATTGATTTAATTCCTTTAAGGTTATGAATACTTAAAATTATCGGCTCCATTTCTCTTCTAAACCACTTATACCCAATAATTTCTTCACTTTCATCATAACAAAAAAGTCCTGCTGTTATTGTTGAATTTGATATTTCATCTCTTATTATCCCATTAAAACTAAGTACTTCATTTATTTCTTCTAGAAAGTAATTCATATTTTTTTCCATATAATATGCTAACACTTGAAGTAATAGCTTTCCTGCACATTTATCAATATCAAAATAATGTGAATCCTTAGTAGCTTTTGAAGAAAGAGTAGCAAGAGGTATTCCATCATCAACACTAAATGAAATAAGCCCCATTGCTTTCTGCAAATTTAATATTATTTCTCTTAAAATATTTTTATCATCTTTATATTGTTTAAGAAAAATATTGTATCCATATTTCTTATATTCCATTACAGCTTTAAGCCAAAGTTCTACGTGCACTTCCTTGGTTTCACCTAATAAATCGCTTAGGAAATCATCTTTTTTATTTCCTCTTTCCTCTTTATCTTCCCTATTTGTCTTAAGCGTTCCCCCATAATAGTCATTAAATACTTCAAAAAAATCTATACCTTCAAATTTGCCTTTAGTAAAATAATTAACAAACTTTTTTATGCTTACATCTCCAAAGTCTTTCCCATAGATTTCAGGTTCTATTGCACTTAAGGCTAAACTTTCTTCACTCGTCAAATCCTTGACTGAAATTTTTCCTGAAAGCTTTCCCATCCTTATATATTTTTCTTTCATTGCATCTAATAATTTATTAAATTGCTTGTTTTCTTTTAAGAAATTAGAGGCTTCCCTCTCTTTATCCCCCATATTTCCTCCTATTTAAGCTAATAATGTTTTTTCTTTTCCATTCCATTTATATCTTAAAACAGTAACTACATCATCATTTTCTTCTCTTATTAATTCTGCTATTGCTAAAGCGCTAACAGTATCATAATCACCCCAAAGTACTTGTGAATTTAATATATAATCTAAATCTAGTATCTTTAAAAGCCTAAACATATCCCTTATATTATTTTCATCTACACCTGCAAAAGCCTCATCCATGGTTACAACTCTAGGACAATCTTTTCTTGCTTTTTCATATCTTGCATAAACTGCTGAAAATAATGGAATATACATGCACATAGCCTTTTCTCCTCCAGAAAATTGGTCAAATGCATTATTAGTAAGTTCCCTTTTTCTTTCTCCTTTTTTAGTGAATTGAAGCTTAAATTCATACCACTTTCTATAATCTAAAACATCTTTTATTATAGAGTGATAATTTCGGATTTCTCCACTACCTTCATAGTATCTTAAAGCTTCTTTTACCTTTTGAGAAAAATGAAGGGCTAATGCTTTAAGTTCCTCTCCAGTGCAAAGTCCATTTCTATCAAAAATATCTATAATATCCTTAATATCAAGCTGACCTTCGCCTTCTGATTTTTTAGGTTGCCAACTTAAACTTAATTTTAGTGAACTTGATGTATCCATACTTTCCATAAGATCATTTACTTTACTTACCCATTGCCTAGATTGATGTATTTTCCCTCTTACCTTTTGGCTTATTGTGTTAAGTAATATATCCTCAAAAATTCTTCTCTCTTCCTCAGATATTAATAAACTCTGTTCATCTATACTTTTTTTAATCTCTTCTATAAGAACTAAGAATCCAACTTCTTTTCCTTGAATTTTACATCTTATTTCTTTTCTAGCTCTTAATTTAGAAAATTCATTATTTTCACTTTCATCTAAAAGACTTTCTGAAATTCTAAGCTGATAATCTCTTAATTCTCCTGAATTTTTATTTAAACTTTCTATTAAAGCATTCGAGTAATCTTCTCTTCCCCTATTTGCAGTTATTGAATTTTCCTCTAATATTTCTTTTGCTCTAAGTAAAATATCAATTTCCTTTTTAGGTCCTAAAAATTCTAAAGCTTCTTCTTCTATTAATATCTCTTTAAGAACATTAACCTTTTTATATGTAATTTCTCTGTCTTTTATTATAACTCCTATTTTTTCTTCTTTTGAATTTATTTGTTCTTCTAAACTTCCAGTAATTCTATTTTTCTCTTCTAGTTTTTTAGGATTATCTTCTTTTACTTTAATGCACAACTCAATTTCTTTTTGTATTTCTTCTATTGATGATGCTTTTAATACTTCTTTTATGGACTTTATTTTTATTGTACAATCATTAATTGTAATGGATAATTTATTTATCTCATAATAAATATCATCTATATCAATTCTCATTTCATCTACTTTTTCTTCATTGATTCCTAAAATATTATATTGTCCTTTAATTTCAGTTAGTAAAATATTTCCTTTATTAATCTCTTCTTTATATTCCTCTAATGCTTCTATGGCATTTTTTATATCTTCTAATGTTTTTACTTCTAGCTTCTCTAAATGAATAAATACTTCTTTCTTCTTTCTTCTAAGCTCTTCATCAAGACTAAAAAGTTCTTCTTCTAATTTTGTAAGTTCAACATCTATCCTTTCAATTTCCTTTTCTTTTTCGGATATTAATCTTAACCCTTCACTTATATTATCTAGCTTTGGAATTCTATTATATTCTTTTTCTAATAAACTTAACTTATCTCGTAATAAATTGATTTCTAGATTTTTCTCTTCAATAAGACGTGCTGTTGCTTCTATATTTTCTTCTTTTTCTTTTATCAGCTTTTCTCTCAAATTTTTTCTTGAAGTTTCTCCTATAAATTGTGATATATAATCATCATTTCCTTTTCCAACTAATACTCCAATTCCAAAATTGCCTTTTTCATCTAAATAAGTTAAGGTGCTGTCTTCTAAAAAGATACCTTGTATTACATTATCTACTGCTTCAAAACTAACTTTATCTAAAGTTTCCTTGTTTACTTTTAGATAATTTCCTAAATTATGCCTCATCATATTAGGCTCTGGAAATATGTATTTATCCTCTGTGCCTATTTTAAAATCTAATGCTCTTAATCTATATTTTTCATCAATAACAAGTGCATCTAATAAACCCATTTCTTTAAGTGCACCTTCTATTTTATTTTTCAAATCATCATTAATATTTTTATTAAAATCAATTGCTTTATAAAATGGAATAAAAGGGATTTCCTCTAAAGCTAACCTTTCTCTATTTCGAGCTACACCTTCACTTCTTATTGGCTCTACTTCTTTCTTATTTTTAAGTTCTTTTATATCTTCCTCTAATGATTTTACTTCTTTTTTCTTTTCATCTATAAAATTTTCTTTTATATGAATTTTTCCTCTTAATAAATTCTCTTTGTTTCCTTTATTCCTGATATTTAATTCTTTTATTTTATTTACTGCATCTTCTGTTTCTGAGCTTCCTACTTTTTGAAGTATTAAATTAACTTCCTCTTCAGTTAACGTAAATATTTTATTATTCTTATTAAAAGATACATAATTAACTTTATAATCTTCTCTTTCTGTTAATAGTAATTCATCAATTCTTCTTAAATCCTTTTTTGAATCTTGAAGCTCTACTCCTTTGTTATCTTTTTTATATACCAATTCCTCTTTTTTCTTTTTTATTTCTTCATAAATACCCAATGATTCATGGGCATTTTTAAGTTTTAACAAATACTCTTTTATAGATGGATCCATTAATGATAAATCTGCTTTTTTAATTTCACTCATTACTTCCTTGGATAAATTATAACCCTCAATAAATTTACTTTCTTCTGCAAGCTCTTCTAAATAACTAATTATTTTTTTCAAATTTGATTCTTTTAGTTCCAGTTCATTTTTACATTCCTTTATTGAATTTTCTAATTCCTTTTCCTTCTTCTTCTTATCTTCTAGTATATTTTCTTTTCTTTTTTTAATATCTTCGTTATCTTTTATACTACTTTCAAAATCTGATAATTCCTTTTGCAGTTTAAGTTCTTCTCTATTTTGTAATCTCTCATAACTTTCTTCTGCTTTTTTTAACTCATCTTTTAAAATCTTAGTTTGATTTCTATTATCCCCTAAATCCTTTTTCAATTTTTTAAAATTAGTTTGTTCTTTTTTTATATCTTGCTCTAATACACTTAATTTGCTATTAAACTCAATTAATGTTTCTGCCTTTTCATTTAAAATAAATCTATTATATCTATCATAAGAACTCTTTATTTTACTAGCACCATCTAATGCTCTTTTATTTTGCTCAAGGGTATCTTGATAACTATCCATATTTTCCATTGATTCTGACATTGGTCTTAAATCTTCTTCTGATAAAACCTTTAAGGAATCTGTTAATATGTCATATATCTTTGTTGGTTTAAAATCTTTTGATAGTTTTGGGCTTCTTATACTTATTAATAAATTTAAAAGTTCCTCATAAGAATCAATATCATCAAATCCAAATAAATATTCATTTACTTTTTCCATATATCTCTTTTGACTTTCTGTAAAGAAATTTCCCTCACCTAAACTATTTTCCAGTTGTTTTTTAGTCAATGGAATTTTTTCTCCTGCATCTCTATATAGAAATAAATCTTTATTTATTCTTCTTCCATCTGAAAGAATAAAGTACCAGCTTTGAGGTGATTTTCCCCTCATTGCTTTTAATCCAAGTCCCAAGGTTATGTATTTTTCTGTACTTTTTCTTTTAAACTCCATATAAAGATATGCAGTTTTTTCATCTGTTTCTTCATCTATAAGATAATTAGATATAGTTCTTGCTTTTGAACCAAATGGATCTAGTCTTTCTGGAGACTTGTTACCATCTAATAATAATGGTATAAAACTTTGCATGGTTACTGACTTTCCAGATCCATTACTCCCTCTTAAAAGAAGTTTTCCGTCTTCTAAATCAAATTCTTCCATATCATAATGCCAAAAGTTAACTAATCCTAATTTATTAATTTCCCATCTATCATTCATTTTTATCACTTCCTATATCTTTAATTTCATAATCCCTCGGATAATCCCCTTGAATTTTTCCACACAAAGGATAAATTACAATTTTATCTTCTTTCTCTTCTATGAGCTTTATTCTTGTCATATAGTTAATTACCTCATAACACATCTTCCCAAACTGCATATCTCTATATTCTTTTGAAAGTCCATTTTTCTTTTCTCTTTGAACTTTTTCTAATAATTTTTCAAAGTATTCTTTATCCATCATAAACAAATCATCATTTGTTAATTTATCTTTTTCATTTCTAATTATTTTATTAATATAAGTTATTATGTGTAGAGTTAAATCACTAATTCCTTTATTGCATGGAAAAGTCTCAATGTTTTGAAATTTATTTTCTTGTGGAATTAGTAATGCTCCGTTTTTATGCACCTGAAGATTAAGTCCAAGATACTTTTCAAAATCACCTTCAATTGCATTTCTATAAGTTTTTATATATTCATAATCTTCTAAAGGTCCATCATTTCTATATACAATGGGAGACAATAATAGTCTTCTATATGCTCTATATTTTCTAAGTACTCCCTTATCAGCATCTGTATTAAAATTTTCATCTTTTAATATATCTTCCACAGTAGTTTTTTCATTTATATTATTATTGAATACTTTAACCATATACTTAGATATTCCAGTGCTTTCAAACAAAACTTCCTTTGTACTATCTTTTGCAAAGCTTTCTTCATTTCCATCATTTATTTTTATTATTTTATATTTAATACTAAATCTAAGGACTTTAATTAAGCTTCTTCTTGTATAATAATTAGTCCAATCCACGCTATCCCCAATTGGATTTAAACTTATAAATTCTGTAATATGTGAAAGTAGAAATTGTTCTTCCTTAGCTTTATCCTCTAAAAACATGAGTAATAACATTAAGAAACTATATTCTCTTGCCTCAGTAAACTCATCTATTCCCATAAAACTCTCTGCTATACCTGGAATCTTTTCTAGCTTTAAAAAGTCACCTCTAATTATTACGTTATATCCTAATTTATCTCTTAAAAAACTCGAGAAATCCTTTATATTATCTTTTACAGCATAATAACTTTCTCTATCATATTCTTTAGAAATATAAAAATTCACAAGTAGCTTTTTTAAGTTTTCCATGAATTTATTTCCCCTTCCTAAAAACAAGTTTGTAATGAGGCATTTTTAATACTCCATCCCTACAATTAAGATTTATTGTTTTATGAGCTTCACTAAAATCTACTACATAATCCATTCCAAAATCGCTTTTATTTAAGTTTTGCTTCTTACTAATTCCTTTGCTTAATAATTTCAAAAGAAGTGTTCTGTCCTTGCCTTCTATTTGATCTAGCTCATTAAAATCTATTATATTATCTTTTAGGAAAGTTTTTATTCTCTCTTCTTCATTTTTTCTTTTCTCTAAAAGATTCTTTAACTTTTCTTCTTTTTTATTACTTTTATCTTTTATAGGATTTTTGGTTATCTTTTCTCTAAAACTTCTTTCTCGTGGTTTTATAATGTAGTTTTTCGGAGTTTCATCATATATGCTGCTATTTATACTTTCTGTTTCTCTTTTTTCATTCCCTAAAATTTTTATTATATTAAAGGATCCAAACACAGCTGCACATAATTTATGCGCCTCATTTATATCATCAATAGCGTTGAATACTTTTGCAATGTTTCTATATTCTTCTTTTCTATTTGCATTGTTATTTTTTCTATCTGCTATTTGAACTGCGTATCTAGTTATCTTTCTTATTACCTCATTTGTATTTCCTATTAGCTGATCTACAAGTGCCTCCCTACCATTTCTTTGCATGAACCAATCTTTCATTGAGTTAATTCTACCTCTACTCAAATCTGTATATTCCTTTTCATCAATAAGTAATTCTAGTGATTGAATTGACTTTTCATAAAAGAATACTCTATTTATAATACTGTCAATTTCTTCTTTCGTAATATCCTTAAACACTTCCCTTATTTCAAAAGTATTTGTTTGAATATTTTTTACAAATTCTCTCAAATATTTTATAAAGCCTTCTTTGAATATTAGAAACTCTGTAGTTTTCATTAGTTCATCATTTTTAGGTGAATAGAATTTTGATATATAATCTTGATAATTTCTATTTAAATCTTTAAATGAACTATTGAGTTCTTTCCACCATTCATAGGTTATCTTTTCATTTTCTTTTAGTATTACCTTATAATCATATAGTAGATTTTTAAATCTCTCTACCAATGAGGATTCAAGAGTTGCCGTATTTTCAACTTTCATATGTTCAAGTGAAATAAGTAATCTTTCTATTTCTATTGCAACTTCTGATAACTGATATCTAAATTCTCTATTTTTAAATTCTTCTATAGTATTTACCTTTGCTGTATCTGCAATTGCAATAAGGTTTTTCCAATTTACTAAAGCATCTAAATCACTTTTTAGCATATCTATAGTGTATTCTTCAAATTCCTCATATTTTTTTAATTCTGCAAAAATATCTTCTTTGTATAACCAATATTTCATTTTTTCATAGTTTTCATATATTATTCTTGAAATAGATCTATATCTCCATGTATTTTCAGTTGCTAAATATTTTGTTTCTTCTATATTCTTTATAACATTTCTATTTATTTTCATACTTCACCTGTTTCTCTTATTTTCTATTCTTGACATATACTAATTATATCAAACATATATTCTTCTAAAAATACAATTTTTTATTTATAGTAAAAAAACTATGAAATTAAGTTTATTATCCTTAATTTCATAGTTTTTTGTTACTAAAATATATACTTTAATTTTTGTATCCTTTAAGGCTATAATGGATGTTCAAGTAAATTTAGGTAAAGTATCAAACCTCCAACCGAAAAATTTTATTTATGCTACCCACACACCACTTGAATCAACTCTATATCCATCAATAATAGTGCTAGTTGCCATATCTCCACTTACTGGATAACAATAATACCATTTTCCACTATAGTATATCCAACCTGTTTGCATTATTCCGTTATTTCCCAAGCAATACCACTTATTATCAATCATAGTCCAGCCTGTAGCATAACTACCTGTATTCTTCAAGAAATACCATGAACTATTATTAAGATACCACTTGCCATCTGAAACTGACTTATAACCTATTGAAGTTTGTCCATAATTGTTTGATACTTCCTTACTACTGGATACATTTTGAGTATTATTATTTAATATTGTTATATTCCCACTTGATGTAGGATCATAATTTTCATCACAAATAGGATAATCATTAGTTTCCCAAGTAAATCCATCATGTCTTAAAGTTTCATCATTTTTAAGAAAATATCTATTGTCACCTAATGCATCATTATTTGTAACATCCAATTGATACCACTTGCCATTAAGTTTAACTAAATTCCATCCATGACCAACTCCATTTAATTTTCCAACAACAATTTTATTTTCTATGCCTGCTAAATTAAGCATCTTATAAGCTGTCATTGCATAGCCTTGACATATAGTTTTCCCTGTTGTTAATGCAGAATATACATTATCTGATACAAGGCTATCATCATATTCATATCTATCAACTATGTATTTATTTATTATTTTGATTTTATCATAATCGCTCATGTTATTTGTAATTATTGAATTTACTATTTTGGTTAATTCATTATTTATATATTCTTCTTGCTCTTTAGTTGTTAAATATGTAACTTTTACAGTTGCTGTGCTCCTTACTCTTTCATATACTAATCTCTTTAATGATATATATAAATAATCATCTTTTTTAGCAATATCCTTTACCACATCTAATACATCAGAATCATAGTAATCAATTTTAAATTCTGTGTCCCAATTTTCTAAATGGCTATATACATCTGTATTTAAATCATAATCTGTTGCAAATACAGGTTGTCCACCAATTGCTCCTATTATTGCTAATCCCAACAATAGATTTTTGATAAATCTCTTCATAAGTAAATCCCTTCTTTCTTTATTTAAACGTTCAAAATTATTCCAAACAATATTTATTATTCTTATTATACCATAATACTTTTTCTAATAATACAAGATTTAATTATAGTCACCCAAAAGAATAATTGTCGAAAATTGTGTTACTAGAGATAATTTTCATTGTTCTAAGTATTCAAAATTTTTTCAAGTAAATTTTATAAGTATTTTGTCAATCATGATTTTTTCTCAACATATAACAAAAGAACTCCACGAATGGAGTTCTTTTATATAAAAAAGATTAATGAGCTTTGAATTGAAAATATATTAAAAGTCATTTAAAGACTTGCTTTTATAATATTCAAATAAAATAAAATTAAATCTATACTTTTAATTATCTCTTTATTCATTATAACTTCACGCATCGTTTTTGTAAACATTTTCTTTTGCATTTATATTGATTTTTTATGTTTTATTTTCATTTTTTTAATTAATATACAAAAAATCCATTTATATCCTAAATATTTAGTCTTGCATGTCCTAAGTAATGAATAAATGTTTACTATATCATTATTTGTATTGCAAGTTTTAAAACATCTTTTCTTATGAGCATAAAAAATATCCTCTTTTCTCCTCTAGTAACTATAATTCTTAATCAATATACTTACTAGTTTTTTTCGTTACGTAGTTTTAAATATATTATTTATTCTGTCTATGTTTATTCGTGTCATCTCAGCTTTATCTAACCAATGATTTGAACATCCCACATAATCTAGTATAATACATTGAGGGATAAATCCTAATCTAATAGCCTTCCACCCGCCTGAAACTAAATTAAGTACACATGCAATTCCAATCATGCCTGTCACACTATTTTCTTCACTCACTAAGTTAGATATCAAAGTCTCGTGCGGTATTATGTGCACCTTAAAATTATATGCTTGCCCAATTTTTCTTAATTTATTTACATTGCATTTTATAGAACATCCTATACACTCATATCCCTTATTCGTTTTTTTACTCATACATGCTTTTTCAGTTTGTCTCATGCATGCAGGTAGAAAAACTAACTTCTTATAAGAATTTAAAAATCTATCTCTATATACACTATTCATTATTTCGGCGCTAACCATATTAAAGAAATATTGTATTTCTTCTTTTCCACAATATATTATGTCTTCTTTATTATAATGCTTTTCTTTGTATTTTTCTAAATATCCCTCTACGTTTTTTGTATACTTCCCCAAAATATTCTTGCATTCTTTTTTTAGATATTTACTAAGCATATAACAATAATTTAATATTTCACTAATATATTTTTTGTTTTTTGTTTCTAAAAATGTTTCCCAGCTATTTAGCCTTTTTACTTCTTCTTTAAAATCTCCAGTTGCCTCTAGCCATTCTATTATTAATATAAAATCGTCTAAAGAAATTTCCTTATGTACATATACTTTTTTTAATAATATTTTTGAAATAAGTTTTCCTCGAAGTTTATCTACACATTTTTTTAACGATTCTTTTTCTCTTATGTTATTTAATCCTCTGAACACTTTCGTCAAATTATTTTTAAAAGCCCTTGCATTACCTTTATATTGTTCAATGACTACTCCTATTAAAAGTAATTCTATAAAATATTCTTCTTTAGACCTTAAATTTTCTATTTCATTATCGTTAATGAAATTCATAAAGTCATTTAAATATTCTTCACTGTCCAAAATGCCTTTTTTTAGTATCTTATTACTAATTTGCGCTACTTGATTATAGTACTTATCAGAATTTAATTGTTCTAAATTTAAAGAATAAGTTAAATAACTCATAATTGCCCCCAAAAACTAAGCATTATTTTTATTAATTTATTTTCTCTGATTTAGAAACCTGCACCTCAAAAGCTTCCCTTTTTATGATTTCGAATTTCTTTTAATACATAAGTTTCTCTGAAAATCCAATTTGCAATAGGTGAAATTCCAAGTGTTATTATTTTCTCATTATTCCTTATAGCATCATCTATATCAACCCATTCTGGTTTGAATTCTAACTTTGCTTCATATGGGTCTAGTTTTTGAGGTTTTCTTATATTAGATACTTCAGCAACATAATAATATGATATCATCTTAAAAGTCCTATCGTTAGTATACCTATCTCTACTTTTTTCAGTTACAATTCCAACTTGTTCGTTTATTTTACTACAAACATAACCTGTTTCTTCTACTACTTCTCTTTTCAGTGCCTCCATATGTCCTTCATCTTTTTTTATACCCCCACCGGGAAATTTGTAATCTTTATTTTTAGAATATACCATTAAAATTTTGTTTTCCTTTATTATAATTCCTCTAACAGCTTCCCTAAAATTAATATTGCCAATTGAATCACTTACTTTATCTATTTCAAAAAGTTTATTAAACATCATAATTATGTTGTCACCTCCTTATTAATTTAAAATCCAAAGTAACTATGTACAATTTTAAATCTATTGAAATAATACCTTTTACTCTTAGCTTTAAAAATATGCTTATATATATTATTTCAAAATTTAATTTTTCTATAACATAAATTATACTGCAATTATTTGTTATTGTAAAAAATTATCAAACTAATTTGTCAAAGAAATAATAAAAGACATATAAGTACTTTAATAAGTGCTCATATGCCTTTTAATACATTCAAAATAAATAACAAGTGTATATTTTTATTCAATCAATTCTAAAACCGGTCTATATCCTACGGTTTCATCTTTTAAGTCCTTATCTAACTGATTAGAATATGTTCTAGAATTAAATCCCCGTGTTATGCAAATTTTTTGACTTTTAGAGGATTCACTTTGTGTAAAGCTTGATAAATTATACCAGTGCCATAAGTTGCTGTTATCGTCTTTATTTATTTCCTCTTCATTATCTTCATTTGATATATCCTCTATATCATACTCAGTACATATTGGAAGTCCTACTATATTATCTACATTTGCAATATAATTATCCCATTCATTAAGTTTATTATCTTTCTTTTCAGAGTATCCAGTTAAAAGTCTTAAAATATATTTTTTATCCTCTATTATTACTACTTTACCAAAAATTAAATTTTGCTCATTTAACTCATTCCAAGATACTTCTTTTAATATATTTCTATCACAAACTAAAAGTCTCTTACCATTATCATTTATTTCTATCCATGATAATTTGTTTTCGTCACTTTTATTTGTATCCTTTATTTCTATTTTTTGTCCTAGATATACTGGAATATCTTTAAATTCAAAAAAATCTATTGGTCTCTTTTGTTTTTCATTATCTAAATATAATGTTCCAAACTTTCTAGTATTACCAGTAGAGTAATTTTCCATTTCTAAAAGCTTCTGTATTCTATTATTTCTAATATTTTTACCTACTACTATAGCGCTAACTAAAACTGCCATAGTCCCAAATATCACACCAGTACCTATTAATTTACTTTTTTTACCGTTATTCATAAATCCTGTCCCCCTTTTTACCATAGTTATTTTGTATATATGACTATTTAATTATAATTTATTCTTTATTGACTTTGTTGCTTCTTTCAATTTTTTTGCAGTTTCTAATAAATTCTGAATTGATTTATTTTGTGCTTCTGACATATCCAATACTGTAGTTTTAATACTTTCACATCTACCACTTGCTTCTGTTACTACATTTGCATTAGCATCAATTTCATTTATTTCTTCTACTATTTGCTTGAAGGTCTCTTCTGCAGTATGTACTATATTTATACTTTCTTGTATAAGACCCCCACCTTCTCGTACATTTTCAGTTGTTTTATTTATTGCAAGTGTTATATCATTTATTGTACTATCAACACTATTTACTGCTGTTTTAACATTATCTGCCAACTTTCTAATTTCTGCTGCAACTACTGAAAATCCCTTTCCAGCTTCACCTGCTCTTGCAGCTTCTATAGCTGCATTTAAAGCTAATAAATTAGTTTGATTTGCTATATTTCCTATAAGATGAATAATATCTATTGCTTCTTTTGTAGAATTATTTGCAACTTGTACAGACTCGTCCAATAATTTATTCGAACTGTATATTTTCTCCATTGAAGAATTCATATTTTCCATACCCTCAGTACATACGCTTGTAAAATACATAGTTTTAGCTAGTGATTCTGCAAGTTTTATAGTGTCATCGTTTGCAGATTCTGATGTATTAGATAATTCTTTAAGAACATTACTTGTTCCATCAACATTATTAACCATTTCACTTATAATATTATTTAAATCTTGTACTGTTTGTTCTTGGAATAATACTAATTCTTGTATTTCGTGTTTTTTCTCATTATCAATAACATTATCTATATGTCTGGACGACTCTTCCTTTATTAATGTAATTTCTTTAATTTCTGTAGTTTCTTGATTAGAGCTTTCATTTTCATATTTTTTATTATCATTTTTCCAAGCTATCCCTAGATATATTGCTGCTACTATAGCACATATTAATGCTATTATTCCTGTTACCATTACAGACATTTCCAAAACTGCTGGTATTAATGAACTCGCTATAATTATTACTGCAATAAAAATACTGTTTACAATTCTCTTCATGACCTTAACCATTCCTTCCGTATCCTTAGTTTTCATTTATTATTTATAGTCTTATTCAAAATGAAATTCCAACCACTCTCCTTTTCTTCTAACACTAAAATATAAACATAATAAACCATAAAAAAATTTATTATTAGTAGTATTATTCGTATTTTAATAATATTACTACTTTTCAATTCTGTCTTCAATTTGCTCTTATACTCTTTAGTATAATCTGTTTATATTAGTATTATAACTCAGTTTTACATATAATTTATATAACATCTATAATTTTTTTATAAATTTTTTATATCTTATTGTAATTAGCATAAATATATAATTATATATCTATGCTATTATTACTGCGTTCAAAATACTTCTATTTTTAATGAATAGATATTTTATTATCCACTATTTCATTCTTTATTAATTTATTGTTATCTCTAGAAATAATTCCTTTGGAATATGCTTGTACCAATTGTCCTTCATATTTTATTGTCTTTTTACTAACAAGTTCTAAAACGCTCCCTGCAAGTTTATCATTCACATAAACTTTACCAGAATAATCTACTATTATATCTTCTTTGTCTAATGGCTTTGATAGAGTTAGTGTATTCCATTTAAGTTTTTCATTATTTAATATCGTATAATATATTTTAGTAATCTTGTCATTTACCTGTTCACCAAAATATACATTATCATTAATGTCAGTACCTAATATTTTTGTGATTTGAACATTAGGTATTTCTATATTTCCCGAACTGTTTAATATAGTTGCATTTTCTCCCATTTCCATTACTGCATTTGAGTTTGTAGTTGGAACCACAATATTGCCTATGTCTTTATTTGACCTAACTTCTTCTAATTGATTCATTACATTTGCATGATACAAATCACTTTTCCCATTTTGCTTTTCAACCTTTATGTAGAGACTATGTGTTGCATTTGAAAATACTGCATCATTAATTTTATCATTTTTATTTTTTATATTTATTTTCACTTCATTGTAATTAATATCTGTAAGTTGCCTTGCTTCTCCTTTTCTAGCATTAAAGGATACTGGCTCAAAGTAATCTTGTCCATTTTTCTCTACTTTTTGAATAACAATCATACTATTTTCGTTTATTAACCATTTATAAAATACAATTTCCCCATCATTTTCAATTTTAAATTCCTTTTCACTATTATCATTACTATCCAATACTTTAAGCTTATTATCTTCTAAGAAAGCTACAAATCTTCCATCTGATGATAATGAAACCTCACCTATTCCATCTTTTATATCAATTTCATTAGGATTTTTCTCTTTTGGGATTTCTTTTTCTTCAACTTTTTCCTCAACTTTTTTCGCTTCTATCTTTACATCTGCAGCTAAATATATATTTTCTACATATAGAAATATGCTTTGCTGAATTACTACTGCTACAAGAGTCCATACTACTATTCTCACCAAGTTTTTCATTAATTAATCCTCTCCTACACTAACTGTTTCAATTGACAATTGGTCTATTACTCAACATAAAATGCTGTTGCAACAGATCTTTCTCCATCCCAAGCATTAGGAGAATTTATCACTTCACCTTTGTAAAACATTGTTGATGAATATCCCCCATCTAGAGCACCTGCATTAATAGCTCCTCGTTCTAACATTATTTGTTGAACATCATATACACTTGCTCCAGGAGATGTAATTTTTCTACCGTCAATAACTAAAAATATTACTGTTCCATCTTCCTTTTGCCCAACTGCAGTTCTAGGATTAAGTCCATCTGCCATTTTATCCCTTACCTGTGGCTCTCCATTAATAATAATATTAGGTCTTCTAAAACACATTGCTTCTTGCACCTCTAATTTTTGCAATTCTACAAGAGTATGATCTCCAACTATAAGTTGTCCACCTTTTGTGAATGCAATAACATTTTCAATATTATTTTTCTTTATATTATTTTTAGGATATATGATCTTCCCTCCTGAAATTACAAATCCACCTGGCTCTGCTCCAGTTCCTGCATAAAGTGTTCCATCAGAAGACTGATCTACAAAAGCCCCTCCATTAATGGCTGCAATAGCATTATGTTCTTCTGCCATTTCACTTGTCTTTTGTCCTATTTTGCCTACATACTTAGTCATTGCAACCTTAACTCCTAATGGATTCTTTATTTCTAGTACATACCCAGAATATCTATCTGTATGTATATCATATCTACTTACATCGTTTCCACTTGTATATTTGACTTTTATTTTATCAATATCTGTAGCAACATTTTTAGTAACTTGCTCTTTTGGCTCTTCTTCCTTCTTTACGCCTACAATTTCATTTATACTTTCTTGTGACATAAAATTAGTCAGTAAATATGCATGTCTTGTCCCAAGTACACTTAACACAAATACCTTTTTCGTATTTTCATAAGGTCCAAAAAATAATATAATAGGAGTTGTTATCCCTAAAAAAACAACTATATATATTATTCCCATAAAAAATACTAATGGCTTAAATTTCTTATTTTTTACGCTTTCCACTGTCTGCTGATTACCTTTCGTGTCCATTCATTACCTCCAAATTGTATACAAATAGAAGGGACTATTGTCCCTTCTATTTAAATTAATCATAACTATTTTTATTCTAAGTTAGACTCACTTCATTTTGGAACTGTTGTTTTCCTATACTTTCTTCTTGTTCCTTATGAATTGTAGGTTCTTCTTCTAAATTCTTAAATGCCACTGATAGCATAAGTTTAATTCTATTTAATTGATTTACATTAGATGCCCCTGGATCATAATCTATCGCTACTATATTTGAGCTTGGATATCTTTCTTTTAAAGTTTTAATCATTCCTTTTCCAGTTACATGATTAGGTAAACATGCAAATGGTTGAAGACAAGCTATATTATTAGCTCCGCTTTCTATAAGCTCAATCATTTCAGCTGTTAAAAACCATCCTTCTCCAGTTTGATTTCCAAGAGATAGTACAGGAGATGCCATATTAGCTAATTCTCTTATATGCTTTGGCTTATGGAATCTATTGCTCTTTTCTAGATACTTCTTCATAGTTTTTCTATAAGTTTCCATATACATAATTGCCATATTACATAAATTCTTTGACATTTTACTTCCTGCAAGGAATTTAGCCTTAAAATCTGCATCAAGTGCTGAATAGAAGAAGAAATCCAATAAATCTGGAACTACTGCTTCTACTCCTTCATTTTCTAAAATTCCTATTATATCATTATTTGCTGTTGGATGGAACTTAACTAATATTTCTCCAACAACTCCAACTTTAGGCTTTTTAATATTTAATGATGGTAAATTATCAAAATCATTAATTATTTCTTTTATATTTTTATTAAATTCTCTTTTACTTCCATTAATTAAATTTAACTTAGCTCTTTCATTCCATTTTTTATGAAGTTCATTTGCAGATCCTTTAACTTTTTCATAAGGTCTTGTCCTATATAAAACCCTCATAAACAAATCTCCATAAACTAAAGCCATAATTGCCTTATGAAGAAGTTTTGCTGTAATTTTAAAGCCCGGTTGTTCTTCGAGTCCTACTGCATTTAAAGATATAACTGGCACTTGTTCAAATCCCGCTTGCTTTAATGCCATCTTTAAAAAACCAATATAATTTGTGGCTCTACATCCACCACCTGTTTGTGACATTATAACAGAAGTATTATTCACATCATACTTACCTGATTTTAAAGCTTCAATCATTTGACCAACTACTATTATTGAAGGATAACAAGCGTCATTATTAACATATTTTAAGCCTTCATCAACTGCTTTCATGTCCATTGATGGTAATACATCAATATTATATCCAGCTGCTCTTGTTGCTGTTTCAATCAAATCAAAATGTATTGGTGACATTTGAGGACATAAAATTGTATGAGTTTTCCTCATTTGTGCTGTAAATACTGGATTTTTATATACAATCTTTTCTTCAATTGGTTTATAATTCTTTCTTTCTCTTTCATCCATTGCAGCTTTTAATGATCTTATTCTTATTTTAGCTGCACCTAAATTATTTCCTTCATCTATTTTAAGCACTGTATATAGCTTTCCCTTAGATGAAATTATTTCATTTACTTGATCTGTAGTAACAGCATCTAATCCGCATCCAAAAGAATTTAATTGAATTATATCAACGCAAGGCTCCTCAGCTACAAAAGCCGCTGCTCTATATAATCTTGAATGGTACATCCATTGATCTACAACTCTTAATTTATCTTTTAATACCCCTAAATGAGATACACTATCTTCTGTTAATACTGCCATATCAAAAGAACTTATAATATCAGGGATACCATGATTTATTTCTGGATCTATGTGATATGGTCTTCCACTTAATACTATTCCTTTTTTATTATTTTTTCTTAAATAATCTATGACTTCTTCACCTTTTTGTTGAATGTCCTTTTTATATGCTTCTCTTTCAATACTTGCTTTATTTACTGCAGTTCTTGCTTCTTGAAGTGTAACATTAAACATTCTAAATTCATCTACTAGTCTATTTGCAAGTTCCTTATCATCATTTAAAGATAAAAATGGTTCCATAAAATTAATATCATTTGATTTTAATTCATCCATATTATTTTTTATAGCTTCTGGATACGAAATTACCATAGGGCAATTATAATTATTTTGAGCATCCTTAAATTCATTTTTTTCATAAGATATACAAGGATAAAATATATTCTTAATTCCTCTATTTATTAAATTAATTACATGACCATGCGCAAGCTTCGCAGGATAACAAGCAGATTCTGATGGAATTGTCTCTATTCCAAGTTCATATATCTTTTTGCTTGATGGTGCTGATAACTTAACACTAAATCCTAAACTGGTTAAAAGAGTAAACCAAAACGGATAATTTTCATACATATTGAGAACTCTTGGAATCCCAATTACTCCACGTTTAGCTTTTTCTTCGTTAAGAGGCTTGTAATTAAAAGTTCTCTTATACTTATAGTCATATAGATTTGGCAACTTTTCTTCTTTAGGTTTATCTATACCTAATCCTCTTTCACATCTGTTTCCTGAAATATACTCTTCAGATGTAGAGAATTTATTTATAGTAAGTAAACAATTGTTTCCGCATTTTCCACATCTTTTAAAAGACGATGCCATTTCAAATTCATCTATTTGATTTCTAGGTAATAAACTAGACTTTTTGTCTTTTGAATATCGTTCTTTTGCAATAAGTGCACATCCAAAAGCACCCATAAGGCCTGCTATATCTGGCCTTATAACTTCTCTACCTGAAATACTTTCAAAACTTCTAAGTACAGCTTCATTATAAAAAGTTCCACCTTGTACTATTACTTTTTCGCCTATGTCACTTTCACTTCTTAATTTTATTACTTTAAATAAAGCATTTTTTATAACAGAATATGAAATTCCTGCTGAAATATCAGAAACCGTTGCACCTTCCTTTTGAGATTGCTTAACTCTAGAGTTCATAAACACTGTACATCTAGATCCTAAATCGACAGGAGCTTTAGAATGTAGCGCTTCCTTTGCAAAATCTTCAATCTTCATACCTAATGATTTAGCAAAACTTTCAATAAATGATCCACATCCTGATGAACAAGCTTCATTTAAAAGTATGCTATCTATAGCACCATTTTTTATTTTTATGCACTTCATATCTTGTCCACCTATGTCTAGGATAAAGTCTACTCCAGGCAAGAAATAATCAGCTGCTTTATAATGTGCAATTGTTTCAATTTCTCCAATATCTATATGTAAAGCAGCTTTAATTAAAGCTTCTCCATAACCTGTAACTGTAGAATTTGCAATTTCTACTGCTTCAGGAAGTTTTTCATATAAATCTTTAATAATTCCTACAACTTTATTTAGTGGATTTCCTTCATTGCTTCCATAATAAGAATATAAAAGTTCAGAATCTTCACTTATAAGTGCAACCTTAGTTGTTGTTGACCCCGCATCTATTCCAAGATACGCTTGTCCTCTGTAACTGCTAAGTTCGGCTCTCTTTAATACGCTTTTATTATGTCTATCTTTAAACTTTTTATAATCTTCTTCATCTTTAAATAAAGGGTCCAGCCTAGGCTCAGTATCATCCTTTATATTAGAAATATCCGAAATCTTACCTACTATCTTTTTTAGAGATGTTACTTTTTCTTTTTCTGATAAAAGTGCAGCTCCAATAGCAACAAAAAGCTCCGAATTTTTTGGTGCAATTACTTGTTCTTCTGGTAAATTTAATGTTTCAATAAATCTTTGTCTGAGTTCTGGTAAAAAGAATAATGGTCCTCCAAGAAATGCTACATTTCCTTTTATAGGTTTACCACATGCAAGTCCTCCTATAGTTTGATTTACTACAGCTTGAAGTATAGATGCAGCTATATCTGCTTTATGAGCACCTTCATTTATCAGTGGTTGTACATCTGTTTTTGCAAAGACTCCACATCTTGATGCTATAGGATATAATACTTTGTATTCTTTTGCATAATTATTAAGTCCTAATGCATCTGTATTTAATAATATTGCCATTTGATCTATAAAAGCCCCAGTACCACCTGCACAGCTTCCATTCATTCGTTGCTCTATTCCACCTTTAAAATATGTTATTTTAGCATCTTCACCGCCAAGCTCTATTACAACATCAGTTTGTGGAATAATTGTTTCAACTGTTTTTGAACATGCAATTACTTCTTGCACAAAACCAATTTCAAGCCATTTAGATACGGACATACCGCCTGAACCAGTTATATTAATTCTACAGTTAATATCACCTAAGGCATCATAACATTTATTTATTAAATCTATAATTGTGCTTCTTATATCCGAAAAATGTCTTTGATATTTACTATATATTATGCTGTCCTCATTATTAAGAACTGCTAATTTTACTGTTGTGGATCCTATATCTAATCCAATTTTATAATTTATCATATTTTAGCATTCACCTCTTTGCTTTTTTCAATTAACATACACTCTTTTTTTAATTTGCATGCTATGTCTTCATAAATTGAAATTATAAATTAATAAGTTCATATGTATAGTTATTTAAATTACTGTCTATAATTATAAAGTATTTAGGGCAATATTTACAATTTTATTTTTGGAGGAAACAAATGAATTATTTTAATGAAGGAAATAAATTTTATAATACACAAGATTATGAAAAAGCTATTGATTGTTATAAAAAATCTGCATCCCAAAATGCAAATGAAGCCTGCTCCTATTATAATTGTGGTGTTTGCTTTATTAAACTAAAAAATTTTGATGATGCAATAATAATGTTAAATAAAGCAATCACCCTTAAACGTGAAAGTAAATATTTTTTTAATCTAGGATATTGCTATGTTATGAAAGAATGTCTTAATACTGCTTTGCGTCTTTTCAATCTAGCTTGGTCAATAGATCCTAATGACAAAGACTGTGAAAAGGCTATTGACCTTATTATTTCAAAGCTTCATAAAAAAATAATTTAGCACACATTTAAATGCACAATGCATTTGTATGTTTTAACCATCTAAAACTCTATAATATTGTATATATTTAAAAATTTATTCTTCATTTCAAATTTAAGAAATTTTGTAAAAATTTCATCCATAATTGGTCACATACTACCCATAAAGGGAATCAATTGTAAATTGTTAATTAGAACATATATACATTAATAAAATATTGTATTATTACCATTCTCCAGCAATTTCTTCTACATTATGATTATTAAACAGATTTGAATCAAAATAATTTCCTCCATCATAAAAGGTTGTATCTACATTTATCCACGTATTTTCGTCATTTAAATAAACTTGATTCCATGCATGACCTACATATTGTGTACCATCAAATGCCTGGCCACCTATTATTCTTACTTTAAGATTTATAGCTCTTGACATGGCTACATAAAGACATGCTTTATCAAAGCATATACCTGATCTTTTTTCAAAAGCACATATAGCGCCACTTTCTGGCATTTTACGATTTCCATTTATTACCTGTTCCGCTTTAGCATCATCATACTTTATATTGCTTCCAATCCAAGTATATAAAATTTTAGCTCTTTCTCTATCACTTGTAGCATTTTCTGTTAATTCAACTGCTTTATTATTAATATTTTCGTTTGATTTTATCCCATCATCTATAGTAATTCCATTATAAATAATAATTGCCTTAGAAGACTTGCTTTTACTTGATTGTATATTCTTAAAAAATCCACTATTCTCGCGTTTGCTATATTCACTATCATCATTAGATGAAAAATCTTGTTTCAATCCATTTTCTGAAAAGGAACTCACTGCAGTGGAATTAAATGTTATATTAGGAAACACCAACATTGCAATAATTACACTTATTTGAACACATCCCGAAAGAATTCCAGCAATCACCAGTAAAAATTTACTCTCTTTCATGATTATTCCTCCACAAATAATATCCTTATCTTATTAAATTTTATCTATAATATAAAATTACGCCTAAATTTTTTTACTCTATATATTATTATACCAAAAATTATAATATTATTGTAAGTTATTATTTATCTTTAATGTATATTAAAGCTCATCTAATGACATAATTTCTTTAACAACCTCACTTGTAATATCATATTCATATCCTTTAGAAATCAAATATCTATATAGCTTACCTGAAATTTTATAATTATCATTTTCCTTCTTTTTTATGATATCAAACTTTTTCTTTGCTATATTAAGTGCAATATTTTTTTCATTTTCCTTATTTAAATCAGATAATTCTTCTTCTATATTCTCTTTAGATATACCCTTTTGAATTAGAGTATATTTAATTTTCTGACTCCCTTGAGACTTTAATTTTTCACGTATAAATGCCTTTGTATAATTACTATCATTTATGAAATTGTATTCTTTAAGAAATTTAATACTCTTATTTATAGAGTTATCTTCATACCCCTTTAGTATTAACTTATCTCTAACCTCTTTTTCAGTTTTACAGCTTTTTTCAATGATTCTTAAAGCAGAATTTTTGCATCTTATTTGGCTCTCATGCTCCGCTAAAATTTTGAGTTTTTCCGAATCTATTTCATCATTTCTATTAAGACCTTCTTTATAAACTAACTCTATTGAAAGAGAAAATGCATATTCACCATCTAAAAATAAATTAACCCTTTCTTTATTTCTTTTTTGAATTTCTATTTTTGTTATTATCGCCATAATTCTTTATTTTCACCTTCATCTATAATTTAAATTCGTTAATTTGATTTTAGTATATGAACAGTTGGATTTTTCAAGACTTTTTTACCCACTTCATTTATTTTAATCATGTCTAAGTTATTTAGTCTGTCCATATCCTTAACAAATTCAAATATATCTTCATCTTCTAAAGCTTGATGAAGCATATAATTACATAATTCTGAAGAATCCTCTAAAGTTGATATTACTGCTGTCTTATGAACTTTCTTCATTATATTTAAATCCTTATCTACAATTTGAATTTTTCCATCAACTAAACTCTTTAAAGTCTCATCAATTGCATCTTTTGCTTCATCAACATTTTCCTCACTAACTGCAGTATATATATAAAGAGTTTTTATGCTATTAGTTATTTCAAGATGAGTATAAATGTCATAAGCTAATCCTCTATTTTCCCTTATTTCTCTAAAAAGTAGTGAATTTGAACTTTCTCCAAGTCTATGATTTAGTATTCTAAGTGGAAGCTCATCAGACTTTTCCAGTTCATCAAAAGTGTATAAATACACTATAGTACTTTGTTCAATATCTTTTTTATAGCTTATTTCTGTTACTTCCTTATTTTTTTCTTTTATAATATCTATAGGCTTAGGTTTTTCACCTTCCCAGAGTTTAAAATTATCTTCTACCAATTCAATTGCTTCTTCGTGACTTAAAGATGATACCATAGTTATAAGTGAATTTCTTGGTGTATAATGCTTAGTATAGAACGAAAATATTTCGTTTCTAGTAAACCTCGAAACATTTTCTTCAAGTCCAGTCACTTCATATTTAAGGGCACTATTAACAAATGCAATTTTATTTACATTTTTAAAGCTTAAATCTTCTATATCATCTTTACTCATCCTTATTTCTGATAAAATAACTCCTCTTTCTTTTTCAATTTCATTCTTATCAAACTTTGGATTTGTTATCATATCACCTAAAAGTTCTACTGCATTTTTAAATTCTTCCATTAAACAACTAATTGTATACACGGTTTCATCATAATCTGTATAAGCATTGTATTCTCCACCTAATGCTTCTAATTCTTCATTAAGTTCCTCATCACTTCTATTTTTAGTTCCTTTAAACAATGTATGTTCAATAAAATGACTTATACCCTTTTGTTCTAGGTTCTCATATAATGCTCCAACTTTAATTCCTATATTTATAGCTGCAATCTGAGTATCTTTATTTATTGTTATTACTTCTAGCCCATTTGCTAAAGTATGTCTCTTTACATCAAAATTTAATTTTATCATTTATTAATCTCCTAATTGTATATAATATTATATGTATAAATATTATACCGTAACAAATATATTCTTTATAGCTTAAAACGATAATTTCTAAAATATTTTTCTTTACATATCTTTTATTTAATAAATTTATATTGATATTTCTAATATTATAATATAATTTAATCAATATAACTTACATTACTGTACAATTGTAATCTAATTGCCTTATTTATGTTATATTATTAATTATATATATATATGAAGGGAGATGACATAATAATGAGAAAATCTATTTTAATTGTTGAGGACGAACTTAGAATTAGGTTTTTACTTAGAGATTATTTAACTAAAGAAGATTTTAATGTTTTTGAAGCTTCAAATGGTGAAGAGGGCTTATTTTTATTTAGCTCTGAAAAAATTGATTTGGTGCTTTTAGATATAATGATGCCTATTATGGATGGATTAACTATGCTTGAAAAATTAAGAGCAGTCTCTACTGTTCCTGTAATTTTACTTACTGCAAAGAGCGAGGAAGAGGATAAACTTGAAGGGTATGATTTTGGTGCTGATGATTATATGACAAAACCATTTAGTCCTAAGGTTTTAATTGCTAAAGTTAAAGCACTCTTAAAAAGGACTAGGGAAAATTTAGATTCAAGCTCTCAAGATTTTAATGGTCTTACTATAAATAAACTTTCTCATGAAGTTAAAATTGATGGAAATGAAATAATATTGTCCCCAAAAGAATATGAGCTTTTAATTTATTTACTTACTAATCAAAGCATTGCATTAACTAGAGATAATATTTTGGACAATGTATGGGGTATTGATTATTATGGAGACATTCGTACTGTAGACACTAATGTTAAAAGACTTCGTGAAAAATTATTGGATAAGGCAAATTATATAGTTACTGTTCGTGGTAGCGGATATAAATTTGAGGCGAAATAATGAAGACCAGTTTATCTAAAAGACTATTTATTATAACCTTATCTCTAATTTTCGGTTTAATGCTTATAACATATTTTGCACAAGCTTTTTTCTTTGAAAGTTTTTATTCTTATAAAAAAACACAGTCCTTAGTTAAAGAAATTAATAAATTTCATGATTTATATTCTCTTAACATCGATAATAATTCTGACTTATATAAAGCTCTTCAAAAGCTTGAAAATGATAATAATGCTAAAGTTATTGTCGCTTCAAATGATAAGTTTATATATATTTCCAATAATGTTATTGATAATAAGGATAATCTTGAAACATTTACTGCTTTTGGTGAAGAGCTAATTAATGATAAAGATTTAATAAATGAAGCTATTACATATTCTCAAACTAAGTCTAAATCTTTTTATAATAAAAGTAGTGGCCTAAAGAAAATTGGAGTAGTTAGTCCTATGTCCTTAAGTAGTAAAAATGATAGCATTATTTATTGTGTATCTTCTATTGAGCCTATAAAAGAAGCTTCTGAAGTTATGCGTGAATTTTTTATATATTTGTTTTGGGGCTTAATCACTATTTCTATAGTACTTGCTTTAATTTATTCTAATTTAATTTCTAAACCTCTTGTAACTTTAACTTATGTTGCAAATAAAATGTCTAGAATGGATTTTTCTGTAGTTTGTCAAACTAATAGAGAAGATGAAATAGGTAGTCTTGCTAACTCCTTAAACATTTTATCTGAAAATCTTCAAACTGCACTTCTTGATTTACAAAAGAAAAATAAAAAGCTAGAAAATGACATTGAAAAAGAAAGACAATTAGATAATATGAGAAAAGAATTCACAGACAATGTTAGTCACGAACTTAAAACTCCAATTGGGATAATAGAAGGTTATGCAGAAGGACTTAAAGATGGTATTGTATCTGGCGAAGATGCCACCATGTATTTAGAAACCATAATCGATGAATCTAAAAAAATGAGTGTTTTAGTTACTAATATGTTGGAACTTTCAAAACTTGAATCTGGAACTATTAAACCAAATCCTGAAGCTATTAACATAAATAGACTAATTGCAAAAGTACTTAAAAAGCATAAACCTGACTTTGAAGAAAATAAATTTAATGTAAACTTTAATTCTTCAACGCCTTATAGCTATGTTTATGCAGATCCATTCCAAATGGAGCAAGTTTTCACTAATCTTATAACAAATGCTATTAAATATACTCCTCCAAAGAATGATATTAATATAAACATTGAAGAAGGATTAGATAAATTTAAAATATCAGTTCAAAATATGGGTGTAACCGTTCCTGAAGATCAAATAGGTAAACTTTTTGATAAATTTTATAGGCTAGACAAATCTAGAGAAAGAACTCAAAAAAACAGTACCGGCATTGGCTTATCCATAGTTAAAAATATTTTACTTCTTCACAATAGTGAATTTAATCTTCAAAACATTGATGAGGGAGTAGAATTTTACTTCTACTTAGAAAAAATCGTATCCCATGAAAATGATTTAGAATAAGACAAAAAATACTAGAACAAAAATATGATTAAATAAATCCACCATCTGCACGTATGATTTGCCCTGTTATATATGAAGAATCATCACTGCATAAAAATACTGCAAGTTTTCCTATTTCACTCGAATTTCCAAATCTCCCTAGAGGAATTTCTTCTTCTAGGGATTTTTTTTCTTCTTCTCCCAGAAATGAATTCATTTTTGTATCTATAACTCCTGGAGAAATAGCATTTACTCTTATATTTGAAGGAGCAACTTCTTTTGCCAGGGCTTTTGTAAATGTATTCAGTCCACCTTTCGTAGCTGAATACAATACTTCACAAGATGCTCCCACTTCTCCCCACATAGAAGAAATGTTTATTATGTTTCCATTTTTTCTTGAAATCATCCCTTTAAGAACATGTTTTGTTAAATACATTGCGCCTAAAAGATTAGTGCTTACAATTCTTTGAATTTCTTCTTCTGTAACATCCATAAATAATCCAATTTGACTTATGCCAGCATTATTTACCAATATATCTATTTTGCCCATGATTCTCAAAGCTTCTTCAACTATTATTCTGCACTTTTCAAAAGAGGATATATCCCCTTTTATTATAATTCCATATCCATTTACTTTTCTTACTTCTTCCAAAGTTTCTTTTGCGCCTTCATCATCTGCACAGTAATTTATTATTACACTTGCGCCTTGTCTTGCAAATTCCATAGCTATAGCTCTTCCAATACCTTTTGATGCGCCTGTAATCAGTGCAACTTTACCACTTAATTTATTCATATTACTCTCCTATTTCTTAAAGCATTTTTTACTAAAGACTTCTAGCAAACTCTAAATATTTCCATATTTTTTCAGGTCCTCCTGTTATACTTTTATTTATATACAAAATATCCTTACTGCCAACTTCTATTTCCCATTTAACTAAAGAAATTTCCCCATTAGTTATTTCAATACAAGTTACTGCTGATGGGAATACACAACATCCATCATTAAAATAAAGACCTTCTTCTGGCTCTGGAAATATATCATTATGTGTATGTCCGCAAATAATCATTTTTCTTTCTTTTCTCGCTAATTTTTCTAGTATAATATCTATTTTATTTCCTTTATTGTAATTACTTGCAGGGCTAATAGGAGATTTAAATCCAGCAATTCCTTCCATGAATCTCCATACATATCTAACTAAAAACCTGCTACTTTTCCACATATCACAATTAATTAAATCAACTTGATGTCCATGAAATGCAATTATATCTTTATTTAAAGGAGTAAATTTAAGTACAGCTCCTTCATAAAATTTTATATTACTATAAAGACTCATCATTTCACGTCCAAAACCATAACTTGTATTCTCAAAAAGCTTTTCTTGTTTTTTTATAAATTCCGGATTCGATTTAACTATATCATGATTTCCGAAAACTAAACATAGCCTATCCTTTTCATAAAACTTATTTAATATTTCAAAAATATCTTTATAATTATAAGCTATATCTAAACAATCTTTGTTTTTCCATAACTCATCACCATCACCCAGCTCAATTAAATTATAGCCATTTTCATAATAAAATCCAAGGGCAGCTTTATAAATGTTTCTGTTTTGCCTTAAAGAATCTGCATATCCTCCATCTCCTCTATGAGCATCACTTATTAAAACTATCCTTGAAGTTTCATCAAATTCAATTAGTTTGCCTGTTTTCAATATTCTTTTAATGAAATCTTTACTTCTTGTACAATTTTCACCCATACAGTCAATTCACACTCCTATTATTTAAGACACATGAAAGAAAATAACAAACTAGCATACCAATCTATTATTTTTTGATAGTGTATTAATTTATTATATGACTGCTAAGTTTTTAATTGACAATTTATATTTAGGTATATTCAAATAAATAACAAGTCAGCGTGCTAATATGGATATCCTTAGTGAAAACTAGGTTTATGTATATATCCCGAAATTAGATATGTATTTGTGATATTAATATTAGTTTTTATATTTAGTGGACAAACAATTGCATTTGCAAGAGCAGGCGGCGGAAGGTCAAGTTCATCTCACAGTAGCTCATCTCATAGCAGTACATCCCATAACAGTTCATCCTCTAGTAGTACATCAGAACACCCTACTTTAATAGAAACAATAATAATTATAGTAATATTAATTGCTGTTATTATTTTTGCAAACATAATTATTCGAAAAGCAAGATTAGCTAAAAAGAAAGATAAGAGTATTGAGACAATGGAAGAGTTATCAAAACTAGATAGCAAATTGAAGAGATGAAAATAAGGAAAGAAAAAAATATTCTTGAAAATATGATTTTATTAGATGCAACGCCTATAGGGTTACAAGATTTTGCTGGAATTAATAAAGACTATATATGGGTTCATATAAAGGCAAAATCCAAAGATTATACAGTAAATGAAGAAACTAATGAAGTAATAAAAGGAAAAGTCTCTAGAGATGTTCATTTTGAGGAATATTGGAAATTTATAAGAAATGAAAAGAGATGGGTATTAGATAGTATAAAACAAGTAGATCAGATAACAGATTTAGATTATTTTTGATTAGAATTATCTAAAAGTTTAATTCGTATTATTCTTATTTTGAGCATTATAAGTGGATAATCGCATCTATATTTTTTTGCTATATTCCAACACTATAGTAAAACATAGCTATATATTTTAAATAATATTCCCTCATCTGGCTCAAAATTATAAATTACATCACTGATCTGTTATTTTCTTTAATATAATTTATATATATGTTGCAATTATAAATGCTCAATTATAGTTGAAATCCTTACAGAATTTCTTAAATTAAAACGGAGATTTATTTTTGCAACATATACAAATAAAAAGATGAAGCTAACCTTACAAACAGATTAACTTCATCTCCAACTATTTAATTTAACTTTTTCTACCCATGCAGAGCTAAAAATTCCGTATCCAGCTCCTACAATTACAATTCCTTCTGATTTATCTGCTAAATAATCAATAATTAAAGGATCTGCTCAAATACTAAAATATGCAATAGAAACTTCAGGTAACTTATCCAATCCTTCAATATCAAATTGTGAATCAATTGTATGTGGTTTTATAGATTTATTAAAGAAATAAGGTATATTATCTCTCATATATCCAAGACAACCAAACTCTATAGAATTAAAAGCATTTGTTTTAATAGTTAAATCAAAAAAATATGCAGTTTCTTCTAATTAATAATTATGCTTTTAATTATTAATTACTTTATCTAAAAACTCTTTACACCTGTCACTTGTAGGTGCTGTAAATATTTCTCCTGGTGGCCCTTCTTCTAATATATATCCTTGATCCATGAATATAACTCTGTCACTTACATCTTTAGCAAAGTTCATTTCATGAGTTACCACTACCATAGTCATACCTTCTTGTGCTAAATCCTTCATAACCTTAAGAACTTCCCCAACCATTTCTGGATCTAATGCTGAAGTTGGTTCATCAAATAGCATTATCTTAGGATTCATTTCAAGAGCTCTAGCTATAGCAACTCTTTGTTTTTGTCCACCTGATAATGTATCTGGATAAACATCTTTCTTATCTTTTAAGCCAACCTTATCTAATAAACTAATAGCTTTTTCGGTGGCTTCTTTTTTATTCATTTTCTTAAGTTCTAAAGGTGCGAGAATCATATTCTCTAGCACTGTTAAATGTGGAAATAAATTAAATGATTGAAATACCATTCCTATATTTTCTCTTAATTTATCTATATTCTTATTATTTACTAATTCTTCACCTAATATAGTTATTGTACCAGATTGAATTTCTTCTAATCTATTTAGACATCTTAAAAGTGTACTTTTACCTGAACCAGAAGGACCTATAATACAAAGGACTTCACCTTCTGCTACATCTACTGATATGTCTTTAAGAACTTCTAATTTTCCATAATGTTTTTTAAGATTTTTAGCGCTTATTACCATAGCTAATTTTCCTTTCTATATAACTTGATACCAAAGTTAATATTGTAATTAATATAAGATACATACAACCTACAATTGCATACATTTCAAGTGCCTTATAGTTTCTAGCAATTATAATCTGCCCAGTTGCAGTAAGTTCTCTTATACTTATAACTGATAAAATTGAAGTATCCTTCAGTGTAACAATAAATTGATTTAATATAGATGGGATCATAATCTTAACTGCTTGTGGCAGAATAACTTTTCTCATAGTTTTTGAATAGCTAAGTCCTAAACTTCTTGCAGCTTCCATTTGACCATTATCTACGGCTTGAATTCCACCCCTAAATATTTCAGCCATATAAGCTGATGCATTTACTGTAAGCGTCATTATAGCTGCAACCATTGGATCAAATCTTATACCAAATGCTTGACCAACACCAAAGAATAAGAACAACGCTTGAATCATAAGCGGAGTTCCACGAATTATACCAATATATACTGTAGATATACCTTTTAATATTTTAGATGTACTTATGCTACATATTCCTAAAATAATTCCAAGTATTACAGCTAATATCAATGATATTACTGCAATTTCTATTGTTACCCAAAGCCCACTAATTAAGCTAGGGAAGTTATCTTTTAGCAATCCTAAGATTTCCATTTTCCATTCTCCTTACTATTTTGCTATGTATTGACCGACTATTTCGTTATATTTTCCATTTTCTTTTAATTTCTTAATCCCATCATTAAATTTCTTTAACAATTCAGCATTTTGACCTTTTTTTACTGCAAATCCATAATTAACAGTATCTAATTTATCTCCAACAATTTTTAATTTTGCACCACTATCAACTTTAATCTTGTATGCAATAACAGGATAATCTTCTAATAAAAAATCAGCATTTCCATTTTCAACAGCTTGGAACATTGATGGAGAATCATCAAAGTATCTTAAATTTAATCCGTACTTAGCTTGATTCTTTTCTGCAAATTCAGCTCCTGATGTTCCTTGTTTTATTGAAACAGCTTTACCATTTAAATCATTTAATCCATTAATTAACGTGTTATTTTTATTAACAACTATTGATAAACCTGATTCAAAATATCCATCTGAAAAATCTAATGATTTCTTTCTTTCATCAGTTATAGACATAGCTGCAATAGCACCATCTAATTGATTAGCCGTAAGCCCTGGAATTATTCCCTTAAAGTCCATTGGCTTTAATTCATATTCAAATTTTTCTTCTTTAGCAATTGCATCTAGAATCTCTACATCAATTCCTTTATACGCACTTTTTTCTTCAAAAGAGAATGGTGCAAACTTTGAATCACATGCAATTATATATTTTTTATTTACTCCATCTGCTTTTGTATCATTTTTTGAAGCACCACAACCTACCATTAATCCTAATGACATTACCGATGCTAATAAAATAACTACTAATGTTTTTTTATTCATTTTTTATGCCCCTTTACATTTTTTAGATAGATCAAAAAATCCAATTTATTTAATTCTATTGAATAAATATAAGCTGATTTTTTAACTCGCATTATGAAGTTTATTATATCGTTCAATTCAAAAGCTGTCAATATTCTTGACTATGTCTATACTTCAGAATAAGTATTTTCTCCAAAGCGGTTCCTTTATTTATCTAATTTCACAAGGCATACATGTTTTTTAAATCAATCTTAATTTCAATATACTTTTTTCCAATTATGAATTTAAATATATTTAATATTTCATTTCTAGCAACTTAGTATACATCTACAATAAAATATTTAAATTTTTATTAACATTTTAATATTCAAATAAGAAAAGCTATAAATCAGAAAATTCTTTTTTCTTAAACTCATAGCCTTTCAATTTAAATTTTTTATATAATTACTTAATTACTTAATTCATTTTAATGCACTACTTAGCGATATATTGACCAACTATTTTATCATACTCTCCATTTGCCTTTATCTTTTTAAGACCTTCGTTAAATTTCTTTAGCAGCTCAGCATTTTGACCTTTTTTAACTGCAAATCCATAATCAACATTTGTTAATTTTTCTCCAGCAATTCTTAATTTCGAGTTAGGATCAACCTTGATTTTGTAAGCTATTACAGGATAATCTTCTAATAAAAAGTCATTATTTTTATTTTCAACTGCTTGGAACATTGATGGAGAATCATCAAAATAACTTAAGTTTAATGCATACTTATCTTTATTTTCTTCAGCAAAAGTTGCTCCCGCTGTACCTTTTTTAAGTGATGCACTTTTACCATTTAAGTCCTTTTCACTATTAATTGTTGTATTATCTTTGTTAACTACTAATGATACTCCTGATACAAAATATCCATCTGAAAAATCTAAAGATTCTTTTCTTTTATCTGTAATACTCATTCCAGCTATAGCTCCATCTAATTGATTAGCTGTAAGTCCTGGAATAATTCCATTAAAGTCCATTGGCTTTAATTCATATTCAAATTTTTCTTCTTTAGCAATTGCTTCTAACACTTCAACATCTATACCTTTGTATTTTGTGTTTTCTTCAAAAGAAAATGGTGCATATTTTGCATCACATGCAATTATGAATTTCTTGTTTCCATCACTGCTTTTAGCTGAATCGTTTTTTGCTGCTCCGCACCCTGACATTATGCTTATTGACATTACTGATGCTAATAAAATTCCTACTAATGATTTTTTATTCATTGTTTTTTCCCCCTAAATATTTTTTTAATTGCAGTATCTGCTTTTAAACCTTATTTATTAATTTTTATTTTTATAAACTAAGACTTCTTCCTTATATCTATTCTTAGATTATTATAAATTTTTATTCAAATATAATTTAGAATTCTTACTTTATTAAAAAGCTTGCTTTAAATTTTATATCTTATATTACACCCTGTTTACTTAGAATAAAATCGTGCTTCTAAATGTGAAATATGTTTTACCATTAGTTCTTCAGCCTTTTTACTATCCCTTTCAATCAGCGCTTTTGCTATATTTATATGATCTTCTTTTTCATTTATAAACTCCAACTTCTTACAATCCATTAACAAAATTCGTGAAAGATTTTCCATTATTACTTCACATGTTTCAATTAATAATGAATTATGAGTTGCTTTTATAATTAACATATGAAACATATCATTTAGTTCATTAAATTCTGATATTTCACCACTTTGAGAATCGTTTGGAAATTTCATAGCCAATTGAAGTATACTTTCTAATTCTGAATCACTAGCTATCTCAACTGCTGAATTCACAGCTGCTATTTCTAAAATAGACCTCATTTGAAAAGATTCTCTTATATTTCTCTGTGTTACAGCTTTTACCAAATAGCCTTTTCTTGGCAAAGACTTAAGATATCCTTGTATTTCTAATGTTCCTAATGCATCTCTAACAGGTGTCTTGCTTACATTATATTTTTCTGCTAATTCAGCTAATGTAAGAAAATCTCCATCTTTTATTTTTAAATTTAAAATATCTAATTTAATTTTCTTATATATTTCTTTGGCATATGACTTATCAACTTGACACAGATTTATCTCTCCTCTCATTGAAATCCCACTGATATATCAGTAATAATAAATAAAAAAGACAATGGAGCACCTATATAAATAAATGCTCCATTGCCTTCATCTAATATTATTATATTTCAACAAAATACAGTTTGTCAAGTTGCTATTTAAAATTTTTTCAATAAATATTATTTTTAAATTTCTATATCTACGTTAATAGAACTTTCCATTGTTGAAGCCAAAGAACAAAATGTTCTTACAACTAAAATAAAAAAATGCATTGATTAATATCTCTATTAACCAATGCATAAAAAATGTTTCTTCTAATTATTCATATATTTTATTCAAAAGGATTTTCTGTTTTATAAAGCATACCTTTAGGTTGATTAAATCCTAATTCTTTAACACCTAAATATCTAAATAAATTGTGAATTGCCTTTCCATAATGTCCAAAAGCAACTGCTCCATGATGTGGATATCTACCTTCTATTAATACATGACGATAGAATCTTCCCATTTCAGGAATTGCAAAGATACCAATAGATCCAAATGAACGAGTTGCAACTGGTAGAACTTCTCCTTGTGCTACATAAGCTGTTAATTCTGCATCTGCATTGCTTTGTAATCTAAAGAATGTAATATCTCCAGGAACAATATCCCCTTCAAGTGTTCCTCTAGTTATGTTTGGTTCTACATTTGGTTCAAGCGCTCTTGCCATAATCATTTGATTTTTCATAGTACAAGATGATAATTTACAAGCTGCTGTGTTACCACAATGGAAGCCCATAAATGTATCTTTTAATGTGTAATCAAATTTGCCTTTAATTTCTGATTCATACATATCAGCTGGTACTGAATTATTAATATCAAGTAAAGTAACAGCATCGCGGCTGATGCAAGTTCCAATATATTCACTTAATGCACCATAAATATCAACTTCGCAAGCTACTGGAATTCCCATTGCTGTTAAACGGCTGTTTACATAACAAGGTACAAATCCAAATTGTGTTTGGAATGATGGCCAACATTTATTAGCAAATACAACATATTCTCTTGATCCTTTATGTTCTTCCATCCAATCTAATAATGTAATTTCATATTGCGCAAGTTTTGGCAAAATTCCAGGCATTTTGTTTCCTTGACCTAATTCTTTTTCCATACTAGCCATTACAGCTGGAATTCTCTCATCATTTGCATGATCATTGAATGCTGCATATAAATCAAGTTCTGAGTTTTCTTCTATTTCAACACCTAAGTTATATAATTGTTTAATAGGTGCATTACAAGCTAAGAAATCTTGTGGACGAGGTCCAAATGAAATAATTTTTAAGTTTTGTATTCCAAGTAACGCAGTTGCAACTGGTACAAACTCAGAAATCATATCTGCAACTTCTGTTGCTGTTCCAACCGGATATTCAGGGATGTATGCTTTTATATTACGAAGTGCTAAATTGTAGCTTGCATTAAGCATTCCACAATATGCATCTCCACGTCCATTAATTAAGTTATCTCCAGTTTCCTCAGCTGCTGCAACAAACATTACAGGCCCATCAAATTTTTTAGCAAGTAAAGTTTCAGCAGTTTCAGGTCCAAAATTTCCAAGGAATACTACTAATGCATTTACACCTGCTTCTTTAACTTCTGCTAAAGCTTTTCCCATATGTTTTTCATTTTCAATAGCTGTTGGACATTCATAAATATCTCCATTAGATTTTTTATAAGCTTCTACTACAGCCTTTCTTCTATTAACTGATAACTCCATTGGGAAGCAATCTCTGCTTACCGCAACTATTCCTAATTTCACTTCTGGTATATTATTCATTTCTAATTCCTCCATTTAATTTAATTTTTTCAAACATACTTTATTATATAATTTGATATTATGAGCTATATTTTTTATTTAGTGAATTGTTCTTAATTATGCTTCGCACTCTTTTTATAGGTGAATATTTTCTCCAACCAATCCTATAAATGCTCCTTGTTCACCTAAATCTGTGTCTTTATGACCAATTAACCACTTGTTTCTAGCAAATAACAATGCATCTTCGTTAACTTTTTCAATTGTTTTTTCTAAAGGCAAATTAGTATCTCTTGGCAATACAACAACACATTTAAATCCATCTTCTTGTACATTGCAAGGTGCATAATGAAGAGTAGTTGCATATACTTCAATTATCGTTCCAGCTGGAACCATGAAGGCTTCTATATTCGCAGTATCATACGAGTAATCGTCTTCAATATCTTGCTGACAACCTATTAGTAAAATAAGATCTGTTACTGCTATATTTATTTCAGATGAACGATGATATTCAACTGCATTTAGCATATAATTATTGCCATTACAATATCCTATTTGAATTGGTAATTCACCAAATTCTCTTACTCTTAAATCTTCAGCAATTTTTAAATCTTCAAGTTCTTTAATAGATGGTTCATATATTACATCACTTGGAAGAGGTGTAATACTTTTCATCTTTTCAATTATTTCAGAGCAATCATAGTTCTTTAAAACTTGTCCATATTTTTTAAAATCAATGTCAGTAACCTTTTTTATAATCATCTTAACCCTACCTTTCATATTTCTTATATTTATATACATATTGCAATATTTTGATAGTCACAAATATTTAAGACATCTTTATTTAATTCTTATCTACTTTATTACAATATGCTAAATCTACTTAAATTTAGGATTTTATTTATTGACCACCTTAGTAGCTTTTTCTACAACATTTTCTACAGTAAATCCAAATTGCTTAAATAATGTACCTGCATTTCCTGATGCTCCGAAAGTATCTAATGAAATAACATCTCCATCAAGACCTACATATTTATGCCATCCAAAACTTGTTAATGCTTCAACAGCAACTCTTGCTCGAACTTTATTTGGCATAATTGATTCCTTATAAGCTGCATCTTGAGCTTCAAACAATTCGAATGATGGCATACTTATAACTCTTGCATCTATTCCTTTAGCTTCTAGTTCAGCTGCTGCTTTAAAGATTAATTCAACTTCTGAACCTGATGCCATAAGAAGTACATCTGGAGTTTCATTCTTAGAATCCTTAAGGATATATCCACCCTTTAATCCTCTCTTAGGACATCCATCATATAATGGCAACTTTTGTCTTGTTAAAACTAATGATGTTGGTGTTGTTCCATTAGTTACCGCATAATACCAAGCTGCTGCAGTTTCCTTTGAGTCAGCTGGTCTAAATACTGTCATATTTGGCATACTTCTAAGTGCTGCTAGTTGTTCTATTGGTTGATGAGTTGGGCCATCTTCTCCTACTCCAATGCTATCATGAGTTAAAACATAAGCTACAGGAAGATTCATAAGAGCTGATAATCTCATAGCACCCTTCATGTAATCACTGAATACGAAGAATGTTGAACAGAATACCTTAAGTCCACCATGTACATACATACCATTAACTATAGCTGCCATTGCATGTTCTCTAACTCCAAAGTGAAGATTTTGTCCACCTCTGTCTGTATCTGAGAAATCTCCTTTGCCCGCCATATAAGTTTTATTTGAAGGAGCTAAATCAGCTGATCCTCCTATTAAATTAGGAATGAGCTTTGCTAATCTATTTATCAATATTCCTGAAGATTCTCTTGTAGCCATTTCTTTATCAAAGCCCCAGAATTCTTCATTATTTAATAATGCTTCTTTATCAACTTCACCACTCATCCATGCAGCATATTCTTTTGCAAGTTCAGGGTATTCTTTAGAATATTCACTGAATAATTTATTCCAAGCTGATTCTTTTGAAACACCTTTTTCTATGTGTTCATTCATATTTGAATACACTTCATCTGGTACATAGAAAGCAGGTTCTGTTTTCCAACCTAAGTTTTCTTTCATTGCAATTACATTTTCAGCACCTAGTGGTTCTCCATGAGCTGAAGCTTTTCCTTGCTTTGCAGGACATCCAAAACCAATTTGATTTTTAACTATTATAATTGAAGGTTTTGAAGTTTCTGCTTTAGCTGCTTCTATTGCACTTTCTATTGCATCTATATCATTTCCATCAGCAATTTTTAATACTTGCCAGCCATAAGCTTCATATCTTTTAGCAACATCTTCTCTAAATGCTATATCAGTACTTCCTTCAATTGAAATATTATTGGAATCATATAATACAACTAATTTTCCAAGTCCTAAAGTTCCAGCAAGTGATGATGCTTCTCCTGAAATCCCTTCCATAAGACAACCATCTCCACATATTGCATATGTATAGTGATCAACTACACTACAGTTTGGTTTATTAAACTTGTCAGCAAGATGCGTTTCTGCCATCGCCATACCTACTGCATTACATACACCTTGTCCAAGAGGTCCAGTTGTAATTTCAACACCTTTAGTATGACCAAACTCAGGATGTCCTGGAGTTAAACTTCCTACTTGTCTGAAATTTTTAATATCGGAAACTTTTACTCCATATCCAAATAAGTGTAATAATGAATATTCAAGCATTGACCCATGCCCTGCTGATAATACAAATCTGTCTCTATTATCCCAAGTTGGATTTTTTCCATTATGGTTCATTTTTGTCCATAGTGTAAATGCCATAGTTGCTGCTCCAAGTGGAAGTCCTGGATGTCCTGACTTTGATTTTTCAATAGCATCTGCTGAAAGCACTCTTATTGCATTAATAGATAACTTATCTAATTCTCTACTCATTTTTTTCCTCACTTTGCATTATTTATTTTTTATAATATCTACCTAAATCCGCATTCTACAAGCAAATTCTAAAATTCTAAAATTCTTAAATTCTTGGCAAATATCTAATATATTTTATCAACTTTTATATAGATAACCTCAATATAACTTATACTATATTTGGTATTTCATTTAATATTCACCACACCTAAGTGTATATCTAAAACCAGAAATTGGATACATTTTTGTGTAGTAGGCATTGAAAATAAGCTGTTGAAGCTTCTTAATGGAAGGTTGTTCCATTATAGTTTGTCCAAAAAGTGAGAATCGAAATTTTATATTTCGTTCTTCGAACTTTCTCTGTGAGCTTTTACATTTGGAGCAAACTATAATGGGTACAACCTCCCATTTAGATGCTTCCAGCGAAATTTTCACAGTCCTACGGAATAAATATGTATTTAATTTCGGCGATTATACGAATAAGTACGATTTATTTTCCAAATGCTGCAGCCCAATCTGCCTTAAACTTTTCTAGTCCTTGATCTGTTAATGGATGTTTTATCATTTGTAGAACTAAGCTATAAGGTATTGTTGATATATTTGCTCCTGCTTGTGCTGCTTGAATAACATGAATTGGATTTCTTACGCTAGCTGCAATTATTTCTGTTTCTATTCCATGAATTGCAAATATATCTGCGATATTTCTAACTAGTTCCATTCCATCCATTGATATATCATCTATTCTTCCTAAAAACGGACTTACATATGTTGCTCCTGAATTTGCTGCAAGTAATGCTTGTGTTACTGAGAAGATTAAAGTTACATTTGTTTTAATTCCTTCTTTAGATAAAACTTTAGTTGCCTTAAGTCCTTCTGCTGTCATTGGAATTTTTACAATCATATTCTTATGAATTGCAGCAATTTCTCTTCCCTCTTTAATCATTCCTTGTGCATCTTCACTTATAACTTCTCCACTTATTGGTCCATCTACTATTTCTGTTATTTCCTTTATAACTTCATTAAAATCTCTGCCTTCTTTTGCAATTAGTGATGGGTTTGTAGTCACACCACATATTACTCCCATTTCGTTTGCTTCTTTAATGTGCTCTATGTTTGCTGTGTCTAAAAAAAATCTCATTTTCTTAACATCTCCTCTTTAATTATTGCTTACATTATTTTTAAATATCATTTGATAAGTTTTCGAATTAATAGAGTAATTTTCACCACTCCACTATTTAATTTCTAAAAATTCTTCAATGGGCATCATTGCTGCCCCTAACAAATATGATTCTTTAAAACTTGCAATACTAATATTACAGCTATTTTCATCTGTAAATAAATTGTCTTTATAAATATTTTTCTTTACAACCTCTATTTTATCTTTTAGTAAACTATTTATGTCTCCACCTATAATTACACTATTTGGATCCAATATCATAATTAAATTTGATATACCTAATGATAATGTCTTTAAATATTTATCCAATATCTTTTGAGCTACTTCATCTTTTTGAATATATTTTTCTTCAAACTCGTCTATATCTAAAATATTACAAGATGATACTTCATTATAATTATCTATTAATGAATTCATTGAAGTATATGCTTCTAAGCATCCTTTAGCTCCACACTTGCACTTTTTACCATTGATTGCTATTTTCATATGACCCATTTCACCAGAGGAATTATTATCGCCTCTATATATCTTCCCATTTATTATTATCCCAAGACCTAATCCATCTGTTATTGATATATATAATAAATTATTTAATATATCTTTTCTATTTAGGAATTCATAATAAGCGGATAAATTGGCTTCATTATCGACATATATAGGTACATTTAAATGTTCAAATTTCTCCTTCAAGTTGAAATCCTTTATTCCTAAAAGGTAGCAATATTTTACTATACCAGTCTTAAAGTCAACAGTCCCTTGAAGTGAAATTCCAACTCCTAATAATTTTTCAGAACTTATGCTATATTTATTCATTATTATTCCTATATTTTCATTGGCAAGAACTATTATATTTTCTATTCCATCATTTTTATGTCTAACTCTTATATTTTCAATAATGTTTTTCTTTAAGTTAACCAAAGATATCTTTATATGATTTGGTGTTAATGCAACGCCAATGGAGTATCTACAGTTTTCATTTAATTTAATTGCAATTGCTTTTCTTCCGCCAGTAGATTCTAATGATCCTACTTCTTCTACAATGCCTTCATCTTTTAGCTCTGTAATATTAGTTGAAACTGTTGTTATACTTATATCTAGCTTTCTAGAAATATCTAATTTAGTAATTTCATTTTTTTCTAATAATAATGTTATTATTTTCTTTCTATTTGTTTCTTTTATTTTACTATGATTTATCTCCATCAAATTTGAAAGTACCCCTCTCGCCTACTATTATAGACAATAATAGTTTTTCTTAAATAATATCACTATTATGTATTTTATTAAATATCTTTTATTTTAGGATAAGCTGAGTTATATACAGCATATACTTTAGCATATACTTCTTTTAAATCAACATTTGGATCCACCTTTGAATTTCCTTTTATGATTTTACTACAAGCATCCTCTACTGAATCATATATTCCAGCTCCTACTCCTGCAAGTATTGCTACTCCAAGTGCTCCACCTTCTGATGCTTTTACTGTAGTTAATGAATACCCAAAAATATCAGCTAATATTTGTCTCCAAACACTACTTTCTGCACCGCCACCACTTACTCTTATTTCATCAATATTTACATTCATGTTTTCAATAAGATCCAGGCAGTTCTTTAAGCTAAAACTAACACCTTCTAATATACTACGTACAAAATCATCATGATTATTTATTAGAGATACTCCTAAAAATGCACCTTTTACATTTGGATCTATATGTGGAGTTCTTTCTCCCATAAGATATGGTAAATATACTATTCCATTAGATCCTGGTTTTGATGCAGCTGCTATTTCAGTTAAGATATCATATATATCTCTTCCTGACTTTTCACTGTCTTCAACTTCTTTAGCACAAAATGTTCTTTTAAACCAATTTAATGATAAACCAGCTCCTTGAGTAACACCCATTATGTGCCACTTATTAGGTACAGCATGGCATAAAGTATGAACTCTTCCTTCTTTATCAAATCTTGGTGTGTCAGTTGCTGCAAATACAACTCCTGATGTACCTATAGTTGTTGATATTATCCCTTCACTTACTATCCCATTTCCGATAGCTCCTGCTGCTTGATCTCCTGCACCACCAACAACTGGCGTATTTAATGCTAGGTTTGTTAATTTAGCAGCTTCTTCTGTGACATGTCCACTAACAACTACTGATTCATAAACATCTGCTAATATATTTTTATCTATATTTAAATCCTTAAGCAGCTCATCACTCCAGTTTCTAGTATTAATATCTAGCATTTGCATTCCACTGGCATCTGAAACTTCTGTTGCAAAAATATTTGTTAATTTTAATCTTATATAATCTTTTGGAAGAAGTATTTTATATATTTTTTCATAATTTTCTGGTTCATTATTTCTAACCCATAATAATTTTGAAAGTGTAAATCCAGTTAATGCAGGATTTCCTGTTATTCTAATTAATCTTTCTTTTCCTATAACTTCTGTCATGTAATCGCACTCTTTTTCTGTTCTTTGATCACACCATATTATAGAATTCCTAATTACCTTATAATCTTTATCTACTAAAACAAGTCCATGCATTTGACCACTTAAGCCAATACCTTTAATGTCAGAAGCTTGTACACCACTTTTTTCGATAACATCTTTTATACCTTTAACACACGCTTCCCACCAGTCTTCTGGATTTTGTTCTGCCCATCCTACTTGTGGTTGAAATAAATCATAACCATATGTAGCAGTTTTTATTGTTTTTCCTTCTTCATCAAATAAAGCTGTCTTAGTTCCTGATGTTCCAATATCTAATCCTAACAAATATCTCATGATAAACCTCCCATTTTTAATATGCCTTGCTTTTATATAATCTCAAACTTTAGATTTGAAATTACTTTTTAAATGTATTTTAATAAGTTCATTTTACTTCTATTTTTACTTCTAGTCAATATCTTTCAGTAAACTTTTTCATAATTATTTTCTTTTAATATCTCTAATGTCTATTTTAAACTTTTGTGCTATTCTTAAGTTTTTAAAAGAGTTCATAAATACCATCTATTATTTTTAAATTATGCTAATATAATATTTACTGTATTTTAAAAAATAAAGATTCGATAGAATAAAGTGCGCTAATTAAATTTGTATAACAATAGGTAGTTTATTCTAAATAAACTACCTATTGTTATACAAATGATTTTATTCTCTACTATATAGATACCCACAACTGAAATTTTACTTATGCTCGGTATTATATTCAACATTTGCTATACTTAGGAGCATATCCAACAGAGAAATTGGATACATATTTGTGAAGTAGGCATTGAAAATAAGCTGCTGAAGCTTCTTAATGGGAGGTTGTTCCATTATAGTTTGTCCAAATTTTACATTTGGAGCAAACTATAATGGGTGCAACCTCCCATTTAGAATGCTTCCAGCGAAATTTTCACAGTCCTACGGAATAAATATGTATTCAATTTCGGCGGATGTAGGCATAAGTATGAGTTCCACTGTGGTTATCTATAATATGTTAACAATTAATATTTCCTTAATTAATTATTTTTTATTTTTAGAAGCTATATCCATCCATACAGCAATCAACAATATTAGACCTTTAACAATATATTGCCAAAACGTTGGTGTATTCATCATACTCATACCATTATCTATAGTTGCCATTACAAGAGCACCAACTAAGGCTCCAATAACGGTACCACTACCACCAGCTAAACTTGCACCACCAATAACACATGCTGCAATTGCATCCATTTCTGCACTTTGACCAGCAGAAACTGAACCTGCATTTAATCTTGTTGTTAATAATATTCCTGCAACTCCACAAAGCAAACCAAGTATTGAATATATAACTATAATATGTTTTTTTACATTAATACCTGATAATCTTGCTGCATCTCTATTTCCACCAATTCCATACATTCGTCTACCGAAAACAGTTTTTGTTGCTACAAATCCTAATATCAAAGCTATAAGTAACATTATGAAGGCTGGTATTGGAAATCCTTGATAGTCATTAAGTATTACTACTAATGCTAATGATACAATTCCAATTCCAGCTATTGTAAATACATCTAAAATCATTGGTTTAACATCAATATTGTATTTAATTTTATTTTTTCTATTATTTAATACTAAATATGCTGAACCTGCAATTGCTAATACTACTAAAACATACCCAAGGGCTGTTGGTAGATAAGCTTGTCCTATTGCTTTAAAATCTGAGGATAATGGAGCTACAGTATTTCCTCCAGTAATCCCTATTAATATTCCTCTAAAAATAAGCATACTACCCAAAGTAACTATAAATGATGGTACATTTTTCACTGCTATCCAATATCCATTCCAAGCACCCATAATTACGCCAAGTATTAATGTTATTACTACAGTTGGAATAGCTGAAAAACCAAACCAAACGTTTAATATTGCTGCAATTCCTCCAAGTAATCCAAGGGTTGATCCTGCTGATAGGTCTATCTCTCCTAAAATAATTACAAAACACATTCCTATTGCAAGTACCCCAGTAATTGACATTTGTCTAAATAAATTTGATAAATTTCTTGTTGTCAAAAAATTCCCATCCGTTAACATTGTAAATAAAATCCACAACGCTGCTGTTGCTATTAATATTGCTGTCATCTTAGATTTAAATATTGTATTGAACCCAAATTTCTTTTCTTTCTCTGAACCTATACCTATATTTTTACTTTTACTTAATTGCATATCTATACCCCTCCTACAGAAGTCATAATTTCTTTGTTATTATTTTCACTCATATTTTCATTTTTCTTTCCTACAGAATATCTCATAATCATTTCTTGAGTTAAGTCTTTATTCTCAAGATCTGCCTTTATTTCACCTTCATTCATTACTAAAACTCTATCACTAATTCCAAGTACTTCTGGAAGTTCTGATGAAACCATTATTATAGATATACCTTGCTTCGCTAATTTAAAAATCAACTTATAAATTTCATACTTAGCTCCTACATCAATTCCTCTAGTTGGCTCATCTAATATTAATATTTTAGGTTCTGCTAAAAGATTTTTTGCGAGTATTACTTTTTGTTGATTTCCACCACTTAAATTTTTTATTGCGAGCTCTGTTGATGCAGTCTTTATTTTTATTTCATCAATACATTTCAGAACATCCATCATTTCTCTATCATTGTCTATTACATCAAGTCTTTTTTTATATTTTAATAAATTACTTATTGTCATATTATTAGCTACACTCATTCCTGAAATTATCCCATCTTTTTTTCTATCTTCTGGAACCATAGCTATTCCTTTGCTTAAAGCATCACTTGGATTTTTTATGTCAATTTTTTTACCTTCAAAGAATACTTCACCACTCTTTTGGCCTTGGAAACTTCCATATATACTTGCTACCATTTCTGTTCTACCTGAACCAACTAAACCTGAAATTCCAAGTATTTCTCCACGTCTTAATGTAAAACTTGCATTCTTTACTCTTTTAATACTCTTATTAAATGGATCTAAAACATTGAAATTCTTTACCTCAAAAAATTCTTCCCCAATTTCATGTTCTTCCCTTGGAAATAAATTTTTCATTTCTCTTCCAACCATCATTTGTACTAATTTATCTTGATTTATTTCTTTAATCGGAACTTGGCCTATTGTTGACCCATCTCTAATTACAGTAACATTGTCACATATTCTTGTAACTTCGTTAAGTTTATGAGAAATATAAATACACGTAACTCCATCTTTTCTTAAATCATCTAGTATTCCCATTAAAACTTCTACTTCACCTTCACTTAAAGAAGCTGAAGGTTCATCAAGAATTAATAATTTAGCATTTTTAGATAGGGCCTTTGCTATTTCAACCAATTGTTGATGTCCAATTCCTAAATCTCCTGCTCTAGTAATTGGACTAACATTTAATTTAACCCTGTTTAATAATTCATTTGTCTTATTTAATTGTTCACTAAAACTTACTAGTCCATATTCGCTAATTTCATTTCCCAAAAAAATATTTTCTGCTACAGATAATTGCTTAATAATAGCTAATTCCTGATGGATAATTGCTATACCAACTTTTTCAGAATCTCTTATACCTATTTGATTTAATTCTTTACCTTCAAAAATTATTTTTCCTGAGTAAGACCCAGCAGGGTGCTCTCCACTTAAAATTTTCATTAGTGTAGATTTTCCCGCTCCATTTTCACCACAAAGAGCATGAATTTCTCCCTTTTTAACTTTTAAAGACACCCCATCTAATGCCTTTACTCCAAAGAATTCTTTGACTATATCGTTCATTTCTAAAATATACTCACTCATGAAATACATATCTCCTTTCTATATTGGGGTTTGAAATTATAATTTCAGACCCCAATATGCTATTTACTTACTTGGTCTTTTATCTTGTGGCACATTTTTATATACATCATCAAACTTTTGGAAACCATCTTTTACAACAGTATCATTCATATTATCCGCTGTAACTGCTACTGGAGTAAGTAATACTGAAGGAACATCCTTTTGACCATTATTAGTTACACTTCCATTTGTTTGAACCTCTTCACCTTTGGCCATTTTTACAGCCATTTCAGCTGCTTTTGCAGCAATATCCTTAATAGGCTTATATACTGTCATTGATTGAATTCCCTCAACAACTCTTTGGCAAGCTGCTGTATCTGCATCTTGTCCGGAAATTGTAACTTTTCCTGATAATCCTTGTGCTTGTAATGCTTGAATAGCTCCACCAGCAGTACTATCATTTGAAGCAACAACAGCATCAATTTTATTATTGTTTGCAGTTAGCGCATTTTCCATTATCTTTAATGCTTCTTCTGCTGACCAATCTTTTACCCATTGATCTCCTACTAGTTTTATATCTCCTTTATCTACATAAGGTTTTATTACATTCATTTGTCCTTGTCTAAATAACTTTGCGTTATTATCTGTTGGAGAGCCTCCCATCATAAAATAATTTCCCTTTGGAGTTTTATCTACAATTGCTTTTCCTTGTAATTCTCCAACTTTAACATTATCAAATGAGACATAATAATCTACATCACTATTGGTAATTAATCTATCATAAGATAAAACTTTTATTTTATTTTGATGAGCTTCTTCCACAATAGGTGCTATTGATTCTCCATTATGTGGTATTATAACCAAAACATTTACTCCTTGAGATATAAGGTTTTCAGCCTGTGACATTTGTGTTGTATCATCTCCATTGGCAGACTGAAAAACTACTTCTGCTCCAAGTTTCTTTGCTTCTGCTTCAAAAATATCTTTATCATGTTGCCATCTCTCGAGTCTTAAATCATCCATACTTACCCCAATTTTTATTTTCTTATCTCCACCACTAGCTGCTTGTCCACTTGTCTTTGCTCCACATCCTGTTAATGCTGAAAACATTAATATTCCGCTTAGTGTTATACCTAATAATTTAATCATTTTTTTTGATTTCATAATTTATCTCCCCTTTTTATTCGTTAATGTAAATCTTTTTTACAATCTTAATTATAGCTTCTTAAGTAAACGTTTAGAATAGACTCATTTGCTGACTTATAATTTTATATTGCTGTCTTTTTACCGCAATATTTTACTATGATTAATAAATCAAAATAACAATCCATCCCTCATAATTTAATAACAAACATCAAATAAATTGGTTTTTAATATTCTTCTTTGAAATATGGACAGCATATAATAACATTTAGCGACAAAAAATCTATGATGACATCTTAAACTTAAGATATCATCATAGATTTTTTATATAACTTATAGCAATATTTTGCTCACCATCCTATTTTTTATAATAATTCCTTCTAAAATATCTATTCTTCACTTTATACCTTATAATTAACTGGACTTATTCCTTCATATTTTTTAAACACTTTGCTAAAGTAATTAGGATCATTATATCCAACCTTATAGCAAACTTCTTTAACATTCATTTCTCCATTTGAAAGTAATTCCTTAGCTATATCTATTCTGCATTTATTTATATAATCTGAGAAATTAGTTCCTGTCACTTCTTTAAATGTTCTGCTAAAATAATATACACTTAATCCAAAATTACTTGCAACTTTTTCTAGTTCAAGCTCTGTTTTAATATTTTCTTTAATATAGTTCTTTACATCATCAAATAATTTCAGTTTTATTTTATTAACATTTTTAATTTTATTATCCTTTACATCATTTAAATTAATATTAGCATCATTATGATTTATAATTTTTTCTTCTAACATATTTTCATCAATATCATTTATATGAATAATATTTACATTATCCGAATTATATACTAAACACTTAGTAGCTTGTCTATATGATTCAACTATATGTTCCACTGAATTATATATTTCTCCAAGCCCAGCTCTTATTGAAACATTAAATCTCTTTTTTATTTCTCTTCTCAAATTAAATGCAAGATCAATTCCTAAATTTTTAAAATCCTCAGTATCCTCATTTTCAATCTGTATAAAATAAGTTAATTCTTCATAAAACATATAATTTCCTATACACTTATATTTTCTATTAATGTATTCTTTAATATAGTCTCCAATCTTCATTTTAATTTGATCTTTTTCACTCCTGCATGCATCCTCGTAATCATACTTATCCTTAATAGATATAACCATTGCATAGCTATTTATAAAATTCATATTTAAACATTGCAAATACATTCCATAATCAACACCAATAAGTTTATCATTTATTATTAAATCACTTAATTGATTTTCAAGTACTGGTAGTAATGTATATATTTTTTCTTTATCTTCAATCTCGCTTTTCCTCTTATTCTGCTCCTTTTTCACAAACTGAATACCTATAGAAACTTTCTCTATTATCTCCTCCTTTGCAAATGGCTTTAGAAGATATTCCTTTACATTTATTTTCACAGCTTCTTTTGCAAAATCAAAATAATCATAAGCAGTTAATATTATGCTATATACATTAGGTAAGCTGGCACTTATTTCTTTTAAAGCTTGTATTCCATCTATACCTGGCATTTTTATGTCCATTATAACTATATCTGGCCTAATACTTTCAGACATTTCAATTGCTTCTCTTCCATTTTTAGCTTCATATACTTGTAATTTATCTGAAAAATTCTCTTTTATTATATGCTTAACTATTTCTCTATCATATTTTTCATCTTCAGCAAGTAAAATTTTCATCATCAATTACCATCCCCCGTTATTGGTATTTTCAAATAAACTTTTGTCCCTATGCCTTCTTCACTTTCTACTTTAAACATATCTTTTTTATCATATAAATACCTAAGTCTCTTTTCAACTATATTTATTCCAAGTCCAGTAGTATGACCAATATGCTGAGTATCATAATTACAATTATTAATCTTATCCAAAATTTCTTTTGGAATACCAACTCCATCATCTTCAATAACAACACAACATATACCATCGTCATCATTTATACTTATATCTATGCATCCACCTTCTTCTTTGGATTCTATCCCATGTATAAATGCATTCTCCACCAATGGCTGTATTGTCATACCAGGAATCTTCACTTTTTTCATATCCATATTTACATTTAAATTAAATTTCACCCTATCATTAAATCGACATTCTTGTATATAAATATAATCCTTTACAATGTTTATCTCTTCTTCTAAAAATGAATTTCTATTCATGCATCGTAAAGAATACCTTAAAATATTTGAAACTGATTTTATTAATTTACTTGTTGTTGTTGCATTTTCCATAATCGCTGTAACATTTACACAATTTAACGTATTAAACAAAAAATGTGGATTTATCTGAGACTGGAGTACCTTAAGATCAAATTTCTTTAAAGCGTTTTCATATTGGAGATTCTTCATTTCTTCTTCTTTTAATTTTTTCTCCAATATGAGCTTATCATTAATTGAACTTACAAACTCTTTTATATCTTTTATCATAGTATTGAAAGCATTTGTAAGTACATCTAATTCATATATATCAGTTTTATTTCCTTCATAATATTCAAACTGTCCCTTAGATACCTTGTTAGATGTTTCAACAATTCCCTTTAATCCTTTTGAAATATTTCTTATAAAAAACATAGCATATATAACACACATAGATAAGATTAATATTAGATAAGTTGTCAACGATACATATATAATGCTACTATTTTTATTTAATTCTTTATAATCTATACTATTGACTTCCAAATAATTCTGCATAAGTGTTGATGCATATACATTGAAATATGATGCAATATTTTTAGCTGCTATAAAATCATCATAATAAAAAATATACCCTTCCTTATTTTCGTAAGCTGAAATTGTTTTTCCAGAGTTCTCCTTGTATGAGTCCAATGTATTATCTAAATCCCGTAAAATGTATTGACTGCTATTATCAGAATTATTCTTTAGCGTTTGTATTTTTTGTTTCGCTAGATATACTTCATTATTATAGCTTTCTTTCTTTTTTTCAGCTCCACTTAATATATATTGATTAAAACTATCCAAAGAATTTTCAATATGTTGTTTAATTTCATTTGCTATAAGCATATTATTAAGCATATTAACATATCCATTTTCAATTTTTCTGCTCATGCCTAAGGATATAATATTGCATATGCCTATTGGAATAATCAAACATATAACAAATATAATAAATCTGCTATTCAAAGTTTTAATTTTCAAATTTATCATCTCCTTGTTTATAAGTATCTATATTACTTTTGTTAATAACACCTACATTAGTTAAAAACTTTTGATCAATATCAGATTTCTTTTCAATTTTATCCATAATAATATTAACTGCTTTATAGCCCATTTCATCACTTTTCTGTACTATTGTTGCTGCTACTACTCCATTTTTAATATTATTTAAAGTTTCCTCTAAATCATCAAAGCAAATAATCTTTACTTTACCGCTATCATTCAAACTTTGTATTGCTTTAGCTGCTCCTATACCATCAAGGGCTGAAGTACAAAATAATGCATTAATACTATCATTTCTATTTAATATTTTTCTAGTTATAATTTCTGCTTCCAAAAGCATAGCATCTGATGAATCTACATCAACAATTTTTAAATTAGAATTTGAAAGTATATAATTTTCGAAACCCTTTACCCTTTCCTTTTGATTTTTAACCTCCTTTCCCCCCATCACTATTGCAACATTTCCATCTGTTCCAATTTGCTTTATCATTTCTTCGCCTGCTGCTTGTCCTGCTAAAATATTATCAGTCCCAACATAAGCTATCCTATTGCTATCTTCTTCATCTGAATCTATTGTCACTACAGGAATTCCCTTTTCCATTGCTCTATTAATTCTCTTTTTATATTTCCCCTCTTCTTGAACATATGTTATTATTCCACTTACTTTAGCAGATGTAGCCATTTCAAAAAGATTTAATCCTTCCTCTGTACTTGCAGTTGTTGGCCCTAGAAATTCAATTACTGCACCTCTTTCTTTAGCAGCTCTTTCTGCTCCTTCTCTTATATTCACCCAATAAGGATTTGTTTTTATATGAGATATTAATACTATTTTGGGTTTTATCGGTTCTTTGTCTACCGTCTTATCTTTTAATAAATAAAGAAAATATATATTACCCATACAAAAAAGAATAACTAATATAATAACTACGACTTTCTTTAAATCTCTCATCATTTAAAACTCCTCTTATACTAAAAATCTATATAGTATATAACATTTAAAATAACTTTTAAAATGTTATTTAATAATATCATTCTATATTGCTTCTATTTTTTAGTCAATATTTTTTGTATAGCTTTTCATATATAATAGGATACTTAAATTTTAGCAATCATAACGTGTTAAATTAATATAAAAATATACAGCAGCTAATTTTATAACAAAAAAAGACTAAGTTTTACCTTAATCCTCTAATACTTTATCCATTTAAACTCATATTTATCATAATGGAATTCTTTAATAAGATGTTATAACTTTTCCAAAAAGTTTTTTAGCATCTCCGCCGTAATCCCCCATATATTATAATTTTCATATTTATAAAATAACAATCTATGTTTAGCTTCCCTAAATTTATAATTTTCCTTATTAACAATTAAATCATATGGAAACTCTTCCGGTCTCTCAATTTTTAATTTACTATTCACTTCTAAAGGCCTATGATTTAAAAGATAATTAATTGGAACGTAAAACACATGATCAACTTCACTTTCATTTATCTTGATTTCTTTAATGTTTTCAATAATCCCTAAATAAGGATGAATTATTATACCATCATATCTAACTACAGTATCTAATTCATTTATAATATCAATATTTTCAATTCCTAGCTCTTCAAACATTTCTCGTAGTGCAGCTTCTTTGGGAGTCTCGTCTCCATCTATCTTTCCACCTGGAAAACATATATCACCTGGTTGACTATTTAATTTTTTTGATCTTACTTCAAATAATATACATACTTCATTATTTATTTCTACTATAGGAATAATTATAGCTGCTCTTCGCATTCTTTCCCATCCATTAATATATGGTTTATTATTTTTTATTTTATTCTTAATATCTTTTATATTCATATTCTATAATCACTCCCTAACCATTAATTGTATATTGATATTATATCAAATGTTAACATTAATAAATATATTTAAGTTTTATGAAAAACAAAAAGCTACATTTCACTAATAATTATATTACTCAATAAGTATATAAATTATTAGGCACATGAAAATAAATAACAAGTCCAAAGTTGCTACGAATATTTTTCATCAGGCAAGGAGACGAATTACCCTCATAGCGGGCCTATTAGGGCAATTTGCCGACGCAGCATGATGGAAAATAGTCTAGCAAATGGACTTGTTATTTTTTTGATTGTGCCTTAGCTCAAAATGCAGCTTATTTCTCTTTAAAAATATCTAAACAAATTCACTTAATTTTATTAATCTAGCTCCATGGCTTGGAACTTCTAGTTCTAGTATATCCGACACTTTTTCTAAATCTTCATGTTTCCATAAATCTCTACTAATATAAGTTCCCTCTATATTAATATCTTTTAACAAAACCTCTACCTTATGAGTTTCTTCTCCTGTATTAAATAATGCTATATAGTAGCTTCCATCTTCATCTTTTGCTATCCAAACAATTCTATTATCTATTCTATATAATTGCTTTCCTTCTGAAGAATGTTTAAGGACCCTTAAAATTTCAGTATTAGTTAATAAAGAAAGTGTCCACGTATCATTATCTCTTAGCTCGCACCCAACCATAAGTGGAGATCTAAAAATACACCAAAGAGTTAACATTGTTATTTGTTCATCTTTAGTAAATTGAGTCATTCTACCTTTTCCTAAATCATTTGGATCTGTACGAATTCCAATATGCCCAACTGGAAGCATATCTGCATCTGGAAAGTGTCCTGGTCCTACATGAGGACTCCAATTATTACATCTTTCAAATTCAGCGAATAAATCAGCCCATCTATCCCAATAGTCCCCGGTCATTCTCCACATATTAGCATTAGCTTTAACATGTTCTGCAAATTCTAATGGAGTTGGTCCTGGAGATAAACTAAGAACAATGTTTCTTCCGCATTTATCTATTGCCTTTCTTATTAATTCAATTTCACCTGCAAAATAAGGTATATCTCCTATTTCAGCACATGAACTATCATCAACCTTTACATAATCTACACCCCATGATGCATACAATTCAAATAATGAATCATAATAAATTGCGGCTCCTTCTTTTGCAGGATCTACACCATACATATCAGTATTCCATCTACAAATTGAATTAGTGTATGCAATTTCCCTAGCTGTAATATATGTTCCTAATAATTTTGTATTTCTATGAATAGCTTGTCTTGGAATTCCTCTCATTATATGAATACCAAATTTCAAGCCAAGAGTATGTACATAATCTGCTAAAGGTTTAAATCCAGCACCATCTGCAGCAGAAGGAAATCTATTTGTAGCTGGAATCACTCTAGAATATTCATCCATTTCTAATTCTGTAAATGGTCTATAATCACATGAATATGCTTTGGGCTCATACCACTGTATATCTACAACAACATATTCCCATCCGAACTCCTTTAAATTTTTTGCCATATATTCGGCATTACCTCTAACTTCATCTTCCCTTACACTTGCACCATAACAATCCCAACTATTCCATCCCATTGGTGGCGTTAATGCAAATTGATTTTTATCCATAACTTTATCATACCTTCCAATCATTTATTTTACAAAAAGTGAACTGCATAAACAGAACTTCAATTTCCATTTTAACAGCTCACTTTATTTTTTATAGTTTAAATTTATATAATATAATATAATATAATATAATATAATATTTAAGATTAAACTTAATAAATTTTAAATTGATATTTCTTCAAATAACTCTTTAATAGTGTCAAAACTATATGTTGGTTTAAATTCAGTATCTACTATATCTTCTTTTGTTGCTTCTCCGGTAAATACAACGCAAGTATCAACACCTCCATTTATTCCACAAGCAATATCTGTATATAGTCTATCTCCTATAACTAAAGTTTCTTCCTTTGTAACTCCAGTTTGTTTTAAACACATTTCTACTATAGCCTTATTAGGTTTCCCAATATATAAAGGCTCCCTTTTGACTGCATGACCTATCATTTCACATATTGCACCACAGTCTGGTACAAAACCAAAGGTTGTTGGACAAACAAGGTCCGGATTTGTCCCTATATAATCAATATCTCTAGTAATTAATAATTCACATATCTTTTCTATCTTTTTATAATTCAATTCATTGTCAAAGCCTACTACTGCGCAAACAATATCTTCATCTTGCTCTTCTGTAACATTTACTTGGAAACTTCTTAATTCTTCAATAAATGATTTTGTCCCAAGGATAAATATTTTTTTATCATTATAGGTTTCCTTTAAATATAGCGCTGTTGCATAAGATGAGGTTACAAAACTTGTTTCATCTACTTGAATACCAAACTTCTCAAATTTTACAATATAATCTCCAATACTTTTAGTAGAATTATTTGTTATAAAAATATACTTACCACCAATTCTTAAAACATAATTCATAAAATCTAAAGTTCCATCAATTAGTGTAGTATCTAGTGCTATTGTTCCATCAATATCTAATAGAAATAATTTTTTATCTTTCAGCATATCATTCTTCTCCATAAAATAAATTTGTTAATTTATCTGCACATTCTTCTAACTTGTTTTCATTTTTTGCATATTGTAAAATTGTATACCTTGGTCTAATTTCAAGTGCATGAATTACACTTCTATGAAATAATTCTTTTTCAATGCCTAAAGTTTTAGGGCTTGATGCAGCTCCAATAGAATCTAATAATTTTATAATTTCTTCTGGACTTGGAACCTTTATTCCATATTTTTCTTCTATTTTAAGTTCTTTATATATCAATGCAGATATAACAGTACCAACTCCTACTGAATTACCATGAAGTGGATGTTCTAGCTTCCTTGAAATTTTGTCAATCTCCCAATAATGAGAAAGATGATGTTCTGCTCCCGATGCTGGTCTTGAATTTCCTGATAACGTCATAGCTACACCTGATAAAATAAGAGCTTCTGCTATATCTCCTATTGCTTTAGCATCTCTATTAACTGCACCTTCTATATTCTCAAAGCATTTATTCATAGCTTCTCTTACTAGTGTTTCTGTTGTATGACAAAAATATTCATCATTCATTTTATGAGATAACATCCAATCAGAAAGTGCTGTGTATTTTCCGAGAATATCTCCAAATCCTGCACATATCATTTCAAAAGGTGCATCTTTCATAATATTAGAATCTGCTATAATTGCATATGGTGCAACCCCTGGATATGTTACTTTTGTTTCATCGATAATTAATGGCGATACTGTTGATGCATATCCATCCATAGATGGCGCAGTTCCCATAATAACATATGGTATTTTTGTTTTTGCACTTATAATTCGAGCTATATCATTAATACTTCCTGATCCCACAGCAACTAAAAGCTCTGTATTATCGTCAATTTCAACGAGTACTCTTCCTATAGCTCTTTCATCTGGAACTAAATCACCTTGTCTACTTAATACAATACTGTTAATTATGTAGCCTGCTTCCTTAAGTTTACCTTCTACAGCTCTACCAAGAGCATCATAAGTGTTATTATCACTTACAAGTAAAATCTGTTTTGGTAAAACTTCCTTTACAATATCAACAATTTTTGAACTTACACCTTGTCCAACATAAATGTGCTTCATTTCTATTTTATGGTGTTTTCCACAACTACATTCAAACTCCATATTAGCCATTTCTTTTATTGGCTTATTTAAAATTTCATCCATAATAGACCTCTTCTCTTATTTATATTTATTTGATTGTGCCTTAAGTATACATTTATATAAATTATATAACATAGCTAAACATATAAACAGCGTACAAGTTCCTATAATACAAAATTTAATTAGTCATATAAATGAATAGTATATTATATTTGCGCAGTCTTTACCCATACTAACATTTCTCCTGGATTTCTATTTGCCCATGAATAATATGGAATCCATTTAAATTTTTTATCTTCAAATTTAATTTCTGCTTTAGATTTATATAGCTTATATTCATCGCATTCTTGGTTTTTTATAAATTTTCCATTACCTTCAATTGTTACAACTCCACCAAGTAAATCTTTTTCATATTTATAAGTAAATTCCGGATTATTGCTCACATAAACTCTGTGTAAATCAGCTCCATTATCTTCTTCTTCAAGGCAATACACAATTGGTCCTCTCATAATAGCGACCTTTCCAACATTTTCTCTAACATTTGGATTAGAAGTCATTATTTCTACTGGCATTTCAAAATAAATATTAATTTTATCGTCATTTTCCCAAATCCTTGCAATGTATGCATATCCATCCACGACTTTATATTCAACTTCCTGATTGTTTACTTTTATTGTATGCTTTCTACACCACTCTGGTATTCTTAATGATAATTCAAAATTAGTTTCCTCTTTCATATTTAAACTAATATTAATGCTTTCATTCCAAGGATACTCTGTTTCAACATTAAATATTATGTCATTATTCGATAGATTTGTGGAAATCTCTCCCCCCATATATAAATGCATAAATATTGTATTTTCTTTTAATGAATATGCATAACTCCCAATTGAAGACAAAAGTCTTGCAATGTTAGGAGGACAACACGCACATCCAAACCATTTTTGACGTTCTGGTTTCACATGGGCTCTTAAATGATCTTTTAAAGAAGCTTCTGGCACTACTTCTAATGGATTTACATAGAAAAATTTAGTTCCATCAAGTGACATTCCACTTATGATACCATTATATAACGCTTTTTCCATAACATCTGCATATTCAGATTTTGGTGTGATTTCTAGCATTCTTCTTGCAAAAAACACCAATCCAATAGATGCACAAGTTTCAGCATAAATAGTATCATTAGGTAAATCATAATCATAAGTAAATGCTTCTCCATATTGTGATGATCCAATTCCTCCTGTTATATACATTTGCTTTCTAGTCATATTATCCCATAATCGTTTGCATGCTTCTAATAATTCATCGTCATTGGTTTCCTTAGCTACATCAGCCATCCCAGAATACAAGTACACTGCTCTTACAGCATGACCTTCAGCTACATGTTGTTCTCTAACTGGTTTTCCTGCTTGATAATACTGATATTTAAAATAGCTATCTTCCCACCAAAATTTATTTTCGTGTTTAAGACCTTCTTCTTCAAAGTATAAAGGAGATCTTCCTCTTTCATCTATAAAATATTTTGCTAGTTTTAAATACTTCTCATTGTCTGTGATTTTATAAAGCTTAATCAATGCCATTTCAATTATTTCATGACCTGGATATCCATGTTTTTTATTTTCTTCACTTCCAAAAATAGTGTCTACATAATCAACATATTTAATTGTTGCATTTAAAAGTTTATCCTTACCAGTTCCTTGATAATATGCTACTGCTCCTTCTATCAAATGTCCTAAACAATATAATTCATGATTATCTTTTAAATTAGTCCATCTTTTATCTAATCCATTTATAATGTAATAGGTGTCTAAATATCCATCTGGCTGTTGTGCTGCACAAACAATATCAATTGCTTCATCAGCAGTTTTCTCTAAATTCTCATCCTTATGCCACATAAGTGAAAATCCAACAGCTTCTATCCATTTTGCAAAGTCACTATCTTGAAATACAAAGCCTTTAAATTCACCTTCCATCATGTTTGCTGCGATTTTAAAATTTTGCATACAATAACTAGGTTCTGCCCCTTCAATCCTATCGTTTAATGCTTCCCATTGATAAGGAATAACATTATTCCTTACAAGTTCCATCATATTTCTCCAAAAGTTATCCGTTACATTTATCGAATCTATTGGTAAAGGTTTACTAAATTTATTTTTATCCATTATTAATTCCTCCTAAAATTTAAGTTAGTGTCAAAATCATGATATTTATATTAAAGATATATTCTAATATCTATTTTAAAAATTTCTTTAAATATCCGAATAACACTAGCATTTATATATTAAACTATAGTATATTTAATATATATAAACAACTTTCATTTCAATAGAAAAGGTGGTTAAATCCTATATGTTTTATTTTATTTCTGATAATAAACACCCACTTGATCATTGCTCTAGTGGAAAATTAGTAAATAGTGAAAATTTCATTCATTCAAAGAGAAATTTAGATGTTTTTGTTATATTAATTGGATGTGAAGGCACTCTATATATCGCCCAAGATGATAAAAAATATGAACTCACTCCAAATAAATTCGTTATTTTATTTCCATCCCACACTCATTATGGTTACAAAAAATCCGAAGGTAACCTTTCTTACTACTGGTGTCATTTCAAAATAACCTCTAATGGATATAAGCTTTTCAATGATGAGCAAATTAATAATTATATATTAGAATTAAAAAACAATCCTTCAGAAAATGAATTTTCAAGTGTTTATATGTTACCTGAGTACGGTTCAATTTCATCAGCTGCTAGAACAAGTCTTATTTTCAGGCAACTTCTCGACTTAGCTAGCAAAAAAAGCTACTCTAAGTATTTAACAAATTATGCCTTAAGCCTACTGGCAATGGAAATATCCCAAGATTTTATAGATAGTATACTTCTTCAAGATGAAAATTTTACAAATATAAACCATAACATAATAGATATTATGGATTGGATAAATATAAATTATAATTCAAATATATCTGTCAAACAAATTGCAGATACCTTTAACTATAATCCTGATTATCTCTCTTTATCATTTAAAAAATATACAGGTTTACCCCTTTTAAAATATATTAATAAAACAAAGATATCAGTTTCCAAACAACTTTTATTAAATTCCTCTTTCTCTATTAAAGAAATTGCAAGGCAAGTAGGTTTTAATGATGATAAACATTTTATGAAACTCTTTAAAAAATTTGAGGATGTTACACCAACTCAATATAGAGATGCTTATTTTAGAAAAATTTTAAATAAAAGTTGATTTTCAGTAAATTAACTAAAACAATCCTATGAATTTAGTTTTATTTTACAAACATTTAAAATAATCATTCACTTTTATCTTATTCAATAGTATAATAATGTTGCTACAATAAAACACACCACTTTTTAAGACTAATTTATGTTTTATAAACAAATTAATTATTTGTAAAACAATTTTTCTGAAATATTAATATTATTATTAGTTTATATATATTAAATAAATTATATCGGAGGTTACTATGATTCATATTACTGATCTAAAAGAAAGTTTGCCACTCTTTAAAGCTTTAAGCTCTGACGTAAGAGTAACTATAATAGAGCTTTTATCTACATATAAACAACTAAACATGAATGAATTATCTGAAAAACTTAATTTAACTAATGGTGCAGTCACCATGCATATAAAGAAATTAGAAGATTGCGGATTAATTAAAACAAACAATTTAACTGGAAAACATGGTTTACAAAAGATATGTTCCCTCCATGAAGATAAATTTATAATCGATATAGGTACACAAGATGTTGTAGATTCTTATGATATTGATTTAAATATAGGTCATTATTCTAATTATGACATTGCTCCAACTTGTGGTCTTGCAACTCAAGAAAAGATTATAGGAGAAGTAGATAATCCTAATTATTTTGCAGATCCAGAAAGAATTAATGCAGATATATTGTGGTTTACTAAAGGCTCTATAGAGTATAGAATTCCAAATTATCTAAAACCTAATGAAACATTTTCAGAATTACAAATATCCATGGAAATAAGTTCAGAAGCTCCTGGTACATGTACTATCTGGCCTTCTGATATACATTTTTTTATTAACAATGTGAATGTTGGTAGCTGGACTAGTCCTGGAGATTTTGGAGATAGCAAAGGAATCTTAACACCATCTTGGTGGTTCCCTAACTGGAACCAATACGGTTTGTTAAAACTTTTAAACATAAATTCTTTTGGAACTTTCATTGATGGAATAAAGATTTCAGACATAACTCTATCAGATTTAGAATTGAATTACAAAAGTGATATCTTACTTAAGCTGGCTGTTCCAGAAGAAACAAAACATGTTGGTGGTTTAACTATCTTCGGCAAAAATTTCGGTAATTATAGTCAAGGCATAAGTGTAAGACTTATTTACAATACATTAACTTAATAATATAGCATAGCTATATCTATTAATTATTAGCAAAAAGAGTACACTTGTTTTGTGCAGAATTTCATGCAAACAATTATACTCTTTTTCTCTATTTCATGATTATTAATATATTGAATTTATTTATCTTATTAATTTACCCCATAAAGCAACTCCATTTCTATTTATTGCTGTAAATACTAAAGTTGATTTCTCATTTTCAAAATCCCATGATGGTATTACTTTTCCATTATATTTAGTTTCTTCTCCATTATTACTCATTTCAATAACGATATTATTATCCCCTGTTAATTCCCATTTTCCTGACTGCTTTTCACTTTTTATCTTATTATTACTCTTAAACTCATATTGCAGTGAAGGTATTATTTCATTAACATTCTTATCCTGTAATATCAATTGCCAGTTACCTATAATAGCATCTTTTTCTATCTTTTCTTCTGTTTCACCTGTATATCTCTCTGGAGATACCATAGGCCAGCCATCTTCTGACCATAAAATTTTTCTTACATTTAGGTAAAACCAATCGGTCTTTTTCTCCGTTCTTACATGATGTGCTATATAGTAATTTCCATTATCCTTTAATACAGAATTATGACCTGGTGCTATAAAACCTTCACTATCTCCAAATTTATATCCGCCTAAAACTTTATTACCAACTTCATTATAATTCGAATTTGATATATCAGTCATGTCATTGCCGTTACTATCTAAGTATGGCCCTTCAATATCATCCGCTCTTCCTACTCTAACATTGTAATCTGAAGACAACGAACCATACGAAACAAATAAATAATATTTCTTTTGTTCCTCATTATATATAATAAATGGCCCCTCTACAGCTCCACTTACACTTCCATTCCTTTGTGCGATATTTTTCCCTTTGTCACTTTGATTTACTAGCTTTCCAGTATTATTATCAAGTTTTACTATATATATTCCACTCCAAAATGACCCATAGGACATCCACATTTGACCATCCTTATCATAAACTATATTTGGATCTAAGGCATTTCTATCCTCTCCTTGATTTGTTTTTAAAACAAGTCCTTGATCTTCCCATGGACCCTCTATAGTTTTACTTTTTAACAGCCCTATATATGATTTATTTTTACCAAAGCTTGATGCACAATAATATAAATAATATTCATTTCCTACTTTAGTTACTTCAGGAGCCCATATACCCTGTGCACGACTCCATTTCTTTGCTTCTTCTGGAATTCCCTTTAGCGCTTGCCCCACGAACTCCCAATTAATTAAATCTTTAGATTTTCTCACTTGTATTCCTGGAGTTGCTGATCCGCCTACTCTAGCATCTGTTGAAAATACATAGTAGGTATCTTTATCTTTAAATATTGACGGATCATGAGCCCCTAAAGTCCCCCAATTCTTTTTATCAAGAACTATACTTGGATCTCTTGATTCTTCTAACTTTGGGTTTTCCGGAAAGCTGATTTTTGCCAAGCTATTTTCACTATTTTGTTTTGATGAACATCCTATTATCCCGATTAGAGATAATAATACTGCTAAAACTAAAATCTTCTTTTTCATCTTTTAACTTCACTCCCTATATAATGAAATAGGATTTAGCACATGCAAACATATACTAAATCCTAATTTCTATAAATTATAATGAACTTAATTTTTAAGCCATTTTATTTACATAAACAACTCATCCCAAAATGCTGTTTTTATATATTCTTATTACAAACTATTTATTCTTTCCTAAACGGATTACGTTCCAAGATGCTTTTCCTAAAGCTGAAGTAATTATTCCATCCACTAGCTCACTTCTGTTAACGCATTTTGGTGTAACAGCTTCGCCTTTCGCAGAGTTTACTATCTTCATATCCTCATGTTCTAATACAATGTGTTCAATGATTTTAAAATCACCAAAACTTCTTACATCGCAAGTTAATTCAATATCTTCTTTTAGATTACGATTAACTGCAAATATAGTAACTTCATCCTTTTCTTCATTATATACCGCTATTGATTCAATATCCGCTACATCTGTAAAATCTATAGTATCATGTTTTGGTGAAGAAATTACTGGCTCTAGTGCAATTCCTCTACCATATTTTGAAGCATGTAAATATGGATAGTATATAGTTTGCTTCCATGCAGGACCATTTTCTTCAGTCATAATTGGTGCGATAACATTAACTAATTGTGCTAAACAAGCCATTTTAACTCTATCAGAATGTTTCATTAAAACTATTAACATAAGTCCAACTAATAGAGCATCTTCAAAATTATACATATCCTCTAAAAGCGCAGGTGCCTTTTGCCATGGATCATTTTTCATTATATTCTCATCATCTGAATTAGAATGAAACCATACATTCCACTCATCAAAACTTAGATTCATAGTCTTCTTGCTACGTTTTTTAGCTTTAATATAGTCACAAGTAGCTGTAACAGTTTTAATGAAATGCTCCATATCAACACTTTGTGCTAGGAAATTTGAAGTATCATTAAATCTATTTCCATAATATTGATGAAGAGATACAAAATCCGCTACCTCATAAGTATGATCTAGTGTTGATGCTTCCCACTCTGGGAAAGTAGGCATTGCTGTATTTGAACTTCCACATGAAACTAATTCAATATCTGGATCTATTAATTTCATTGCTTTTCCTGTTTCTAAAGCTAACCTTCCATATTCCTCTTGAGTTTTATGTCCTATTTGCCATGGCCCGTCCATTTCATTTCCTAAACACCATGTTTTAATCTTATGTGGAGTTTTAACACCATGCTTTATTCTTAAATCACTGTATTTTGTTCCGCCAGTGTGATTACAGTATTCTAATAAATTACAAGCATCTGATATTCCTCTTGTTCCAAGATTAACTGCCATCATCACTTCTGCTCCAACAGCTTTAGTCCATTTTGAGAATTCATTTAATCCAATTTCATTAGTTTCAAGGCTTCTCCAAGCAAGTTCTAATCTCTTTGGTCTTTCCGCAACTGGTCCAACACTATCTTCCCAGAAGAAATTTGATACGAAATTTCCACCTGGATATCTAATTATAGGAACATCTAGTTCTTTTACTAACTCTAGTACATCCTTTCGGAAACCATTTTCATCAGCTGACATATGATCCGGCTGATAAATCCCTCCATATACAGCTCTTCCTAAATGTTCAATGAAAGAACCATAAATCCTTTTGTCTATTTCAGATATTTTAAAATCTTTATCTATTACCATCTTTGCTTTTTTTTGCATTATAATCCATCTCCTCAGAAATTTAGGTTGAACTTTCGTCAAAATATATTTATATTATCTTCTTGTTAAAACTATTAGCCTTTTACTGCTCCAGCTGTCATACCATCAACAAAGTACTTTTGGAAGCACATGAACAATACAAATATTGGTAATATAGAAAGGAAAGAACCTACAAATAATAGGTTAAAGTTATTTCCATAAGGAGTCAATAACGTATTTAAACCTATTGGTAATGTAAATTTTGATGCGTCCTTTAATACCAACATTGGCCATAATAAGTTATTCCAGCTACCCATAGCATTTAAAATTCCCATTGCTGCAAAGGATGGTTTCATTATTGGTAAAATCAATCTAAAGAAGATACCATATTCTGATGCTCCATCTATTCTTCCTGCTTCGACAAGGTCTCTTGGAATTCCAGACAAATACTGTCTAAAGAAAAATATTGTCGAAGCATTTGCTATGCTAGGTAAAATAATTCCAGCGTAACTGTTTGTTAAATGCATAGCACTTACTTGACTGTAAAGAGGTAACATTAAAATTTCAAAAGGCACCATCATAACGAATAGAACACAAACAAATAAGAAATTTTTCCCTTTAAAATCATACATTGCAAACCCATATGCAACAAATGCACTGATAAATAATTGAAGTGCTACTTGACCTATTGTTAAAAACAAGCTGTTAAAAAACCATGTAAAGAAACTATTCTTTGCTGTAAATAAAATAACGTAGTTTTTAAGAGACATTTTAGATATATCGATTGATGCATCCATACCATTAGCAACTACTACTGCGCCGTCTTTAAAAGTTGAAATAAAAAGTGTGTAAAAAGGAATTAGCACTATTACTGCTATGACAGCAAATAATATAAAAATCATCACTTTAGTAGTTATGTTATGTCCTTGTCCTGCTATTTTTTGAGTGGTTTTTTTAGTTCTTTTTCTACTATTTAAACTTATATTAATTTGCATACTAATCCTCCTTCTTAAATGTTCCATTTAACTTTAATTGTACTAAGTTAATAGCCATTCCAATAATGAACAACACTAAACCTACAGCTGATGCATAACCCATAGCATTCTTCTCAATACCTTGTCTATATAAATATCCTACAATTGTAAGACCTATATTATTCGGCGAGTTGTTACCATTATACACCATGTAACTTTCTATAAACATTGCAAGACCTGCATATATAGATATAGTAAGTACATAAACAGTTGTTGGTTTAAGTTGAGGTATTGTTACATATCTAAACTTTTGCCATGTACTTGCTCCATCAATGTTTGCTGATTCATATAATTCTGCTGGTATATTCTTCAATCCTGATAAGAAATATAACATGTTAACGCCGGTCCATCTCCAACAAGCTAAAATTAATAATACAATGAACCCTGTAGTTCCATTTTTCAGCCATTTAAATGGATCCATACCAAATAATGAAATAACTTGATTCATTAATGAAGAAGCTTGTTCTCCGAAGCTAAACCTAAAAACTATACCGGCTACGGCAATAGATGTTAAAGCTGGTAAGTATAATGAAGCTTTAAAGAACTCTCTACCAACCATCAATTTGCTGTTTATGATACATGCAAGTACCATTGGAATTGGAATAAGTAATATTAATGTCCATATCATATATTTAAAACTATTCCACAATGCAAGTAAAAAAACCTTATCTCCCAATAATTTCGTATAATTATCTAATCCAACAAATTTTCTTGAACCTGGTAATATAGTTTGAAAACTCATTATTATTGTATTTATCATTGGAGATAAGAAAAATAATAAAAATACAAGAATAAACGGCAATATGAATACATATGGTGCTGCTTTTTTATTGTAAATAAATCCTTTAAACATTGCTCAACTTCCTCCTATTACAAATTTAGATAACACAGAGAAGCCATTTTTCTAGCTTCATCTTTTCATAAAACAGCTTCTCTGCATAATTATATTATTATTTCAATTCATTTTCTACTTGTTGTTGTGCTTCATCTAATGCTTGTTTTACATCTTTTTTATCTTCAAATATACTATTTAAAGTAACTGTACATAAAACGTTGTTGATGTTTGGACTAGCTTCAGTTGATTTAATTAATCCAATTTCATTTTTGATTTCATTTAATGTATCAAAAGGATTAGTCTTGAAGTATTTTACGAATTTATTTTCTGGATTATGAGTGATTGCTTTGTTAGTCCATAAATCTGTATTAGTTGGATCAAATCCCAAGTCTTCCCATATTGCTTGGTTTCCTTCTTCTGAAAGTTTTGCATATGCTAAGAATTCTTTAGCATTTTGTTTGTTTTTAGCTGTTTTAGTTACAACTGTACCAGTACCACCAAGACCTACAGAACGTGGTTGACCTTTTTCAAATACTGGAACTGGAGCAATTGCCCATTTACCTGCTTGATCAGGCATATATTGTAAGAATCTTGACATATACCACATAGCTTTAATTACAACTGCATAATCTCCATTGTTTATTGCACCTTCAGCATCTGTTGTATCAGGTTGTCCACCTGGAATAGTTGCAATTGCATGAGCATCTTGCATAGTTCTTAAAGTAGTAAGTGCTTTAACCATTTGAGGGCTGTTTATTTGTGGTTTACCACTTGCATCAGTAATATCAGATTTTTGTTGTGCTAACATAGCATTTATTTGCCAAGTAGCACTTGTATCAGCTGTACCGAAGTTTTTACCAGTTGCAGCATAATATTTTTCTCCTGCTTTTTTGAAATCATCCCAAGTTGCTATAGATTTATAATCAATACCTGCTTTTTCTAAAAGTTCAGTGTTGTAGTATGCAACAGTCGCACCAACATGTGTTGGTAAACCATATATTTTTCCATCTTTACTATAAAGATCAAGACGAGATTTAACTATTTTATCCTTATAAGGTGCAACAACATCATCAAGTGTCTCTAATTGAGGCTCTCCCTTTAAGAAGTTAGGGAATTTACCTAGTTCGATGTCGCATATATCAGGCGCGCCTTGTCCGGACAACAATGCAGATTGTAATTTATTGTGCATATCATCATAAGGAAGTACTGAGAAATTAATATCAAGTTTCTTATCTGGGTTCTTTTCGTTCCATTTAGCTAACATTTTTTCGTAGAATTTAGCATGCAATTCAACAAATGTCCACATTTCCAATTTTTCCCCTGAAGCAGCTTCCTTTCCACTAGAACTGCTACTAGTGGAAGCACCATTTCCGCCGCATCCCATAAACATTGTAGCTACAAGAGATGTAGTCACAGCTATAGTTGCAATCTTCTTTAATAATTTTGCACTTTTCATATTATTTACCTCCCATTATTTTGTCAATTTATTAATGAACATCGTTCTTCTTTAAGTTAAACTTAAAATAAATATACTTAATTAAGAACAATGACCAACTCAAGTATGTAATAATTTTTATCATACAATATATACGTTTACTTTAAATTCCTATACACATACATGTATTAATTTTAGTTTATATATATATAAATTAATTTTATATATATATTTTCTTTATTCATCTTTATATATTATATTTTTGTATTTTCTGTACTTCTTTAAGCTTAGTAATCCTTTTCAAATGTTATATTGTTGTATTTTTCTTTACTCTCATACTTTTATTATATTCATTTATATATTAAAGTCAATACATTTGTATTATATTTATTTAAATTATTTTACTTTTTTTTAAAATAATCTAATATATATTGCAGATTGATTTTTCAAATGCTATACTATTTTTAACTTGACCTAAAGTAAACATTATATTTGTTTGCTTATAATAATTGTATGCTTATTAGAAAACACTTAAGGAGATTGATTTTATGGGAATATTTTCACCGAACTTCCAACGTGAAGGTCCTGGTGTAGAAAAAGATTCGCCTTCAAAAGAAGGTATATCATTATTTTTCGAACTATTTATTACAAGGTTTTGGGATATTCTTAAACTGAATATTATTTTTATTATTTATTGCATACCTATTGTCACAGTTGGTCCAGCTTTCGGCGCTTTGACCTCAATTACTATGTCAATGATTCAGCGTAAACATATTTATATTTTCAGCGATTTTCATCAAGCATTTAAATCCAATTGGAAACAATCACTAATTTGTAGTTTTATAGTTGCTTTAACATTTACATTATTTGGTGTAGCACTATTCTTCTATTATAAATTGGCACAGCAACAACCTATATTTTATTGCATTTTCTTTGTATGCCTTTTCATTACCGTTTTGCTTGGATTTGCTTGTATATATATTTATCCTTTGCTCACTACAATTTCCCTTCCTATAAAGGATATTTTTAAAAACTCTATATTTCTTAGTATAGTATGTCTGAAGAATGCATTATTATCTGCTTTAGTTTGTGGGATTTTTTTAGGAATTAATATTGTCTTTTTCCCTTTAACTTTTCCAATTCTTTTAATTTTCACATTTAGTATGCTATCTTTTATTACCAGCTTTGCTGCATGGCCAGGAATAAAAAAATTCATTGTAAAATAATTTAGGCACATGAAAATAAATAACAAGTCCAAAGTTGCCATGAATATTTTTCATCAGGCAAGGAGACTAATTGCCCTCATAGCGGGCCTATTAAGCCAATTTGCCGACGCTGCATGATGGGAAATAGGCTGGCAAATGGACTTGTTATTTTTTTGATTGTGCCTTAATTTCAATACATAATAACTTATAAACTAAATTACCGGTATACAACATGTGTATACCGGTAATTTAGTTTGCAGTTTAATTATTAATACTATAGTTCAATCATTAATTCCACTGGACAATGATCTGAGCCTATTATTTCCATATGAATTTTAGAATCTTTTAATTTATCTTTTAAACTTTCTGAAACTAAAAAGTAATCTATTCTCCATCCTGCATTATTTGCCCTTGCATTAAATCTATATGACCACCATGAGTATGCATCTTCTTTATCTGGATAAAAATATCTATATGTATCTATAAATCCAGCATCTAAAAGCTGTCCTATCTTACTTCTTTCCTCATCACTAAATCCAGCATTTTTTCTATTACTCTTAGGGTTTTTAAGATCTATTTCATTATGAGCAACATTTAAATCTCCACATACTATAACAGGTTTATTTTCTTCAAGAGACTTTAAATAATCTTTAAAGACATCTTCCCACACCATTCTATAATCAATTCTTTCTAAACCTTGTTTTGAATTTGGAGTATAAACATTTACTAAATAGAACTCTTGAAATTCTAATGTGATTACTCTTCCTTCCGTATCATGCTCTTGAATTCCCATGCCTATTTTCACATTTATTGGTTCTTCCTTTGTAAATACTGCTGTACCTGAATATCCTTTTTTTTCTGCATAATTCCAGTAAGATTTGTAACCTTCTAAGTATAAATCTATTTGCCCCTCTTGAAGCTTGCTTTCTTGTATACAAAATATATCCGCATCTGCTTCTTTAAAATATTCTTCAAATCCTTTTTTTACACAAGCTCTTAATCCATTAACATTCCACGAAATTAACTTTTTCACGTATATATCCTCCTACCTATCATGGTCAATAATTTTTATATAATAATAACTATTATATAGTATATTAAAATTATTATCTATATTTATTTTTAATTTAAAGTTCTTTTACGAACTGAAATAAAAATAATATTTTACTTTTTTCATTTTTCTGACATAACTTTGACACATTATAGTAATATAATAATATATATAAAGTAGTTAATTACCCCTTATTAATTATAATAGTCATTTTGAATAAAGAAATGGCAAAACCAAGTATAAGATCCCCTATCTTATACTTGGTTTTTTTATTTGTGAAATGATCTTGGTTGCGCTTCACGCTTTTTTTATTGGGGAAAGTTCTTGGTTGCATTTCGTGCTTTTTTTATCAGGGAAAGTTCTTGATTGTGCTTCGCACTTTTTTTATATGGGTGTATTTTTTACTATTACTTGGTTATACTCTTAAGATGCACTATTAATTATAAGAGGTGAAATAAAATTATGAGAATACCAAAACATATAGGTATTATTCCTGATGGCAATAGACGTTGGGCTTTATCCAATGAACTTAGCAAACATAAAGGATATGACCACGGAATAAATCCCGGGCTACAAGTTTTTAAATTATGCCAAAAAGAAAATGTTCAGGAAGTAACCTTTTATGGTTTTACAATAGATAATACAAAACGTCCTAGTGATCAAAAAGAAGCCTTCACAAAGGCTTGTATAGATTCAGTTATGCTTTTAACAAAAGAAAATTGTGAAATATTAGTCTTAGGAAATACTGAATCTAGTTGTTTTCCCAAAGAATTATTACCATTTACCACCAGGCAAAAATTTGGCTTAGGTGGGATTAAAGCAAACTTTTTAATTAATTATGGTTGGGAATGGGATTTAAACTTATTAAAAAATAGTGATCCTTCAAAAAAGCACATTCAGCCATATTTACATTCAAAGGATATTTCTAGAATAGATCTTATAATACGATGGGGTGGACGAAGACGATTAAGTGGTTTATTACCAGTTCAATCAGTTTATTCAGATTTTTATATTTTAGATAACTATTGGCCGGATTTTAAAGAAGAAGATTTTTGTAACGCGCTTTCCTGGTACAATGAACAAGACATAACTCTTGGGGGGTAATTAAACTTTGGCTTCTTCAAACTATTAATAATTTTTGTACTCCAATATAAATTATGTTATCATAATAATAAATTTATATATTGGAGTGAAAATTATGCTTAAAATTGGATTAACATATTTATTTATTATTAACTTGCTAGGGTTCTTTATAATGCTTATGGACAAGCAAAGAGCTATCCATAGAGAATGGAGAATACCCGAAAAGACTCTACTTGGAATTTCTGTTTTTGGCGGAGCTATTGGTATGCTATTTGGAATGTCTTGTTTTAGACATAAAACAAAGCATAAGAAGTTTACAATCGGGGTTCCGTTTATACTTCTTATGCAGATTTTTCTAATTATATTATATTTTAAAGCGTACTAAGATCATAAGGTGTATTTTGATATACACAATAATTTAACCAATTACCAAAAACTATGCTTGCAGGACCTCTCCATGTATATTGAGGGGTCTCATTTACATCGTTATTTTTGAAATAGTTTTTTGGTATTTCTATATTATCTCCCTTTTCTTTATCTCTTAGATATTCTTCTTTTAATGTATTTCTATCGTATTCCATATGCCCTGTTATAAATACATTTCTTCGGTTCTTTGTTGCTACAATAAATACTCCAGCATCTTCAGATTCAGATAAAATTTCAAGTTCTAGAACTTTTTCTATATCTTCACGTTTAACTTCAGTATGTCTAGAATGAGGCGCATAAAAAACATCATCTAAACCTCTTGTAAGATCAGCCTTTTCATCATTTACCCCATGTGAAAATATTCCAAACATTTTTTCTTTCAAATCATATTTTGGTATATTATAGTGATAATGCAAGCCAGCTTGAGCTGCCCAGCAAATGTGGACAGTTGAAAATACATTAGTTTTGCTCCACTCCATTATTTCAGTAAGCTCTTTCCAATATGTAACATCTTCAAATTCCATTTGCTCAACTGGAGCTCCAGTTATTAGAAGTCCATCAAATTTTTCATGTTTTATATCATCAAAGTAACTATAAAACTTATTTAAATGTTCTGATGGTGTATTCTGAGAAACATAACTTTTAGTTTGAATGAGCTTTATTTCTACTTGCAACGGTGTATTAGATAAATATCTAAGTAATTGATTTTCTGTTACTATCTTTTTAGGCATTAAATTAAGAATTGCTATTTTTAGTGGTCTTATATCTTGATTATTAGCCCTCTCATCATTCATAATGAATATATTTTCATTAGACAAAACCTGAAATGCAGGCAATTCCATAGGAATTCTTATTGGCATTCCTAAAGTCCCCCTTCTATTTAAATATTTTATTTCGTAAAATTATTTTATTTAACTCTCTACAAATAAATGTCTGTTTAAAGACACCATATTACTATTATATCAAAGTTCTATGCCTTATCAACATTAATAAAATTAATTATATACATTCTATTTTGTTTTATTATTTAATTTTGTATAAAATCACCTAATCCAGGCAATTAATATTATTATATTTTACATATTTCTCAAATTTTAATTTTACCATTGATTATTTATAAAATTTATTTCGTCTATCTTTACATTTTAATATTAATTACTGTGTATAATTATGAATTTTTTGATATTTTTATTTGAAATCATTAAATAGTCAAAATCATGATTTCCTATGCTAGTTATGAGGAAAAATCCAACTTATATTTATGCTATACTTATAGCTATACACTAGAAAAGGGGGCATATATAATGGTACTACATCAAAATATTATCTTGGGGTTTATTGGAACTTATACTAAAAATAAAAGCAAAGGAATTTATCGAATTAATTTCGATATAACTTCTGGTAAAATTCAAAAAAGTAATTTAACTTATGAAATAGAAAATCCTACATATTTATCCATCGATAAAGTACGACATATTGTTTATTCCACTTGTAAAATTGGTGAAAAGTCTGGGGTATCATCATTTAAATATTGGCAAGAACAATATAAACTGTATTTAATAAATTCTAATCTTTCTGAAGAGAAGCCACCTTGTCATGTAAGTATAAGTAATATCAAACAAGTCTTAATTTCATCAAATTATCATGAAAATAAAATGCTTGTTTACAATACCTTAGATGGATTAATATTAAATTCTCCTGCACTTGGTAAACATAGTGGTTATAGCATAAATATTTCAAGGCAAGAAAAACCTCATATTCACTGTTCTATGTTCACAGCTGATGAAAAGTATATTTTATCCGTTGATTTAGGCATCGATAAAATGATAATTTATACCTTAGAAGATAATAACCTTGTAAAAAAAGATAACCTTAGTTATTCCTTTCCACCTGGAACAGGTCCTAGACATATAACTTATTCCAAGACAAAGCCTTTTTACTATATATTAAGTGAGTTAACTTCAGAAGTTTTTGTTTTTAAGTATAACTCAAAATCAGAAAATCCTTTTATTAACATTCAAGCTTTGAGTAGTTTACCTAAATATTATAGCGGTAACAAATCAGGTGCAGCTGTGCGTATTCATGAAAATAATAAATTTTTATACACTTCTGATAGAGCCAATAACTCTTTAAGCTTATTTTTTATAAACCAAGATAATGGAAAATTAAAATATATAGATACTTTTTCTTGTAATGGAGATTCACCTAGAGATTTTCAATTAGACCCAACAGGTAATTTCTTACTTTGTGCTAATGAAAACTCCGATAATATATCTATATTTTCTATCAATCAAACAACAGGTGTATTAACATTTATAAACTCAGAAACTATTCCAACACCTACTTGTATAGAATTTGCTTAATATATTTTTTTTAATTAAATATGTGTTCAAAAAAGCCTTCTAATCGCAAAATTGCCATTAGAAGGCTTAAAAAAGTGAATTTCTATTTACGTTTAGCTTTAGTTTTTGTACTAGATTTTCCTTTACCTACTCCGGTACTTTTTCCTCTGCTGGTTTGAGTTTTATCACTATATTTACTTTCATTTTTATTTTTGTTTTTCCCATCATTTTTATCTTTAAATTTCCCTTGAACATGCGCGTTTTTATCGTTTGATTTCCCAGTTTTATTCCTATTTTTTTCTGCAGTACTTCCTGTACCTTTATAAGAATTGTTTTTATTATTTTCTCCTTGGACTTGCGTTTCTCTATATCTATTAGTACTCCCGTGATTCTTATCTCTTATAAGACACTCAGGTCCATTTCCAATTAAATCTGTTCTTCCAGCTTCAGTTAGTGCTTCATATACCAATGTATAATACTTTGGATTTTTAAATTGAAGAAGTGCCCTTTGCATAGCTTTTTCATGTTTAGTCTTCGGTACATATACTTCTTTCATCGTCATTGGGTCAAGTCCTGTATAATACATTGTAGTCGCTGGTGTCCCTGGTGTAGGATAAAAATCTTGTACTTGCTCTGGTTGATAATTTGTATCCCTTAGGTATTCTGCAAGTTCAATAGCACAATCTAATGTACTCCCTGGATGCGAAGACATTAAATATGGAATTATATATTGTTTTTTTCCTATTTTCTTTGTTAATTTCTCAAATTTAGCTACAAATTTATCATACGTTTCCCCTGCTGGTTTACCCATGTATTTTAAAACATCTTTTGAAACATGTTCTGGTGCTACTTTCAACTTGCCACTTACATGATGTTCTACTAATTCTTTAAAGAAAGTATCATCTTTATCAGCCATAATATAATCATATCTAAGCCCCGAACGAACAAATGCTTTTTTTACGCCTGGAACATTTCTTATAGCTCTAAGCAAATCTAAATATTCACTATGATCTACATCCATATTTTCGCAAACATCAGGTGATAAACATTCTTTTCCTTTGCAAGCACCAAATGCTAATTGTTTACTACATGCTGGTTTTCTAAAGTTAGCAGTTGGGCCTCCAACATCATGTATATATCCTTTAAAGTCAGGTAAATTTGTAATTTCCTCAACTTCTTTTAATATTGATTCCTTACTTCTACTTTGAACAACTCTTCCTTGATGAAAAGTTATAGCACAAAATTTACAATCTCCAAAACAACCTCTTGAGCTTACTGTACTAAACTTAACTTCTTCAATTGCAGCAATTCCACCTTTACCTTCATATATTGGATGATAATTCTTCATATATGGAAGTCCATAAACTTCATCTAACTCTTCTCTATTTAAAGGTGTCTCTGGTTTATTTTGAACTACATACTTATTTCCATGTTTTTGTACAATAATATGACCTCTTACTGAATCTTGTTCTTCATATTCAATTTTGCTTGCTTTTGCATACTTGTATCTATCTGTACAAACTTCTTTATATGATGGATTTTCAATATAATCCTGAACATCTTCTAAACTTTCTGTTGCATAGCAAGTACCTCGTACATAAGTTATATCCTTTGCAGCAACTCCATTTTTCAGACTTTCTGCAACTGCTACAATTTGTTTTTCCCCCATGCCATAAATAAGTAGATCTGCTGTACTATCAATAAGTATTGATTTTCTTACTTTGTCACTCCAATAATCATAGTGTGCAAATCTTCTAAGACTTGCTTCTATTCCACCAATAACAATATTAATATCCTTATACGCTTCCCTTATTTTATTACAGTAAACAATAGTTGCCATATCTGGTCTAAGTCCCATCTCACCACCTGGTGAATAAAGATCTTTTTCACGTAATCTCTTGCTTACTGTGTAATGGTTAACCATAGAATCCATATTTCCTGCATTAACTAAAAATCCATATTTAGGTCTCCCTAATTTTTGAAAATCATAAACTGACTTCCAATCAGGTTGTGCTATTATTCCAACCTTATATCCATGTGCTTCAAGAACTCTTGAAATAATTGCAGTTCCAAAACTATGATGATCTATATATGCATCAGCTGTGACTATTATAAAATCACATTCATCCCAGCCTCTTTCTTTCATATCCTTTTTGCTTATTGGTAAAAACTTTTTTTCATTTATCATATTTGCACCTACTTAATTTTCTTATGTTTTTAATTTTCTCTTTCGCTATTATAACATAAAGAAACTTAATCTGTATCATTTACAATATGAATTGAAATAAAAATCCAAAGTCATTCTTTATTGTGTAACACTTTTTAATTATGTTGAATATATTATTACTATAACAAATGATTAGATATGCAAAGGAGAAATGAATTATGAGTAGTTGTAATAGAAATTGCTGTAGGCATCACCGTAGAAATTGTTGTTGCAATAACTGTTGTGGATTTAATAATGGATTTAATGGTGGATTTAATTCATTCTTTTGGTTACCTTTCTTATTTTTCTTATAAAAATAACTAACTTCCACTTATATTATTAAAATTATTCACAATTACAAATATACAAAAGATTAAATCTTCATGGATATTATGTTATAAAATTAACAACAAATATCATATGAAAAAGACCTAAAAGATATATTAATTTAATCTTTTAGGTCTTGATTTTTTATAAGGATTTATATATGTAATTATTTGTTACAGTCTCTAATTCATTTCTCACTTTTAATCTATTCCCGTATTTACTTAAATATATTTTAGGTTAGTTCTTAAATGAATGTATAGGTGCTGGAATTCTTCCGCCTCTATTTGCAAATAATTCTGATGATTTTCCGTTTACTTTCATTACAGGTGCTCTACCTAAAAGTCCACCAAATTCAACCATATCTCCAACTACACATCCTGGTGCTGGTATAATTCTAACTGCTGTAGTCTTATTGTTAATAACTCCTATTGCAGCTTCATCAGCAATCATTCCTGCAATTGTTGAAGTTGGTGTGTCTCCAGGGATTGCAATCATATCAAGACCAACTGAACATACGCATGTCATAGCTTCTAATTTTTCTAAATTTATTGATCCACTATTAACTGCATCTATCATAGCCGAATCTTCTGATACTGGAATGAAAGCTCCACTTAATCCTCCAACATGGCTACATGCCATAACTCCACCTTTTTTAACTGCGTCATTAAGCATTGCAAGTGCTGCAATAGTACCATGAGTTCCAACTTGTTCAAGTCCTATTTCTTCTAAAATTTCACCAACAGAGTCTCCAATAGCTGGTGTTGGTGCAAGAGATAAATCAATTATACCAAAAGGTACATCTAGTCTTCTCGCTGCTTCTCTTGCAACTAATTCACCCATTCTAGTAACTTTAAATGCAGTTTGCTTAATTGTTTCTGCAACAACGTCAAAAGATTCTCCGCGCACCTTTTCAAGAGCTCTCTTAACAACTCCAGGTCCACTTACTCCAACATTTATAATTTTTTCAGCTTCTCCAACTCCGTGGAAAGCTCCTGCCATAAATGGATTATCTTCAACTGCATTTGCAAATACAACTAATTTTGCACATCCAAATCCCTTTTGATCCTTAGTAAGTTCTGCAGTTCTCTTTATAACTTCTGCCATATCTCTTACTGCATTCATATTTATTCCTGATTTTGTACATGCTACATTAACAGATGCACAAACTTTTTTTGTTACTGCTAGTGCTTCTGGAATTGAACTAATTAAAATTTTATCTCCTTTAGTGCAACCTTTTTGAACTAATGCTGAAAATCCACCTAAGAAATCTATTCCGAGCGTATGAGCTGCTCTATCTAAAGTTCTTGCAAACTCAACATAATCAGTTTCATCTGTAGCTCCGCAAATTATTGACATTGGAGTTATTGAAACTCTTTTATTAACTATTGGAATACCAAATTCTGATTCTATTTGTCTACCAACTTCTACTAAATGTTCAGCAGCTTTTGTAATTTTATCATATATCTTAATTCTAGCTTTATCTCCATCTGGATCTATACAATCAAGTAATGAAATACCCATTGTTATAGTTCTTACATCTAATCTTTCTTCTTCAATCATCTTTATTGTTTCAAGTATATTATTAGTATTCATAAGCCCCTCCTAATTATAATGAATGCATTGACTTAAATATTTCTTCTCTTTGTATCTTTATTTCTACCCCAAGTCTTTCACTTTCAGCTGTAAGTCCGCCGCGAACATCTTCAAAGCTTCCTTTCATATGTTCACAGTCTAATACCATTATCATAGTGAAAAACCCTTGCATTATAGTTTGATTAACATCTAATATATTTATGCTATATTCTAACATTTTTTGACTAACCCCTGCTATAATACCAACTTTATCTTGCCCAATTACTGTTAATATTGCTTTCATGCTTATCTACTCCATTCATAAGTTTATTTTTATGCTATATTTATTCTATAATTTATATTATATTTTGTCAATTTTCACTGAACATTTTACAATATTTTTTTCTTTTTGTTCGTGTTATTTCTTTTATTTTACAGTTTTTATGTTATTTAAAATACTAAATAATTATATTAACAAATAAAGCAGTAAGTTCACATACTTACTGCTTTAAATAAATTTAATCTATTTTTTTAATTAATATTATTTCTTTTCACTTAATTTTGTAGTGCTTAAATGTTCACTAGATATTCTTTCTTTATTTTTAGATTTTGTATAATCATTTGAAAAATATATTCTTAGGCTTTCATCATTATTTTCAGCATTAACTTGATACATTATACTTTGTACATACCCATGGATGAAATCATCTTTGCTAAAAAACAAATTTATTTCCGTTCCAACTTTTGTAATAACATCTATTACATCTTTCAAGTCTTTTGATTCTTTTGTAAATACAATATCACCACTATCTATAAGACAAAACTCAACCTTCATAGCATTCACCCCTTCCTGTTATTAAAATTATATAATTATACAAGTATTATTACAACCACCATAAACTAACGATTCGAGTTATATATTACTATTAACGCGTAATAATCATACTTGCTTTTCTATATTCACAATATACCTTGATATTTTTCTACTGTATTAATAATAAAACTTATTATAGAATGAACATTAATCTGATATCTTTAAATATCTCCTAAGCTTATTTAAGAGATATACATTTATAATATATTTAACCTATGTTTTGATTCCACCTCTTACTATATCTAAAATTTACTTTGACTTTTCTGTTATAAATTTATGAGAAGAATTGTTCAGACTCTACCACAAATTGAACTCACGATATTGCATTTTCATATGTAAGCTCTTTTTTATTTAGTTATATTTAAATAATGCTACAATTAGCGCAATTTTTCCACAAAATAAAAAATGAGGTAGATTAAACTTTGATGTCTAACCTACCTCTAAAAATAATTATTGTGCTTGCAAAAATCTTTCATAGTTCTCTATTTTATCCTCTCTGTTGGTCTTTTTTATCCAATCATTATATTCTAAAATAGCTTCTTCTACTGTTTTTAATTTTAATTGATTATTCTTTTTCCTTTTCATTTCTACGTACATATTAATTTTGATTATATTTCCCATTTTCCTCACCTTCCTTTTATACTTATAATATAATTAAATTGTTAAATTAAATTACTTAAAGTTCCAGTAAACCTTATCATTTCTAATTAATATAATATCATTAGTTTATGTCAGTTATTTGTCAACCTAGTATATATTTTCTCTTTATTTTTATATAATGTAGAACCTATTAGATCACCTGTTCAGCAATTATATGAGAAACTTACTAAATTGAAAAGAGTATGCAAAAAAAGTGGAGTAAAAATAATTCGACTTCATGATTTAAGACACTCATGTATCTTTATTAATCGAACTAGTATTCACTCCACTTTCGGTATCTGAAAGGCTATGGCATGAAAAATTACAAACTACGCTTGATATATATTCACCTCTTTATCACAGCAAAGACATTATTGTAATAAGGCACAATCAAAAAAATAACAAGTCTCCTTGCCTGATGAAAAATATTCATGGCAACTTTGGACTTGTTATTTATTTTCATGTACCTAAATAAACTTGATAATTTATATTAGTACGTTTTAATATTTTTTAATTTGCTAATTCTTGCATTTTAAAGGCTTAATTATGTTTTTATAACTATTCCCATTCAATTGTTAGTATTTCCAGCTCCCCTTCTTTAAGCGATACTTTAAACCCATCAGTTATTAGCCATGTAGCTAAATCTGTAACCATGTTTTTTCTTATTTCATCTCTCTTGCTTATTGCAAAAACAGCTGAAACCTTATTAACCCCAGCTTTCTTACCTTGTTCTATGTTTCTCAATATTATGTTCTTATTTTCGTTTAACTTTTCCTCGTATTCATTCACAATATTTCCTCCTTATAATTTTTATTAAATACTTTTATTATTTTAGAAATACTTTATTGCCTAAATAACTCATTAATTTATATTTACACTTATATAATTTTATGACACAGCTTTTCAATTTATTCTATCTTTTAGATTTTAAGTCACAATCAAAATAACAAGTACATTTGCCAGCATATTTTCATGTGCCTAACTATAAAAAGCTGCCTTAAATGCAAATAAGTTTTTACATTTAAGACAACTATTTTAGGCATAATCAATTACATGAAAATTAATTAATATTCTAATAATTATAAAGAGATAGCATTATAATATACGCTATCTCTTTTGGTTAATTAAAACAATTTAGAAAATCATGTTCATTTTATTATATGCAAATAAAAAAACTATTATGCATAAGTATGGTTTTTAATGAAAATATCTGGAATTAATTTAAACAGTACTCATCACAAATATATGTAATTGGAACTGTTTGAAGTTTATTAAATTCTTTTTCATGTTTAATTTTAAATAAATTCAAATAGCCATCTTTTTTTGAATTTATTTTCCATTCATCTTTAAAACTTTTCAAAAAATAAAAAGCACTTTCATTACTAGTTTGAATATAATTCACTCCACACTCATGTGGAAAATAACAGTCCAGCTTATACTTTTTTGGTAATTCCTTATTCATATTAATGAGTAATTCTTGTAAATCATACCCTTTAGCCTTATAAACTAAACCTTCTAAATCAACAGAAAGCGAATTACTATAATAATTCTTATGCCTTTCAACACGCAATAAAAATTCTTCTATACATTCGTTATTATCACAAACTAATGTTAACGGAATTTTGATATCTATAACATATTCTATTAGCTCATCATCCTTAAGATAAAATAAATGGCTTATTTTCTTAGAATTCTTAGTATAAAAATCAAAATTTAAACCGTCGCTTTTAAAAGTGCACCCTCTCACTTTTAGCTCAAATTCCCCTTTAAAAAAACATACCGATGTTTGCTCACATCCTAAACTATCAGAATATAAAGCAGAATATTTTAAATTGACCATATAGTATTTTTTCTCCCCCTTAATGTTAAACTTTTCTCATATACCCAACCATTTTTTTAATCTATTATTTAAAACCAACTAGTTTAGTATACCATATTATTCCATTTAAATCAAAGGTAAATATAATTTTTTATAAAACTATAAAACAAAAGTTATATTTTGAGGATCATAAAAAGATAATTCATATTTTTTAGCGAGTTCTTGAATTAAACTATTTATATATTCAGCTCTACTAAATACACATGACATAATAATATGTCCTTCTGATTTATCAAAAGCAACACTCCATGGACATATATCTAAATTGTTAATCTCATCTTCACTCACATCATCAACTTCTGGATGTTTTGCTGTTAATTCTTCATAAAAATCTTGTATTCTTTGTGTTGGTCCTATTAATGAAGTATCATCTACACATAACTTCTCATATAATTTTTCTGCATCTTCTTTACTTTTAACACTATTACTGTGCCATACTGCACAATTCCAACTCATAACAGCATCCCCCTATAGTCATATTTCATTTTACTACCCTTAAGATAGGTACCTTGTGATTATTTACTCCACACAAACTATAGTTCTACAAAAAGAGTTAAAATACCTTTAATCTTTTAATAATAATTATAGACAAACTTCCGAGCAAAATTCCAATTACCATTCCCAAAAATACATCTGATGGATAATGTACATATAAATATAATCTTGAAAATCCAATAAGAGAACTTATAATTAAAGCAAAAATTCCAATCCTTCTATTCATATAAAATATTACAACTCCAGATGCAAATGAGCACATTGTATGTCCTGATGGAAATGAAAAATCCGCTGGTTGTTTTATAAGAAGTCCATCTAACAATGGTTTTGCATTAAATGGGCGGACTCTAGCAACTAAAGGTTTAATGCTCAAATTCCCTACAATAAAGCATAGCATCAATGCAACTATAATCATAAGTCCATATCTTCTATATTTCTTGTTTATTAAAAATGCAATCGCAATTAACATCCATATTATTGCTCCATTCCCCAAATCAGTTATTAAAGGCATTACTTTATCCATAATAGAACTTCTCATATTTACTTGTATAAATTGTAAAATACTATTATCAATATTTTGAATTATATTCATATTGTATACTTTCTCCTTATCATAAGCTATAAATTTGTTTATTAATGTTTCTTGTTAATAAATGTTATTGTTTAATAAAAATTATTAAAATTCTATAGTCAATTTTTCAAATTAGTTGTATAATAATTATAATATATTATAGGGAAAGAAGGTATCATTTAATGTACGAATTTAAAGAAGAATATAAAACTGGAATAGATTTTATTGATGAACAACATAAAGTTCTATTTGGAATAGCTGATAAAACATATAATCTATTAAAAAATGATTTTACACTTGATAAATATGACAAAATAGTAACACTAATAGGACAACTTCAAGACTATACAGTATTTCATTTTAATGCTGAAGAAGAATATATGAACAGCATTAATTATAAAAGGATGTTCACTCAAAAAGTTGAACATGATGCATTTATAAAAAGAATTAAAGATGTAGATTTTAAAAAAATTGATCATAATCAAGATGAATATATAATTAACATACTACAACTTTTAAATGATTGGTTAACAGGACATATATTTGAAAATGATAAACTTATAGGACACTAATTATAAATTAAAAGGACTATCCCACAGAGTAAAGCCTGTGGAACAGTCCTTTTTCAATCAAAACTGATATATCATTATTGTATTATTACTAATTTTTATATTATCTACTTCTGTTATCATCTCTATTGCACCATGGTTCTTTTTTCCAAGCTCCATTTGAATCTAAATAACGTGAATCAATGTATATATCCTTAACCATTACACCAGAATCATTTAAGTAATATAAATTCCCATTTTCTTCGAGCCATCCTATTCTCATTTCGCCAGAATTATTTAAATAATACCATTTTCCATTATCCTCAATCCATCTTGTTAGCATTTTCCCAGAAGAAGAATCAAGATAATACCATTTTCCTTCACTCTTAATCCAACCTGTCTTCATCCGCCCATTATCATCTAAGTAATACCAATAGCCATTATATTGAGTCCAACCACTCTTTATAGCAGGACCACTATAATAACGCCAGCTATTATTTTCATATACCCACGAACCATTAGTTTCTGCATTTACTTTCACTTCATTAGCTACCCAAAATGCAGATATTTCTATAATTACAAGTGTACATATTACTAAATTTTTTAAAAAGTTATTTTTCATCATCTTATCCTCCTCTATATGCTATATAAAATATATTCTTCTTTACTATTTTTATTAACATAATTTATAAAATAGAATCAAAATAACTTTAAAAAAAAGAACGTAACATTTGATTATTCAAAAAGCAAAGAGGA